>NZ_JBVVPC010000006.1:0-241093 GCF_055807355.1 Bradyrhizobium sp. Ken01
TCCACGATATCGAACCCCATCCGCTTGAACGCGTCGCTGATGGCAGCCGCGTCGTTGTCGGGATTAGCCAGCCGCGCAACGCTCTGGTAGTCGGACACGCCAAGGACCAGCGCCACCCGCTTGTCGGCCTGCGCAGTCGAGGCCGCGACCAGCATCAGGGCAGCCGCCAGCGCAACGCGGCCGGCCAGACGCTGCAGGCGTGACATCGGAGCCGGGAGGATCAATCCGACCATGGTGCAGGCTTCAATCCGTCAAGGAGGCCCTGGGCTGGCTCCGGGAAGATTTCGAGGGTCTCCTCCCGTAAGTCAACCCGTCTGTGGCCTATCTCACTTCCCGGTGCCGCCGTGGGCGTCAGGCCGAACCTTCGGCGGAATGGCTGCGGCCGACGAAGCTCGACGTGATCAAGGGGCCGTATCAGCAGTTCTACAAGAACAATGCCGATACCGCGCGCATCTGGTGCAGCGACTGCCGAGCCCGCCCATACCGCCGGACAAGCCGACCGCGACGAAGCAGTAGGCATCGCGTCGGGAACGCCAGACCGATGCCTTGCGCACCCAAGATCTTGCGCCCCCATGATTATGGGTGTCGCGGCGCCCGCACCGCAGCTAAACTTGGCCCTGCGCCGCGGGGGACACGCGGTGCAGGACGATGATCATGACCAAACAGGGCGAGACGGGTGAAGCCATCACCATCCTCCTCGTCGAGGACGACGCGCCGACCTGCTGGCGGCTCCACGACGCGCTGGTCAAGGCCGGCTACGAGGTGCGCAGCGCCGGCACGCTCGCGGAGGCCCGCGCCGGACTCGGCGAGCGGGCGCCGCGCGTGCTGCTTACCGATCTGCGGTTGCCCGACGGCCACGGCGTCGAGCTGATCCGCGAGACAAGGCAACGTTTTCCCGACACCGAGATCATGGTGATCTCCGCGCTCGGCGACGAGGAGAGTGTGATCTCCGCGATCACGGTCGGCGCCACCGGCTACCTCCTGAAGGATGCGTTCCCCACTGATATCGCCACCACCGTGCGCGATCTGGTCGCCGGCCATTCGCCGATCTCGGCCTCGATCGCCCGCTTCATCGTGCGCAGAACGCAAGGTACCGCGCAGAATTCAGCCGAGCCTCCGCCGGGTCCCGCGCTCAACACCGCAAGGCTCACCCCACGCGAGATCGACATCCTTTGGGGCATCGCCAAGGGTTTCAGCTACGCCGAGATCGCGAGCCATCTCGGCCTCTCCAGGCAGACCGTGCCCGGCCACATCAAGAACATCTATCGCAAGCTCGAGGTGCACACCCGCAGCGAAGCGGTGTTCGAAGCGGTGCAGCAGGGCCTGATCAAGCTGTGAGCGAGATCGCGGCGAAGGCAACGGTCAAACCCGCGCGGCGCCGGCTGCTGGTCTCGCGCCTCGTGCCCTATCTGCTGCTCCAGGCGCTCATAGTGGTCGCGACCGTCCTCGGGCTGCGGCTGCTCCAGCCCAGCGACCCCGACGACTTTGCACTTGGCGAATTTTCGCTGCGCGAGGACGGCGTGGCGCGTCCCGTAACGCTGCCGCATTTCACGTCCTCACGCTATTCCCTAGCCGACCCGCCGCTCTATACCGGCGCCTTCACGTTCCGCCGCGGCGATGTGGCGTCGGGATGGTCGGTATTCCTGCCGCGCTTCAGCAACGCGGTGGAAGTCTCAATCAACGGCGTCGTCATCCTGGATTCCCGACGCGATGCCAACGCCAACCGGCCCGACCGCAACACTCCGCAGATCGGGGCGATCCCGTCCTCGCTGCTGCGCGAGGGTGCGAACGAGATCACCGTGCGGCTGTTGGTTTGGGGACCGCTCAAGGGCTTCCTCGACACCGTCTATGTCGGGCCGGATGCGGCCTTGCGGCCGGCCTACGAGACACGCACGTTGATGTTCGTCACGTTGCCGGTGGTGTTCTCGGCCTGGCAGTCGATCCTCGCCGTGATCCTGGCGATCATGTGGCTGATGCGCCGCCGCGAGCCGGTTTACGGCGTCCTGGCCGTGGCGATGGTATTCGGCGTAGTGCAGGCCTTCGCGCCGCCACCGGTGCCCCCCGTCAACACGTCCCGGCTCGCCGCGGTGTTGCTCGCGTCCGCACCGATCGAGAGCGCCCTGGTCGTCGTCTTCGGCGTGCTGTTCTTCGGCTGGCGCTGGCCGCGTTACGGCATGCTGCTGTTCGCGCCGGGGCTCGTCGTGTTCGGTGTCGGACTGATCGCCGGCCCGCCGCTGCCGCGCATTCTGTTTCTCCTGTTGGGGATTCCCACTGTCGGTCTCTGCCTGCTCCTGATGGCCTGCGTCACTACCGCCGCGGTGGTGCGGCGGCAGGACGCGGCAAGCTTCACGCTCGGCTGCGCGGTGACGATCGTGCTGATCTGCTGGGTCCATGACATCCTGTCGGTGTTCGAGATCGTGACCGACGAGCGCATCTTCCTCTCGCGCCTGTCCTATTCGGCGATGCTGGTCGCGATCGGCGCCGGCTTGACCTGGCGGTTCGCGCGCGCGCTGAACCAGGTCGACAGCTTTGCCGACCAGCTCGTGACGCGCATACGCGAGGCTGAGGAGCGGCTGAAGGCGAGCTTTGCCCGCGAGGAGGAGCGTGCACGGGCCGCCGCGCTCGCCAATGAGCGCACGCGGCTGATGCGCGACCTGCATGACGGCCTCGGTGGCCAGCTCATCAGCATCGTGGCACTGTCCGAGCGCGGGCACGAGGGTGCGACCATCACCGACGCCGCCCGTGCCGCGCTGAAGGACCTCCGCCTCGTCATCGACTCCATGGACGACATCGGCGGCGACCTGATGCTCGCACTCGGCTCCTGGCGCGAGCGCGCGACCGCGCAATTGCGACCGCACGACATCGCGCTGGACTGGCACGTGGCCACGCCGCAGGGGCTGCCGCTGCATCCCGAGCTCAGGCCATGGCATGTCATCCAGATCGTGCGCATCCTCGACGAGGCCGTGACCAATGCGGTCAAGCACGCAGAGGCCCGCCGCATCGCGGTCACCATCGAGACGGTCGACGAAGGTCAGGGACCGTACGGTGTGATCAAGGTCGCGGATGACGGCAAGGGCTTTGCGAACGGTGCTGCGTCGGTCGGCAGCGGCGGAGCCACCGACGCGAGCCAGACCGCGCGCGGCCTTCGCAACATGAGGAGCCGTGCCGCGCGCTGCGGAGCGATGCTCGATCTGAGCTCGGATTCCTCAGGCACGCGCGTGCGGCTGCAATTGCCGCAGATTTTCCCCGACAGCGGTGCCGCCGTCGGCTGAAAAGCCCCCTCTCCGAACGTGTGGGACGCGCGGAGAGAGGGACGGGCCGGATGATTTGCCTGCGGAAGACGGGGGGGGGGTCGTCCGCAACGCTCCTTCGCCCGAACTCTTTCGTCTTTCTCAGCGCACGCCGACGCGGTTGACCGGACCACCGCGATTCATCGGCGTGCCCGCGCGCACGCCGACACCGGGCGCACCGACCCCGGGTGTCGCGACCGCGACCGCGGCGGCCGGCGCAACCACCACTGCCGCTGTCGGCCGCACCACGCAGCCCTTGGGTATGCCGACCGTCTTGCAATAGACCACCGCCTGCGCCGGGCTCGTGCCCAGCGAAACCATCACCACACCTGCCAGCGCCAAAATCGTCAGCCCGGCGCTCAGCGCTCCCGCTCTTTTCGACATCTTGCTCTCCTGCTCCCGTTCGGCGTCCCGATGCAATCACCGGGTCTCGCCGCCGACGTGCAGCCTGAATGACAAAAGACGGCGCGCTGATACATGCCATGAAAATGGGGGTACGGCGGCGGGACGGGCTAGCCGATGCCATGAATATGGCATGGACCCGCGCCCGGCGCTCGCGAGATGGTCCGGCCCGCTTGATCCCAGGCGGGACCAACGACATTCCCAAGGAGGTGTTTTATGAAGATTTCGGTTCTTGCCGTGCTGCTGCTCGCCGCTACCGCCCAGACCGCCGTTGCGCAATCCGGTCCGACGCCGCAGGAGCAGATGACGTGCCGAAGCGACGCGAGCAAATTCTGCGCCGAACACATCGGCAAGCCGCCGCAGATGAATGCCTGCCTGCGCGAGAACAAGTCGAAGCTTTCGGACGGCTGCCGCAAAGTCGTGGAGTCACACGGCGGGTGAGCGTACTTCCTTCTCCCCCTTTGCGGGCGAAGGTGCCCGGCAGGCCGCCTCGCCAAAGCACAATCTTGCAGGCGCTCCGCGGAAGGTCCCCGCGGAGCGCCATGAATGTGCGACAGTATCTTCGTAGGCGCCCACTCGGCCGGCTGCGTGCTGGCCAACCGGATGCCTTCATTGCCGACACCGCCTAATCGTCGGAACCATCCTTGTCCGGCGCAACCACGCCGGCGTCCTGTCGTGCCTTGCGGGCTGCCTCGTCGGTGATCTCGCGCGGCGTCGGCGCACGGTCGGGTCTTTTCCCGCTTCCGGCGCCGCGTATAGCCGCGCGCAACTCCTCGGCCCTGCGTTTGCGGGCCTCCTCATCCTCGGCGTTCATGCGTGATACCTGGTCATAAAGTCAGTCAGCAGTCCAGGATCACACTTAATGACGACCGGAGCGACGACAAGCCTTCAGCCGCCGACCGCCTTGATTGCGGCCCGCAGTGCGTCGGCCCGGCTCTTGAATGGATCATTCCTGGCCGGCTTGCCCTTGAGCGCGCGCATGGCGAGCTTGGTATTCGGGCCGCGCTTATCGTGTGCGCGCGCCCGCGCGGCTTCTGTGTGACGATCGATGGCGGCGCGCACGTTGCTTCCGCTCGGCTGGAAATCCTTGATCGCACCGTCGACTGCCTTGGCGCCGGAGAACCAGTTCCGCTGCCACCATGTCTTGGTCGATGGCTCGTACCAGCTCAAATAGCCATCCTTCAGGACTTGCCGCGGCGCCTTCAGCTTGCCGCTGTAGCTGTACCGGACGCCATCCACCCGCATCGGATCGAAATAGTTCGGGGTGTAGAAATCGGAAACGAGCACGCCGTTGATGGTGTAGGCACAATCCGTGGCTTCACAGGGATCGCATACCTCGACCAGGAACTTGACGCGCCCTTGTCCTTTCACTGGCGAGTCTCCGGCGACCGTGCGCCGGCCAAACGGATCGGCCAGCATCTCCAGGCATTCGTGACTTGCGGTCAGCGACCATGCCTCGTCGTATTGGACGAGCGAGTAAGGCTGGCCATGTTCGTCCTCGTGATAGCCCGCGGCCGTGGGGTCGCCGATATTGTCCTTGATGATGATCGGCCAATAGTCGAGCGGCACCTCTTCCAGTTTCTCGTACGCGGCAACGTCTGCATTGATTTTCCAGATCGGGCCGAAATCGCGGGAGACCTGCTTGGACAAGGCGCCCGCGACTTTCGCGAGCTGTGCCGGCGTGATCTTCGATTGTTCGGTGACGAGGGCAACATGAGCGGTCAACATGAAAAGCTCCTATGGAAATGCCACGATCGAAATTCGCAGGGACGGCGTCCCTGGCGATGCAATCCGGCGCAACGGCAATATCGATGCACCGTACAACCACGAAGAAACGTTGAAATACTATTCAATCGCAAAGCAGGTGACAATGCCTTTTCGGTGCGCGCCCCCGGGACAGGGCGAAACGCACTCATATCGTGGCGTCAGGGTCACGCTGCCGTGGAGCTAATCGTCGTCGCCGAATAGCCTGATCTGCGGAAAGCCGCCGCGCGGCCTGCTCGGGACCTCGCGCGCATCGGCATCTTCGCGGATGTTTCGCGCGACGTCGTCCCAATCGGTGCGGTCGCGCATCGCACGCGGCTCGCGGGAATCGTAACGACGGCGCTCGGCCCAGCGCTCACGGCGCTCCGTCCGGCGCCGTTCAGACGTGGCGCGCTTGACGTCAGAATCCCTGGCCTTGGCATAGGCGTTGTCGGATGAGGATGACGGCTCTGTCGATGCTTGTCGCTCGGCAGGCTTTGCGACTTGCGGAGGCGATGCCGGTGGCGGTTTCGGGGGCTCCACCGCGGCCGCTTGCGAAGGCTGCTGCGCTGGCTGTTCAGTGTTGGCTTGAGTGGTCTGCGTGTCGGGCTTCACCGCTTCGGACTTTGCCTCAGGCTTGGACTCGGATTTGGCTTCGGCCTGCGCTGGCGCGGCGACCATGGCGCCGAAGGCTTGCGAGCCGGTGAGATATTGCAGGCGCTCGGATGGCGCGTCCGTCGTGGCGGGCTTGGCGTCAGCGCGCTGCGCGATCTTGCTGGTATCAGGCCCCTGCTTGGGCGACACCGGATTCATGATATTGCCGGCGACAATGCCGCCGCCGAGACCAATGGCGATGGCTGCGACGATGGTTCCTGCACCGACGAAATAAGCTGTCGAGGCGCGCATTGGTCCACTCCCTCTTTGGAGCGAGCAACGCTTGTCGATTGCCTGATGTTCCCGATACAGGCGCAGTTCCGGACGGAACTTGCGCGTCAGATCTGCTGCGCCACCTTCTCAAGCCCGATGATGCGGGCGAGCTTGCGCACTTCCTCTTTCTGGTCGTCACGCAGCTGGAACAGCAGCGGCATCGCGGCCGACTTCAACTGCTGGACCTCGTCGCAATTGGGATCAATCGGCACGCCCTGCACGTTCGGATTGGACAGCTTGTTTGCCGAGATCTTGCGGACAACGTTGCGCAGCGCGGTTTCGACCGAGGGCCAGTAATATTCCTGCGACGACGACAACTTCAGGCGGTCCCTGATGCCCGCAATCTGCACGTCGGACAGCAGCGAATAAGATTTCTGCGGCTGCGGCTTGACGACGACCTTCGGCTTGACGGGGACTTCGACGGCAGGAATCTCTGCAGCGGCCGGAGCCTCGTTCACACTCGCCTTGGGCATCGGGAAATCGGATGGCGTGGCGGCGGCAAACGCCTGGCGCAGCGGCTCGGTCAGCACGGGCATTTGCGAGAGCTTGTCGGCCGGTACCTGGACCGGGTCGATGGCAGCCGAGGCTAACGCCAGCGTCGGAACCAGACGGTCGGCCTTGGCGGCCCGATTGGTTGCAAGCGGCTTGGGTGGCGGCGCCTGCGTGATCATTTCGGCGCTGACGCTGGGCACGCTGTCGCGACCGAGAATGGCGGTAGTGGCGGCGCCGAGGACAAGGAAGCAGGTCAGCACGACGATGGTGATGGCTTTCGACAAACGTCTCTCCGCAACCGGCTTCAAGTCCACGTGATCACTGCCCGGAAACTGGGCGAAAATTAAGGCTTAACCGTGCCATCGCGGCGGCAATCGCGCGGACTGCGGCGACATGATCTAGAAAGCTCAGCAAAATCAGGCAGCTAGCGCCAGATCGTAAGCGTCTTGGATGTCGGCCACGATCTCCGAGGCCTCCCAGACTCCACGCGGCTCGACCGACTGCAGCGCCACGGTCCAATTGCCGCCCCGGCGGGTGCGGGGGACGCTGACGATGTCGAAGCGCACGTTGCGGCACAGCGGATGGCGGGCGAGCGCATGGGCTACGCGAATGCGAATTTCATCCAGCGAAGCCGCCGTCTTGGCGTTGAGAAAGTCGAAGTCCATCGCCTGTCCCTCTCGGTCCTGATTGGCGCCTGAGGGGATTCTGGGCGATCGATGGTTAATCTGCCGTTAAGTGTGGGGCTGCGGAGCCATGCGGGATTAACTTTGACCGATGCGACGGTATCTCCTTCCCTCTCCCGGTTCTTCCGGAAAGGGACACGGGTCTACCGCTCCACCGCCTCACGGTATTCCGCGAGCGTTGATGCGACGAGATCGTCAACCGCGAGCACATCGGTCACGCCGGATGTCGAGTGCCCACCGCTCCAGATATCGCGCCAGCGCTTTGGCCGGTTCTCCCGTGCGGTAACGTCGATGTCCTTGGCGATGTCGATGGCCCCGCGCGCCGGCAGGTCGTCGGGATCGAGACCCGCGGCGACGATCGACGGCTTCAGCATGCTGGTTTGAAGTCCCGTGAACGCGGTGGTCAGCAGGATATCGTCGGCGCTGCTCTCGACCAGAAGCCGCTTGTAACGATCATCCGCCATGCTCTCGTGGGTCGCGATGAACTTCGTGCCCATGTAGCCGAGATCGCAGCCGAGCACTTCGGCCGCGCGCAATGCGTGGCCATCGCTGATGCCACCCGCGAGCACGATGATGCCATCGTAGAACGCGCGCACCGCGCGGACGAAGGCGAACGGGTTGAGCCAGCCGGTCTGCCCGCCCGCGCCCGCAGTGAGCAGCACGAGTCCATCGGCACCTGCTTCCGCCGCGCGTTCGGCGTGCCGGATCGAGCCAACATCCGCAAGCACCAATGCGCCGGCGTCGTGCAGCGGCTTCAGCACCGGCATGGGGGAGCCGACCGAGGTGATGACGATCTCCGGCCTGTGGTGCAGCAATACGGCGAGATCCTGCTCCAGCCGTGCATTGGAGCGGTGCACGATCAGGTTTGGGCAAAGCGGCGCGGCCTTACGGCCGGTTTGATCTTCATGCCGCAGCAGCCGCGCTTCGATGTTGGTGAGCCATTCATCGAGCTGTTCGGTGCTACGGCAATTCGCGCTGGGGAAGCTGCCGATCACGCCGTTGCGGCAGGCGGCGACCATGAGCTCGACGCCCGACACCAGAAACATCGGCGCGGCAATCAGCGGCAGCGCGAGACGACCATGGAAACGTTGCAGCCGATCTGACGTCACGCATGCCTCCCTCGCGCGGGCTTTGTCGTTCCATCCCGCATTCCCTGTGCTAGCGTCGCGTAAACATTGGCACGCCAGAAGCCGATGACAAAGCAGCGAGGAAACATATGTCCGATCCGCTCCACGCATCGTCGCCGAGTTGCGCGCAGGCGCTGCGGGCACTGTCGCGCTATCCGGGCCGAACTGCTTTCGCCTGGCCCGGCGGATCGCTGAGCTATCAGGGCACCATCGACCTGATCGGGCGCATCCAGGCCGTGTTCATGCGGCTTGGATTGCAGCCCGGCGCGCGGGTCGCCTTCCTCACCGCGAACCGCGCCGACACCTGGTGCGCCGGCGTCGCCGCGCAATTGTCGCGGCTCTGCGTCACCTGGCTGCATCCTTTGGGATCGCGGGGAGACCAGATGTTCCAGCTCGAGGATTCCGAGGCCGAGGTGCTGGTGGTCGATGCGGCCGCCTTCCGCGATCGCGGCGGCGAGCTCGCTGCGCAAGCGGGCTGGCTCAAGGCGGTCTTCACCATGGGACCGGCCGACTATGGCGTCGACCTCTTGCAGGCGATCGAGATCGAAGGCCATGCCAGCGCGCATTGCCTCGCCGGACCCGACGATCTCTCGACGCTGAATTACACCGGTGGCACGACCGGCAAATCCAAGGGCGCGTTGCGCTACCACCGCGAAAATGCCGGAGCCGCGGCCGCGATCCTTGCCGACTTCGAAATCCCCAATGGCGCGCGCTACCTCGCGGTGGCACCGATCAGCCATGTTGCCGGCACGAAAGTGCTGCCGACCCTGATGCGGGGCGGCACCGTTCACATGCTGAAGGGTTTTGATCCTGAGGCGGTACTGGCGGCGATCGCGCGCGAGCGCATCAACTTCACGCTGTTCGTGCCGACCATGATCTATGTGCTGCTCGATCATCCCGCATTGAGCAGGACTGATCTCTCCTCGCTCGAGCTGGTGCTCTACGGCGCCTCCGCGATGTCGCCGAGCCGGTTGATCGAGGGCATCGAACGGATCGGGCCGGTGTTCTCACAACTCTACGGTCAGACCGAATGCTATCCAATCTCGGTGCTGCGCAAAGCGGATCACGATCCCAAGACGCCCGAACTGTTCCTGTCTTGCGGCTTCCCGATCGCGGCCTGCGAGGTCCGGATCCTCGACGACAACGATCAGGAAGTGGAGACGGGCGAAGCCGGTGAGATCTGCGTGCGCGCCCCCCACGCGATGGCGGAGTACTGGAAGCGGCCCGACACCACCGCCGAGACGCTCAAGAACGGATGGGTCCATACCGGCGACATCGCGCGCAAGGACGAACGCGGTTACATGTTCATCCTCGACCGCAAGAAGGACATGATCGTGTCCGGCGGCTTCAACATCTTTCCGCGGGAAATCGAGGACGTGCTGTCACAGCACGCCGATGTGGCCATGGTCGCTGTCGTCGGCATTCCCGACGAGAAATGGGGTGAAGCCGTGACTGCCATCGTCGTGCCGCGTGAAGGCGCTAGGCCCGATGCCGACGAGCTGATCAACATGGTGAAAACGCGAAAGGGTTCGGCTCACGCGCCCAAGCAGATCAAGTTCGTCAGGCAATTGCCGATGACCGGCGTCGGCAAGGTCGACAAGAAAGTGCTGCGCGCGGAATTCTGGAGCGGGCGGGACCGGATGGTGGGGTAGCTCCTGCCCGGGACGCCACGCAGCTCACGCCGCCCTCACCGCTTCTCGATCACCAGGCTTTGCACGGCTCGGCCGAAATAGCCCTGCCGGTCGGCGAGCCGCGACATCGCAAGCCCGGCGCCATCGGGACCGATCCAGGAATCGCCGTCGAGCAGGATCCATTCGCCGATCGGCTGGCGCGCAAAGCTCACGGTGAGGTCGGCGTTGATATAGGTCCAGGCGCGGAAATCGAGCGACGAGGCGGTGCCGTTGGAAAAATCGGCCGCGACCACGGCGCGCATCGCCTGCGAGATCGCTTCGCCTGCGATCAGGGGATGATCGACGCGAAACCAGATCGCGCCGGCGCCGGCTTGCCCGAAGCGGCCGCGCGCGGCGCGCATCGAGACTGAACGTACGAACGGGCTGGTGGCGGCATGACCGTCCTCGAGCAGCGAGTCCTCCGGCGACGGCAGCGTAACAGGCAGTGCCTTGATATCCTCGGGCAGGGTCAGCGCCTGGCGCTTGATCTTGAGCACGGTGGCGCCGACCACCTGTACGCCGTCGGCGAGCAGCTTGACCCCACAGAGCTGGATCTTGCGGCCCTCGCGCAAGATCTCGGTCGAGATCGTGAGTGGGGCCACCGGCACCGGGCGCATCAGGTCGATGGTGACGCGCGCGATGTCCATTGCAACTGGCGTCGGAATGCGCTCAGCCGCCCACGTCACCAGCGAGGCCGGCGCCGAACCGTGCTGCATACGCCGGTCCCACGGGCCCGCGGCATCCGGGCTGGTGACGACGCTGTCGCCGTCGACACGGTAGATGGGGGTCATCGTTTCTCCGTGATGCACATCCGGCGCTCAGCAAGAGCTGGCGCCCGGCCCAGTGCGCAATTGCGCACAAGGCCGGGACGACGAAGCTCACAACGGCGGATCGATTGCCTCGTCGTATTCCTTCTTGAAGCGCGCGATCATTTCGGCGGCTGGCACGATACCGTCGATGCTGCCGACGCCCTGGCCTGAACCCCAGATTTCCTTCCAGGCTTTTGGCTTGGCGCGCTCGCCGGAGGCGTCGGTGCCGAAGTTCATCTTCGAGGGATCTGACGTCGGCAGGTTCTCCGGATCCATACCGGCGGCGAGAATCGACGGCTTCAGATAGTTGCCGTGCACGCCGGTGAAGAGGTTGGAATAGACGATGTCGTCGGCCGTCGCGCCCGCGATCATCTCCTTGTACTTCTCGACCGCATTGGCTTCCTTGGTGGCGATGAAGGCCGAGCCGATATAGGCAAAGTCGGCGCCAAGAATGCGCGCGGCGCGAATCGCCTTGCCGTTGCCGATCGCGCCCGACAGCGCGATCGGGCCGTCGAACCATTTTCGCGTTTCGGCGACGAACGCCAACGGCGAGATCGTGCCGGCATGGCCGCCGGCGCCCGCTGCGACCAGGATCAGGCCGTCGGCGCCCTTCTCGATCGCCTTGTGCGCAAACTTCTGGTTGATCACATCGTGGAAGACGATGCCGCCCCAGCCGTGCACGGCCTGATTCAGCTCCTCACGTGCGCCGAGCGAGGAGATGATCATCGGCACCTTGTACTTGGCGCAGAGCTGCATGTCGTGGTCGAGCCGGTTGTTCGACTTGTGCACGATCTGGTTGACCGCAAACGGCGCCGACGGCTTGTCCGGATGCGCGCGGTCGTAGGCCGCGAGCTCTTCGGTGATCCGCGCCAGCCACTCGTCGAGCAGCTCCGGCGGCCGCGCGTTCAGCGACGGAAACGAGCCGACCACGCCCGCCTTGCACTGCGCGATCACGAGATCGGGCACCGAGATGATGAAGAGCGGCGAACCGATCACGGGGATCGACAGGCGTCCCTTGAACAGGGCAGGCATGGACATTGCGAGACGATCCTCTATTGACGGTCACATCGAAGTTGGGGGCCATACCAACAAGGCAATCTTTCCACTGTCAAGTATTGCGTTTTGGCGCCGTGGAGGACGCCGTTACCGCAATTCCAAGGCGCGGAATTCAGCGCGGACCGACGACATCACGCAAGCAAATCCGGATTGATCAGCCGCTCGAACGAGAACATCTCGTCCCATTTCTCCTGGGTCAGCAGCTTGCGTTCGACCACGACGATCTGGTGCAGCGACTTGCCGCTCTTGTAGCCCTCGCGCGCGATCTCGGCACATTGCTTGTAGCCGAGCAGCGGCTTCAGCACCGTGACGATGCCGAGCGAATTCAGCACCATGTTGCGGGTGTGCTCCGCGTTGGCGGTGATGCCGACCACACAGTTCTCGCGCAGGCTGTTGACCGCCCGCTCCATGGTGCGGATCGAGAAGAACAGCGCGAACGAGATCACCGGCTCCATCACGTTGAGCTGGAGCTGTCCGGCGGATGCCGCGAGCGTCACGGTGGTGTCGAGCCCGATCACGAGGAAGCTGGTCTGGTTGACGACCTCGGGGATCACAGGATTGACCTTGCCGGGCATGATCGAGGAGCCCGGCTGAAGCTGCGGCAGGTTGATCTCGTTGAAGCCGGCACGCGGGCCCGAGGCGAGCAGGCGGATGTCGTTGCAGATCTTGGTCAGCTTGCTCGCGGTGCGCTTGAGGACGCCGGAGAGCTGCACATAGGCGCCCGTATCCGACGTCGCCTCGACGAGGTCGCCCGCAAGGATGAAGTCGACGCCGGTGAGCGCGCTCAAATGCCGGACCGCGAGCTTGGGATAGCCGTGCGCCGCGGTGACGGAGGTGCCGATCGCGGTCGCCCCGAGATTGATCTCGCGCAGCAGCGCGCGGGCCTCGGAGATGCGATCGACCTCCTCGCCCATGGTGGTGCCCCAGCCGCGGAATTCGGCGCCGAGCGACATCGGCACCGCGTCCTGGAGATGCGTGCGGCCCATCTTCAGCACGCGCTCGAACTCCCGGCCCTTGGCGAAGAACGCCTCCTGGAGCTGGCGCAGCGCCGTCATGTAGCTCTCGAGCCGCAGGATCAGCGCCAGCCGAAAGGCGGTCGGATAGGTGTCGTTGGTCGACTGGCCGTAATTGACGTGATCGTTGGGGCTGACGTGCTGGTAGTCGCCCTTCGCGAAGCCGAGCGATTCCAGCGCGAGATTGGCGATCACCTCGTTGGCGTTCATATTGGTGGAGGTGCCGGCCCCGCCCTGGATGAAGTCGGTGACGAACTGGTCCATCATATCGCCGGCGATGACGCGATCGCAGCCCACGATGATCGCTTCCGCGACCTTGGTGTCCACCGCGCCGAGATCGCGGTTGGCCATGGCGGCGGCCTTCTTGACGTAACCGAGCGCCTTCACGAAGTAAGGCTCCTGGTTCATCGGAATGCCGGTGATGTGGAAGTTCTCCTTCCCGCGGATGGTCTGGACGCCGTAGTAGATGTCGTCGGCGATCTCACGCTGTCCGAGGAAGTCCTGCTCCGTGCGGCTCATGGGCGCTCCTTGCTTGCTCGCGCGCGTCCTCAGTTCTGGCACAGCGCGCTGGTGACGAAGGTGTCGGTGCGGCAGTCATCCGGTTTGCGTTGCCTGCCCGGGATCAGAACCTTGGCCGAGCACTTTTCCGCGGAGTCGGCATTCAGGCTCTTGCCTTCCGTGTAGCCCTTGCTCTGGCAGAGTTTGTCGGCGGCGAGCTTGCAGTCGGGCGCGCCATTCGACGAGGCCGGGCAGGCCACGCGTCCCGACACCATGGTCGACGGCTTGGCCAGGCGCGACAAGTCGTTCATGGTCTCGCTCGGGCTTTTGATCGGCGGCAGGATCGAGGCAGCTTGTCGAAGAGCTTGCCCATTTCGTTGATCAGCCCGGGATTTTCTTCATGCGCCGGCGGCGACGAAGGGGCTGTCGAGGGCGCCGGTGCGGCCTGCGGTCCTTGCTCCTGCAAGCCGAGCGCCGGCGGCGCGGATTGCGGCCATCCGGCACCGCCGGTACCCAGCAGGAGCGAAAGCACCGCAAATGTCAGCGTGCCCAGCCGCAAGACCGGATTGCCGGATCGAAGCATCATGACGGCAACCGTAGCCGAACGAGGCGCGGCGGCAAAGCGCCTTTGGGGTTAGATCAATTTGACTGCGACGACAAAGCCGAGCACGAGCACCGCGGCGCCGATTGCCACCACCAATCCGAGATGCTTCTCGATCTTGACCCGGATCCAGTCGCCGTAGCGGTTGAGCAGGATCGCCACGATAAAGAAGCGCCCGCCACGCGCCACGATCGAGCATAGGATAAAGAGCCCGATATTGTAGCCGGCAAAGCCGGACGTGATGGTCACGAGCTTGTAGGGGATCGGTGTCAGGCCCTTGAGCAGGATAATCACAGCGCCCCATTCGGCATAGGAGGCGCGGAAGGCGTCGACCTTGCCGCCGAGGCCATAGACCTCGATCAGCCAATGGCCGACCGAATCGAAGAGCAGCGCACCGATGGCGTAGCCCAACAGACCACCCAGCACCGACGTCGCAGTGCAGATCGCCGCATAGACCCAAGCGCGTTGCGGACGCGCCAGTGACATCGGGATCAGCATCACGTCCGGGGGGACGGGAAAGAAGGAGCTTTCAGCGAAAGCCACGGCGCCCATGATCCAGAGCGCGTAAGGCTTGTGAGCGGCGTCGATGCACCAGTCGTAGATACGTTTCAGCATGGCGCCGCGATGAAGCACCATGGGACGGATTTGTCCATGCCGAGATGGGACCGATTTGTGCCAATACTAGTGGCGCTTGCGCGCGCTGCGGCCTTCAAGCGCGACGATTGGCCGCCTCGCGGCGACACGCGGTGACGCAACTTTGGGCAGTTTCATCGCCGACTTCGGCAGCTTCTCGGCGATGCCGAGCATGTCTTCACGCCGCGTCATCTCGCGCCAGACGTCCTCGGGGCGCACGCCGGCGGAGGCCCAGAGCACGGTCAGATTGTAGAGTAGATCGGCGCTTTCCCGGATCACGGCTTCGCTATCGCCGTTGACCGCATCGATGACGACCTCGATGGCCTCTTCAGCAAGCTTCTTCGCCATTTTTGACGGGCCGCGCTGAAACAGCCGCGCGGTGCGCGATGTTGCCGGATCAAGGTCCCTGGCCGCGAGCACAGCCAGATATAGCCGCTCAAGCGAATCACTCATGTACGCAAAGCTACTCTAAACCCATAGCGGGGACGTTAACGCACGACAACAAAAGCAAAAAGCCGGCCGTCGCGGCAAGAGCGACGGCCGGCTGGTCCACACTTGCTAGCCAAAGCTAGTAGCAAGTCGAAAGGTTACCTTGGCCGCCCTGCGCGGACTGGTATGGGCCGCCGCAACGGTGATACGGGCGCGGACCGATATACGAGTCGCCGCCGTAATAGACCGGACCGTCGTCGTAGTAGACCGGGCCGCCGCCGTAATAGGCAGGAGCATCATAAGCGTAGGCGTCACGGGTCGCTGCGATTGCGAGGCCGGTGCCGATAGCACCGGCAATGGCCGCTCCGGCAAAGGCCGCGCCGCCGCCACCATGCCAATGACGGCCGCCCGCGTATGAAGCGGTCGGAGCCATTGCGGTCAGCGCCAGCACCGCGGCGGTACAGAAAACGGCCTTACGGCCGACAAATCCCGAAAATCTATCAAACATGTCCTGGACCCTCCTTGGGACCTCGAATGGTGCCTGATGACAGGCTCGTGTCTCTCAAACACCCGCATCCCATGTTGGGTTCCCCAACCCCAACACAAGCTGAACGGGGTTGCGTGATCGTGACGCAACCGCCGCTCATCCGCCGTTCATATTAGCGCAAACAGAGTGCTCCGCCCGCTGACGCTGCGAGCGTCACAAAACCACAATAATGCGGGACCGGCGCGACCGATGTTCGGATTCAGGACCACTGCCCTTCGCTGCCTGCCGGCCCTTGCAATCTTGCTTGCCGCGCTGACGGCACGCGATGTCTCGGGGACCGAGACCGCCGCACCCTCTATTGCGATCCACTTCACCTTCGACCGCCCGATCGATGCGAGCATGGCGCCGTTCTTTCTCGCCGCAAAGGACGGAAGCTTCGGCGCCGAACGTCTCAACGTCTCCTTCAGCAGCGCGGCCGGATCGCCGGAGGCGCTTGCGCGCGTCGCCAAGGGTGACAGCGAGCTCGCGCTCGTCGACATCAACGAGCTGATCCGCTTCCGCGACAAGGATGCGACACCGGTCAAGGCGGTGTTCGTGCTGTTCAACCGCGCGCCCTACGCGATCGTCGCCCGCAGGAGCCGTGGCATCCACCTCTTGTCCGACCTGGACGGCAAGACCGTCGGCGTTGCCGATAGCGATCTGTCGATGCGGCTGTGGCCGGCGCTGGCGCAGCAGAACGGCATCGACACGGCTCACGTCAAATTCCGCAAGATCAGCGCCGCGGTACGCGAGCCGATCCTCTCCGCGGGACAGGTCGATGCCGTCGCCGGCTTCAGCTATCTCTCGGCAGTGAACCTGCGCGACCGCGGCGTACCAGGCGGCGATCTCGTCGCGCTTCGCTATGCCGACTATGGTTGCGAGGCCTATGGCTTTGCCGTCGTGGTCAACCCGGCTTTCGCCGCGGCCAAGCCGGACACCGTGAAGGGATTCGTTCGCGCATTGATCGCCGGCATCAACGCGACCGTGAAGGACCCGGCGCGCGCGGCGGACGAGGCCGCGAGCCGCATCGAGGACGGCGACCGCGAACTCGAGCTGGAGCGCCTGCGCACCGTCCTCGTCGACAACATCCTGACCGACGAGGTCCGTCGCAACGGCCTCGGCGACATCGACCCGGCGCGCATGGATCGCTCGATCGACCAGATCGGGCAGGATTTCAAATTCCGCAAACGGCCCGCGGCGGGCGACATTTTCGACGGCGGGTTCTTGCCGCCAGTCGCAGGGCGGTTGATCAACTGAGCAAAACCGACAGCTTCCGCTATATCTCACGGGCGATCCCTGATTAGAGTATGCGCTCACTCCGTTCCAGCCGCCCGAGCTTGTCGTCCCATGCCCATTCTCCGCCTCTACACCCGCGTTCTCGAGCTGCTCGGCAAGGAGGCACGGCTGGGCTGGCTGCTCGCGATCGTCAATCTCCTGCTTGCCGGCTCGCAATTCGCCGAACCGGTGCTGTTCGGCCGGATTGTCGACGTGCTCTCCGGCAAGACGGTCGCAGGCTCCAATTCGGCGTGGCCGTTCCTAGTTGCCTGGGTCGCGTTCGGGCTGTTCACCATCGCCTGCAGCGCGCTCGTAGCGTTGCAGGCCGACCGGCTCTCCCACCGCCAGCGGCAGGCCGTCCTGACGGACTATTTCGAGCACATCCTGCAACTGCCGCTGACCTTCCACTCCGGTACCCATTCGGGCCGGCTGATGAAGGTCATGCTCAACGGCACCGATGCGCTGTGGCGGCTGTGGCTGGGCTTCTTCCGCGAGCATTTTGCCGCCATCCTCTCGGTCGTGGTGCTGCTGCCGCTGTCGCTCTACCTGAACTGGCGGCTTGCAATCCTGCTGTTCGTGCTCTGCATCGTCTTCACCGCGCTGACCACCTTCGTGGTACGCAAGACATTCGGCATGCAGATGGCCGTCGAAGAGCAATACAGCGAGCTCTCCGCACGCGCTTCGGATGCGCTCGGCAATGTCGCGCTGGTGCAGAGTTTCGTCCGCGTCGAATCCGAGGTGCAGGGCCTGCGCTCCGTTGCCGACCAATTGCTTGCAGCCCAGATGCCGGTGCTGTCCTGGTGGGCGCTCGTCACCGTGATCACGCGGGCCTCCACCACGATCACGGTGCTCGCGATCTTCACTTTCGGCATCGCGCTGCACGACCAGGGGCTGACCTCGGTCGGCGAGATCGTGATGTTCGTGAGCTTTGCGACGCTTCTGATCCAGAAGCTGGAGCAGGTCGTGAGCTTCATCAACAACGTGTTCATGGAAGCCCCGCGCTTACGCGAGTTCTTCAACGTGCTCGATGCGGTGCCTGCGGTGCACGACCGGCACGACGCGATCGATGCGGGTCGGCTCTCCGGCCTCGTCGAATTCAACGACGTCACCTTCTCCTATGACGGCAAACGGCCGGCGGTCGAGGACCTCTCCTTCACCGCGCTTCCCGGCCAGACCATCGCGCTGGTCGGCGCGACCGGCGCCGGAAAATCCACCGCGATTGCACTGCTGCATCGCGCCTTCGATCCGCAGTCCGGCTTCATCAGGATCGATGGTATGGACGTGCGCGGGGTGACGCTGACTTCGCTGCGGCGGAACATCGGCGTGGTCTTTCAGGAGGCACTGCTGTTCAACCGCTCGATCGCGGAGAATTTGCGCGTCGGCAAGCCGGACGCCACCGAGGCCGAGATGCGCAAGGCGGCGGAGCGTGCGCAGGCGCTCGAATTCATCGAGCGCAGCGGCGGCTTCGAGACCAATGCCGGCGAGCGCGGCCGCATGCTGTCCGGCGGCGAGCGCCAGCGGCTTTCGATCGCCCGTGCACTGCTGAAGGATCCGCCGATCCTGATCCTGGACGAGGCGACCAGCGCACTCGACGCCGTCACTGAGGCCAAGGTGAATACCGCTCTCGACGAAGTGATGAAGGGCCGCACCACCTTCGTGATCGCCCATCGTCTCTCCACCATCCGCAATGCCACGCGGATCCTGGTGTTCGAGAACGGGCGTGTGATCGAAAGCGGAACTTTTGATGAACTCGTGGCCAAAGGCGGCCATTTCGCCGACCTCGCCAGGGCTCAGTTCATGGTTCAGGAGAACGCACGGGCCAGCGTGACAGCGGCTGAGGCTGCCGCGACGGCCGCCAAATCGCCTTAACAAGTCGCCTTAGCAAGTCCCCATCATATCGTCGAAATTCGGCCCATTTCATTGCGGAATACGCCGCTGATGCCCCTATTCCCGACGCACCAGCCGGTATAGGTTTGCGGCGCCGCAAGCGGCGGCGCTGGATTTCAGAACCGAACATCAGATCACGAGAGCCGACCGGAACCGGCGGGTCTCCAAGGACCGGAATCGGATAGTGCACGCTCTTCGCCCGCTGCTTCGTCAATCCCTGTTCAACCTGCTTGCTGCGGGACTCGCGTGTGCCGCATTACTGGCGCCGCGCGCGGCGAATGCAGAAGCGCTGCTCCTGATCGAGGCCGATAGCGGCAAGGTGCTGCAGGCCGAAAACGCGACCATTCCCTGGTATCCGGCTTCCGTCACCAAGATCATGACCGCCTATGTGACGCTGAAGGCGGTCAAGGACGGCAAGCTCACACTCGACACACTGCTCACTGTATCGCCGACGGCAGCCTCGCAGTCGCCTTCGAAGATGGGCTTTCGCCCGGGGACGCAGCTTACCGTCGACAACGCACTCAAGATGATGATGGTGAAGTCGGCGAACGACATGGCCGTCGTGCTCGCGGAAGGCGTCGGCGGTTCGATCGACGGCTTCTCGGCGCTGATGAACGACACCGCGCAGAAGCTCGGCATGACGCAGACGAGCTACGTCAATCCGAACGGCCTGCCCGCCGACGGACAGATCACCTCCGCGCGGGATCTCGGCATTCTGGCGCGCTCGTTCCTGCGCGACCTGCCCGAGTACGAGTACTTCGTGCACATTCCGGCAATCCGCTTCGGCAAGCGCGTCACCGGCAATTTCAACAAGCTGATCGGCCGCTATCCCGGCGCGGACGGTTTCAAGACCGGCTTCATCTGCGCCTCCGGCTACAATCTCGTCGCATCGGCCACTCGCAACGGCCGCCGGCTGATCGCCGTCGTGCTGGGCGCCAACTCCGGCACCGCGCGCGCGGTGAAGGCGGCGCAGCTGCTGGAGCGCGGCTTCTCGCAAGACAATCTCACCTGGCTCCGCCCCTCGCTCGGCACCGTCGACAAGCTGGTGCCGGTCGATGCCTCGCCGCCGAACCTGCGTGACGACATGTGCGGCGGCCATCGCAAGCGGCCGGCCAGCGACGATGACGACGCGCTGATCGCGACCAATGGCGGCACGTCCGGCTCCGCCTCGGCCACGGGCGGCGAAGCCCAGGTCACCTTCTTCACGGCCGGGCTTCAGCCGCCCCTGATGAAGGCCTCAGAGCTGATGGCCTCGGCCCCGGCGGCGGCCGAGCCCGTGCTGGTCTATACCGGTCCGACCCGCACCGGGACCGCGCTGATCGCGGCGGTCGCGGCCGATGCCGACCAGCAGGCCACGCCAAAGCCGCGTGGCAAGAAGTCGCGCGTCGCCAAAAAGCCCGACGCGGCAGACAAGCCGAAGGACGCCAAGACGGCGGCGGCGAAGCCCGATGCCAAACCGGCGGCGGCCGCCAAGCCGGCCGACGGCAAATCCGCAGCCAAGCCAGCCGGTGCCAAGCATGCCGCAGCCAAGCCCGATGCGGTGACAAAGCCTGCGGTGAGCGGCGAAGCGGCCAAGCCCGCCAAGCCCAAAGCCGCGACCAAGCCCCCCAAGCCGGCCAACAACAGTTAACGGCGGTCGCGAGGCGAGACCGCGCCGCACTTCGCAGTTGCGGCAAGCCGCTTGTGAGGATTCCGATAGCCACTCCCTGACGTTTGTCCTAAGCCTCGACCGCTTGCCACCCGTTCCGGCAGGCTCGATACTGACGGCAATGAGGCAAGCCCGAGACACAACGGGCTCTGGTCAATGAGGGGAGTTTCCATGGAGCGCATCTGGCTTAAGCAATATCCGCCCGGCGTCCCCGCCGATATCGAGCCGACGCAATATTCATCGCTGGTCGACCTCCTGGAGGAGAGCTTCGCCAAGTTCGCCGACCGCAAGGCGTTCATCTGCATGGACAAGTCGATCAGCTATCGCGACCTCGACCAGATGTCGCTGGCGATGGCCTCCTACCTGCAAGGGCGAGGCCTGCAACGCGGCGCCCGCGTCGCGATCATGATGCCGAACGTGCTGCAATATCCGGTCGCGACCGCAGCCGTGCTGCGCGCCGGTTTCGCGGTGGTCAATGTCAATCCGCTCTACACGCCGCGCGAGCTCGAGCACCAGCTCAAGGATTCCGGCGCCGAAGCCATCATCGTGCTGGAGAATTTCGCCCACACCGTCGAGCAGGTGATCGCGAAGACGCAGGTCAAGCACGTCATCGTCGGCAGCATGGGCGACCTGCTCGGCTTCAAGGGCGTGATCGTCAATCTGGTCGTCCGCCGCGTCAAGAAGATGGTGCCGGCCTGGTCGCTGCCAGGCGCGGTGTCCTTCAACGACGCGATCTCCGCCGGCCGCTCTCTGGCCTTCAACAAGCCGAAGCTGTCGCCCGGCGACGTCGCCTTCCTGCAATATACCGGCGGCACCACCGGCGTGTCCAAGGGTGCCACCTTGCTTCATCGTAACATCGTCGCCAACGTCCTGCAGAACGACGCCTGGCTGCAGCCGGCGATGGCCGCGCCGCCGCATGTCGATCAACTCATGGTGGTCTGCGCGCTGCCGCTCTATCACATCTTCGCGCTGACGGCCTGCTACCTGCTCGCGGTGCGCGCCGGCGGCTGCAATCTCCTGATCCCCAATCCACGCGACATCCCGGGCTTCATCAAGGAATTGGCGAAGTACCAGGTCAACAACTTCCCGGCCGTGAACACGCTCTACAACGGCTTGATGCATCATCCCGACTTCAAGAAGCTCGACTTCTCCAAGCTGAAGATCTCGAACGGTGGCGGCATGGCGGTGCAGCGCCCCGTCGCCGAGCAGTGGAAGGCGATCACGGGCTGCTCCATCGCCGAA
The DNA here is from genome assembly GCF_055807355.1 of Bradyrhizobium sp. Ken01. NCBI lineage: Bacteria > Pseudomonadati > Pseudomonadota > Alphaproteobacteria > Hyphomicrobiales > Nitrobacteraceae > Bradyrhizobium > Bradyrhizobium sp. Ken01. Next base: position 21,952 of record NZ_JBVVPC010000006.1, read on the forward strand.
GGCTACGGCCTGTCGGAGACATCTCCGACGCTGACCTGCAACACCACGACCGATCCCGAGTTCAACGGCACCATCGGCATCCCCGTGCCCTCGACCTGGATCTCGATCCGCGACGACGACGGCAACGAGATGCCGCTCGGCCGGCCCGGCGAGATTTGCGCCAAGGGTCCGCAGGTGATGTCGGGCTACTGGAACAGGCCGGAGGAGACCGCCAAGGTGATGACCGCGGACGGCTATTTCCGCACCGGCGACATCGGCATCATGGACGAGCGGGGATACACCAAGATCGTCGACCGCAAGAAGGACATGATCCTGGTCTCCGGCTTTAACGTCTATCCGAACGAGATCGAGGAAGTGATCGCGAGCAACCCGGGGGTGCTCGAATGCGCCGTCATCGGCATTCCCGATTCCAAGTCGGGAGAGGCGGTGAAGGCGTTCGTGGTCAAGAAGGACCCGAACCTCACGGCGGAGGTTCTGGTCAAGTTCTGCCAGGAGCAGCTGACGGGCTACAAGGTGCCCAAGCACATCGAATTCCGCACCGACCTGCCGAAGACCAATGTCGGCAAGATCCTGCGCCGGCAGCTGCGCGACGAGAAGAAGGCGGAGGCGGCGTAAGCCCCTCTTTCGTTCATGACTGACAACGGCAACATCAATCCAGCCGGCATCCTCGCCTTCTGGCGCGAGGCCGGCCGCGATGCATGGTACGAGCGCGACGACGCATTCGACGCGGAGGTCCGGCGCCGCTTTCTCGCCCTGTGGCAGAAGACGGTCGCCGGCGAACTCTCGTCATGGGAGGCGACCGACGAGGGCGCACTCGCGCTCGTCATCGTGCTCGACCAGTTTCCGCGCAACATGTTTCGGGGCACGGCGCAGGCCTTTGCCAGCGACGCGCTGGCGCGCGACGTCGCCCGCCGCGCCATTGCGCGGGGTGCAGATCAAAGGATCGATCCGGTCCTGCTCGAATTCCTCTATCTGCCCTTCATGCATTCCGAGCACCTGCCCGACCAGTTGCATTGCGTCGCGCTGTTTCAAAACACCGAAAATGCCGAGAACCTGAAATACGCGCGTGAGCACGCCGATATCATCCGGCGGTTTGGCCGCTTCCCCCACCGCAACCGCCTGCTCGGCCGCGACACCACGTCGGACGAGCAGGCCTTCCTCGACGGCGGCGGGTTCGCCGGCTGATGACATAACGGTGAAGGGTCCCGCCCTCACCGCTTCCCGTGTCACTATCGGCGCCGGCAATATTGTGCAGGCCCGCCGCACGGTCTAAAAAGCGGGACCGATTTTCAGGGAGACTGACGATGGCGATCCAAACTGGCGACAAGCTGCCCGAGGCGAAATTCCGCGTGATGACGGCGGAAGGCCCGCAGGTGAAGACCACCGACGATATCTTCAAGGGCAAGAAAGTGGCGCTGTTCGCGGTGCCCGGCGCCTATACCGGCACCTGCCACAAGATGCATCTGCCGAGCATCTTCCTCAACGCCTACGCCATGAAGGACAAGGGCGTCGACACCATCGCCATCGTCTCCGTCAACGACGCCTTCGTCATGAACGCGTGGAAGCGCGACACCGACCAGCGCGACGAGGCCATCTTCCTCGCCGACGGCAATGCCGACTTCGCCAAGGCGATCGGCATGGAGCTCGACGCCTCCGGCAACGGTCTCGGCATCCGCTCCAAGCGCTATTCGATGCTGGTCGAGGACGGCGTGGTCAAGAAGCTGAACCTCGAGGCGATGCCGGGCAAGGTCGAAGTGTCCGGCGGCGATACGCTGCTGGGACAGCTGTAAGCGGCGACCGCTTTCAGCCACAAACGACACTGTCATGCCCCGCGAAAGCGGGGCATCCAGTATTCCAGAGACAGTTGTTGTTGAATCGAGAGGCCGCTGCTTACTGGATCGCCCGGTCAAGCCGGGCGATGACGGCGGAGCATAAGGAGCGCCGACCGCGCGCTACTCCGCCACCCTCTGCTGCAACCGCGCCTTCACGATCCCGTCGCGCGCGAGCTGATCGGCGCGTTCGTTCTCGGGATGCCCTGCGTGGCCCTTGACCCAGTGCCACCGCACGTCATGAGCCTTCAGTGCAGCATCGAGGCGCTGCCATAGCTCGACATTCTTCACCGGCTTCTTGTCGGCGGTGCGCCAGCCGTTGCGCTTCCAGCCGTGGATCCAGCCGGTGATGCCCTGACGGACATATTGGCTGTCGGTATAGAGATCGACGGTGCACGGCTTCTTCAGCGCTTCCAACGCGGAGATCGCCGCCATCAATTCCATCTGGTTGTTGGTGGTGTGGCGCTCACCACCGTTCAGTTCTTTTTCCTTGTCGCCGAACTTCAGAATCGCGCCCCAGCCGCCGGGTCCCGGATTTCCCGAGCAGGCGCCATCGGTGTAGATCGTGACGTTGGGAAGCTCGCTCACGCCACCAGCCCCGACGGCATCAGCCCGTAGTCGCGCACGCTGGAAACGCTCTGGTGGAAGCGCAGCTTGCGGACATATTCCAGCGGATCCTTCGGCCGAACCAGCGCGCCGGGCGGAACGTTGAGCCAGTCGACCAGCCGCGTCAGCAGGAAGCGCATCGCGGCGCCGCGCGCGAGCAGCGGCAGCGCGGCCTCTTCCGCCTCGGACAGCTTTCTCACGCGGCCATAGGCATTGAGGAAGGCCCGCGCCTTGGTGACGTTGAAGGAATGATCCGGCTCGAAGCACCAGGCGTTGAGGCAGATCGCAACATCATAAGCCAGCATATCATTGCAGGCGAAAGTGAAGTCGATGATCCCGGAGAGCTTGTCGCCCAGGAAGAAGACGTTGTCGTTGAACAGGTCGGCGTGGATCACGCCTTCGGGCAGCTGCGTCGGCCAGACCCCGCTCTCGAGGTAGTCGAGCTCGTGGCTCAGGAACGCGCGCAGGCCGGGCTGCACCTCGTCGGCCCGCTGTGACGCGGCATCGAACAGCGGCCGCCAGCCCGGGACCGACAGCGCGTTCGCACGCCTGATCGCGAAATTCGCACCTGCCAGATGCATCCTGGCGAGCCCCTCGCCGACGCCGGCGCAATGGGCCGCGTTCGGCTTGCGCGGCCAGACGCCTTCGAGAAAGGTGATGATCGCGGCCGGCCGGCCCGACAGCTCGCGCAGCGCCTCGCCGTCCGTTCCCTTCACCGGCAGCGGGCAGTTGACGCCGTGCTCGGCCAGATGCGTCATCAGCGCGAGGAAGAACGGCAGATCGTTCTTCGCCACGCGCTTCTCGTAGAGCGTGAGGATGAACGATCCCCTGGTCGTATGCAGCAGGAAGTTGGAATTTTCGACGCCCTCGGCGATGCCCTTGTAGGAGAGCAACTCGCCGAGATCGTATTGGTTGAGGAAGTCCGCAAGCTCGTCGGCGGCAACGTCGGTGTAGACCGCCATGAAGGTCTACTCGGCGGCGGCTTCGGGGCGCACCTGGCGCGGCAGCGGGAAGAACTCGTTCTCTTCCGCAGCCGAGACCGTCTCCACATGCAGTGTGAAGCGCTCGGCGAACGCGTCCATGATCTCCTCGACGATCACTTCCGGTGCCGAGGCGCCCGCGGTGATGCCGAGGCTGGTGATGTTCTCGAACCGCTTCCAGTCGATTTCGGTGGCGCGCTGCGCCAGCACGGCGATCGGGCAGCCCTCACGCTCGGCGACTTCGCGCAGGCGCTGCGAGTTCGACGAGTTCGGCGCACCGACCACGATCAAGGCGTCGACCACCGGCGCCACCTTCTTCACCGCGAGCTGGCGGTTGGTGGTGGCGTAGCAGATGTCTTCCTTGTGCGGCCCGTTGATGTTCGGGAAGCGCTCCTTCAGCAGCGCCACGATCTCCGCGGTGTCGTCGATCGACAACGTGGTCTGGGTCACGAAGGCGAGGTTGTTCGGGTCCTTCGGCGCGATGGTCTTGGCGTCCTCGGCGGTCTCGATCAGGGTCACGGCGCCGGTCGGGAGCTGGCCGAGCGTGCCCACCACCTCCGGATGATGGGAATGGCCGATCAGGAAGATCTCGCGGCCGCGCTTGAAATGGATCGCGGCCTCGCGGTGCACCTTGGTGACAAGAGGGCAGGTCGCATCCAGCGAGAACAAATTACGGGACGTGGCGTCGGCCGGAACCGATTTCGGCACGCCATGGGCCGAGAACACCACCGGCGCGGTGGTGTTCTCCGGGATTTCGGCGAGTTCCTCGACGAAGATCGCGCCCTTCTTCTTCAACCCATCGACGACGTACTTATTGTGCACAATCTCATGGCGAACATAGACGGGGGCGCCGTATTTATCGAGCGCCCGTTCCACGGTGTCGATCGCCCGGACCACCCCGGCGCAGAAGCCACGGGGAGAACAAAGCACGATCTTGAGGTCTGGTTTGGCTGACATTGAGCGATCTCGGGACCGAATCACCTCGCCAAATGGGCGGGCAGCGGTCGATGGATGAATAGGGCTTGGGTACGGTCTTACAGGGACTTCAGAGGGAATTGGGCCCCCTTTCGGGCGCTGTCAAGGCACTATCTATAGCAGAACCATTGCGTGGCTACCCCCTCCGGGCTTATATAGCCCGAATTCCCAGTCATCGCTGATGACCACCGGTTTCGCCTCCAAAGGGGTGGGCGAAGCACAAAGGAGATTTGCCATGAGCAACGCACCTCTGATGCCCAAGGCGACCGCCGTCTGGCTGCTCGACAACACCGCGCTGACCTTCGATCAGGTCGCCGATTTCACCAAAATGCACCCCCTCGAGGTGCGCGCGATCGCCGATGGCGACGCCGCGCAGGGCATCAAGGGCATGGATCCCCTTTCCAATGGCCAGCTGACCCGCGAGGAGATCGAGAAGGGAGAGAACAACCCGGACTACCGGCTCCGCCTCCAGGAGAGCAAGGTGGTGCTGCCGCCGCAGCCCAAGCGCAAGGGCCCGCGTTATACCCCGGTCTCGCGCCGCCACGAGCGCCCGAGCGCCATCCTCTGGCTACTGCGCAACCATCCCGAGCTCAAGGACGCCCAGATCATGCGCCTGGTCGGCACGACCAAGAGCACGATCGCCAGTGTCCGCGATCGCACCCACTGGAACACCTCCCAGCTGACGCCGATTGATCCCGTCACCCTCGGCCTCTGCTCGCAGATCGAGCTCGATTTCGAGGTCGCGCGCGCGGCCAAGGAAAAGCCGATCGACGCGGCCTATGGCGGCGCCACCCTGCTGCCGGCCTCCGAAACCACCAAGAAGGACGAGTACGAACCCGCGGAGAGATCCAGCGACGATCTCAACGTCGATGCCGTGTTCGCCAAGCTGAAGACGCTCGGCGGCAAGAAGCAGGACCAGGAGGAGGAGTAATCCTTCGCTCCCCGTTCATCATCGCATGCGAACGCGGCGGGCCAACCCGCCGCGTTTTTGTTTGTGACTGTCCGCGGTCGCGCGGCAGCGTGCTCCCGCCAAACTTCAGAACTTATACGTCACACCACCGCCGACCAGCCACGGGTCGATATACGCGGTGCCGGTAACCGGCAGACCACTGACCGTCGCCGAATAGTCCGGCCGCAACCAGAGCTTCTTGACGTCGACGTTGAGGCCCCAGTGCCGATCGAGCATGTAGTCGAAGCCGAACTGCACCGCGCCACCGAAGGCGTTGCTGACATGCAGGCTCGTGGCGGTGGCGACGATCGCGGGCGGACCGACGATCGCGGCCGGCGTGTTGGCTGCGGCATTGTTGAAGAACACGGTGTAGTTCACGCCGGCGCCTACATATGGTTTGAACGCGCCGAAATTGTCGAAGTGATATTGCAGGGTCAGCGTCGGCGGCAGCAGCGTGGTCTTGCCGATCGGCAGATTTGCGAGCGAGCCGGTGCCGCTGATCGAATGCCGGGTCACGCCGAGGATCAGCTCGGCCGCGATGTTCCTGGTGAAGAAATAGCTGATGTCGAGCTCAGGCACGACCTGATCGCTGATCGAGAGGCCCGAATTCGGCGACGACAGCGACGGAACGCCGGCGACATTGACGGTCGAGCCGCCGGCATCCGGCAACACGCCTAGTACCCGCAAACGTACCATCCAGGGATTGAAGGCTTCTACCGGCGGCGGCGTCTTTTTATAGATCGGCAAATCGGCGGCCTGTGCCGAGGCAAGAGCCCCCGCCAGCGCCGCACCTAGCGCCGCGAGCCGCGCCACGTTTCTTATCATACCGTCCATTGCATTCCCCTTCAGCCACATGCGCGCTTCGTTGCGCGACATCAGCGTCAGAGCAGAAAGGCGATGGTGAAGGATTTGATGCCGATCAAATCAGGACAAATGCGATTGCGATTTGGCTGCGGCGTTGCAGATGTGTCGCGGCAGGATAATGCCGCAGCTTACATCATGGCCGGTCCGGATGGTTCAGCATGTATTCGCCGAGGTCGCGCTGGCGGCGGTCGGCGCGGGTGGTCGCAGCGCTGCGCTGGACGTCGCGGTCCTTGCGGCAGGCCACGTATTCCGGGGAGCCAGCCGCATAACCCCGGCTCTGGCAGACCGCGTCGTCATCATCGCCGCCCATCGCCACCGGCGTCTGGTAGCGCGCGGAGCAGGCGGAGAGAATGAGGCCCGCAAATGCAATCGCTAGAAACGGCTTCGAATTCATGGCAGGCCTTTCATCCTCATGGTGAGGAGCCCGCGCAGCGGGCGTCTCGAACCATGCAGGCCAAGCGGCAACAGCGGGGCCTTTCATCCTTCGAGACGCGCGCCAGGCGCGCTCCTCAGGATGAGGATTGAGCGGAAAAATGCGGCCTATTCAAGCCCCATTGCAAACTTCACACCCGCCCCTTCAGCGCATCGCCGATCTCGTCGAGCACCTTGGGGTCCTCGATCGTCGCCGGCATGGTCCAGGCTTCACCATCTGCGATCTTCTTGATGGTGCCGCGCAAGATCTTTCCGGAGCGCGTCTTGGGCAGGCGGCCGACGGTGATGGCGAGCTTGAACGCGGCAACGGGACCGAGCTTGTCGCGCACCAGCGCAATGATCTCCTTCTCGATCTCGGCGGGAGCGCGCTTCACGCCGGCCTTGAGCACCAGGAAGCCGCAGGGGACCTCGCCCTTGATCGCGTCCTTGACACCAAGCACAGCGCATTCGGCGACATCGGGATGCGAAGCCAGGATCTCCTCCATGCCGCCAGTGGAGAGCCGATGGCCGGCGACATTGATGATGTCGTCGGTGCGGCCCATGACGAAGACATAGCCGTCTTCGTCCTTGTAGCCGGCATCCGAAGTTTTGTAGTAGCCGGGGAATTCGGTGAGATAGGCTTCTTTGAAACGTTCGTCCTGATTCCACAGCGTCGGCAGGCAGCCCGGCGGCATCGGAAGCTTGATGACGATCGAGCCCATGGTGTTCGGACCGACCGGCTTTGCCGCTTCGTCGACCACGTCGATCTGGTAACCCGGCATCGGCACCGTCGGCGACCCGTGCTTCACCGGCAGCTGACCTAAGCCAACCGGATTTCCGGCGATGCACCAGCCGGTCTCGGTCTGCCACCAATGGTCGATCACCGGAACTTTCAACTGCTGCTCCGCCCATTCCACCGTCGGCGGATCGGCGCGCTCGCCGGCCAGGAACAGCGTGCGGAACGTCGACAGGTCGTACTGCCGGATGAATTTTCCTTCCGGATCTTCTTTCCGGATCGCGCGGAACGCGGTCGGCGCAGTGAAGAAGGCGACCGCCTTGTGCTCGCTGATCACGCGCCAGAACGCGCCTGCATCGGGCGTGCCGACCGGCTTGCCCTCATACATGATCGAGGTCGCGCCGTGCAGCAGCGGGCCGTAGACGATGTAGCTGTGGCCGACCACCCAGCCGATGTCGGAGCCGCACCACCAGACCTCGCCCGGCTTGATGCCATAAAGGTTGAACATGGACCATTTCACCGCGACGAGATGGCCGCCATTATCGCGCACGACGCCCTTGGGAATGCCGGTCGTGCCTGACGTATAGAGGATGTAGAGCGGATCGGTAGCGGCGACGGGCACGCAAGGCGCCTGCTTGCCGTCGTTCATCGCCTTGCGGCGCAGGCCCGCCCAATCATAGTCGCGGCCGGGCGTGAGGGCGCAGACGAACTGCGGACGTTGCAGCACGATGCAGGCCTTCGGCTTTGCGCCCGCAAGCCTGATCGCCTCGTCGAGCAGCGGCTTGTACTGCACGATCCGGCCGGGCTCGATGCCGCAGCTCGCCGACAGGATCAACTTTGGCTGCGCATCGTCGATGCGGGTGGCGAGCTCTTTCGCGGCAAAGCCGCCGAACACCACGGAGTGCACCGCGCCAATGCGCGCGCAGGCGAGCATGGCGACGACGGCCTCCGGTACCATCGGCATATAGAGGATGACGCGATCGCCCTTGGCGACACCAAAATCCTGCATGATGGCGGCGAGCGCCTGCACTTCGGCCAGCAGTTCGGCGTAGGTGAATTTGGTGACGCTATTTGCCAGTGGCGAATCATGGATCAGCGCGATCTGGTCGGCGCGGCCGCGTTCGACGTGGCGGTCGAGCGCGTTGTAGCAGGTGTTGACGACGCCACCGCTGAACCAGCGGCCGTAGACGCCCTGCAAGGGATCGAAGATCTTTTTCGGTGGCTCGATCCAATCGATCTCCTTGGCCGCCTCGGCCCAAAAGCCCTCAGGGTCGGCCAGCGAGCGCGCATAAACCTCGTGATAGAGGCTCTTTCCGTCGATGTTTCCTTGGACGTTTCCTCGGACGTTCATTCCCGCGCTCCCGTTCCCTTTATTCGCCTGGCCCTGACCTTGTGGCAGGACAAACGTCCCGCCATGACAGGGATCAAGGACCAGCCTTGTTTGAGGGTTATTGTCCCGGGAACGGGCCGCGGTTCAAGCTGAAAAGAACAATGCTCAGCTATCCATCGCGTTCAGCCGCTGCAGGCGGTCCTGCATGACCTTCCTCAGATCATAGCCGGGGCGGCCGAAGCTCGTATTGCGGGTGGCGAGGAAGTCGCGCTGGGTGCGACGGAGGTCGCCGGCCGAGCGGGACCCTGCCGATTTCAGCACGCGCTCGTAGGTCTCGGCGATCTGACGATCGAGCACACCCAGTTGCGGATCGGCACAAATCACCTTCTCGACCTCGCGCTTCGCAGTGGCACAATCGAACGACGGGCCATTGCCGGAATTCGCAGCGAGCGGCCGCAGCGGCTCGCCGCCGAATTTCGCAATCTCCGCGATCATAGCGCGGCGGCCGGCGGCGGCGTTGTCATTGCCGGGATCGAGCCGCAGCGCGGTCTCGTAGTCGGCCAGCGCCTTCTTGCGCTCGCCCATCTTCTTGTAGAGCACGGCGCGGTTATTGTAGGTCTGCGCGAAATTCGGATCGAGTTTCAGTGCGGCCTCGTAATCGCTCAGCGCCGCGCCAAGCTCGCCCTTGAGGTGGTAGGAATCGCCGCGGTTGGTGAAGAAGTTCGGCCGCGGTGCCAGCCGGAGCGCCTGATCGTAATCGGCAATCGCCTTGTCGTACTCGCCCATCGCGGCCAGCGACAGCCCGCGATTGTCGTAATATTCAGGCACCTTCGGATCGAGCCTGATCGCCTCGCCGTCGTCGGCAACCGATTTGTCGAGTTGGCCGAGCTTCTTGTAGGCGGCGCCGCGATTGGTGTAGCTGCGCGGCCGGTTCGGATCGAGCCGCAACGCCTCGCTGAGATCGCGGATCGCCTTCTCGTTTTCGCCGCCGAGATAATAGGTCACGCCGCGGTCTGACCAGGCCTGTGCATTGTCAGGCTTCAGCTTGATCGCCTGGTCGTAATCGGCAAGCGCGCGATCGAGCCGGCGCTGGTTGGTGTAGACGACGCCGCGCAGCTCATAGGATTCCGAATCCTGCGGATCGAGCTCGATGGCCTTGCTGAGGTCCGCCGCGGCGCGGTTGAGATCGCCGCCGGCCTCCCGGAGGAGATCGCCCCGCAGGCGCCAGGCTTTTGCGTTCTTGTCATCGAGCGCAATGGCGCGATCGATATCTCGCAGCGCCTGCGTGAGGCCGCCCGAAGTCCGCGCATTGGCGTCGGCGCGCACCAGCAATGCCGCGGCGCGATCGGAGGATGGATTTGAGGCCTGGTCAATGGTGGCGCTGCAGGCCGGGATCAGCTCAGCCGGTGCGGCCTTGCTGCCCATCACGCAATCGACGCCGGCCGAAGCAGGGGCGACGAGGACGACGCTCATTGCCGCGCTGAGCAGGAGCGAGCGAAGCGAGATTTTTGCAAACAAGAGCATTTGCGCGGAAGGATGCGTGCCGCACATGGCATAGGGCTCCGGAACGAGGGCTTTCTCCATTGTCGCGGCGGGGAGGCGACGGGTTCAAATTGAGCCAGTCAGGGCGCAGGCCCGGCCATGACGTTGCCGAGGCCTTAAAGCCTCAATACCCGTCTACCCCGTTCAGCCGCTGCAGCCGCTCCTGCATCGCCTTCTTCAGATCGTAGCCGGGCCGGCCGAACCCGGCGTTGCGGCGGGCGATGAAATCGTCCTGCTCGCGCTGCAGCGCCTTCGCTTCGCCTGCATTGCGGACTTCACGCAGCGCGCGGGCATGGGAAGCAAAAATCTCACGGTCGAGGTCGGCGAGCTCGCGGTTGGCACAAATCGCCTTCTCGACGGGGCGGCGCGCACTCTTGCAAATGAAGCTGGGCTTGCCCGCGACCGCCATCTGCGCGCCGATCCGCTCGATCTCGCGCGCCATCGTCTTGTGATTGGCCTTGGCCTTCTCGTGGTTCGGATCGATCTTCAATGCCGCGCCGAAATCCTGCACCGCCTTGGGCTTGTCGCCCTTCCTCAGCCAGAGCTCGCCCCGCGCGTTGAAGATATCGGCGAGACCGGAATCGAGCTCCAGGGCGCGGCTGTCGTCGGCGATCGCACGATCGAGCTGATCGCGCCGGGCAAAAAGCGCGCCACGCGCGATCAGCGCCTTGATCAGGTCAGCCTTCGCCGTCTTCTCGTTGTCGATCACGGCGGAGCAGGCCGGGGCGGCCTTGTCGATGTCGTCGGCTGCGGCAGCCGCGAGGCACGGCGCGATGTCGACCTGCGGGACCGCGGCCGGTTCGCCGCCGGTCGCGGCATGAGCCACGACGAACGAGAGCGCGATGATCACCGCGGCGCCGGACCATTGAATGAGAAAACGCATGCTCGTCACAGTCGGCAAATCTTGGGTTTCAATCTTGAGTTAAGGTCCGGGTTGAGGTCTTGCCTTGCAGCCGCACTATCCATCATACGGCCGGATTGGTGCTAGCTTGTGGCGCCGCTCAAATCGGTTTCGGGGATCAACGTGTCGACATTCGAATGGATCATCGTGCTTCTGCTCGGCGCCGTTGGATTATCGGCGCTGGCGCGGCGGATCAAGGTCCCCTATCCGACCTTTCTCGCGATCGGGGGCGCGCTGATCGCGTTTGTGCCCTCGAGCCCGTCCTGGACGCTGGAGCCCGACCTGGCACTGGCTCTTTTTGTCGCACCGGTCCTGCTCGATGCCGCATTCGACACCTCGCTGCGCGATCTCCGCAACAATTGGGTTCCGGTCTCCACTCTGGTGGTCGCCGCCGTCGGCCTGACCACGGCCGCTGTGGCCTACACAGCGCACCGGCTGATGCCTGACATGCCCTGGGCCGCCGCGGTTGCGCTCGGCGCCATCGTCGCCCCGCCGGACGCGGCCGCCGCAGTCGCGATCCTGAGCCAGGTGAAACTGCCCTACCGCATGGTCAAGGTCCTGGAAGGCGAGAGCCTGCTCAACGATGCGACCGCGCTTTTGATCTATCGCATCGCCGTTGGCGCGGTCGCCACGGAACATCTGACATGGAATCAGGTCGCGCCGACCATGGCGCTGGCGCTGGTCGGCAGCGTCGTCGCGGGGCTGGTCGCTGGCCGCATCATCCCGCTGTTCATGGAACGCGTGAAGGAAGCGCCGAGCGCGATCATCGTACAGTTCGCCACCACCTTCATGGTCTGGATTGCCGCCGAGCATCTCGGCCTCTCCGGCATCCTCACCATTGTGGTCTACGCCATCACCATCGCGCGCACGGCGGGGGCACGCATGCCTGCGCGGCTGCGGGTACCTTCCTATGCGGTGTGGGAGACCATGGTGTTCGTGCTCAACGTGCTCGCCTTCATGCTGATCGGCATGCAGATGCGGCCGATCTGGACGCGGCTGAACGCGGACGTGCGCTGGGAATATTGCGCGGCCGCGGCCTGGATCCTGCTCACCGTGGTCCTGGTCCGGCTGGCCTGGATCACGTTCTACCGGACGACGCTGCGCACGCTGGTGGCGCACGGGATCTATCACCCCAAGGACCCGAAGCAGGTCGCCTCGGCCAAGGGCGGCCTCATCATCTCCTGGTGTGGCATGCGCGGCCTCGTCACGCTCGCCACCGCCTTTGCCTTGCCGGAAAACTTTCCGCATCGTGACTTCATCGTCTTCTCGGCGTTCGCGGTCGTGCTCGGCACGCTGGTCGTGCAGGGCCTGACGCTGCGGCCGCTGATCCTGGCGTTCGGCCTCAAGGACGACGATCCCGTCGGCATCGAGGTCGCGCGCGCCCGCGCCGTCGCCTATCGCGCCGCGCTCGATGCGATCGAGGACGATCCGTCGGAGGAAGCGGAAATCCTGCGGCTCGAATATCGCGCCATCCTGATGCAGGCCGACGACGACCCCCATGGCGGCATCACCAACGGCGAACTGCCCGCCGATCCGCTACGCCGCCGTGGCATCGCGGCCGCGCGCAAATCGATCTTCGAGCTGCGCGCCAGGGAAGTGATCGGCGACGATGCCTTCCATCGGATCGAGGAAGAGCTCGATCGCGCAGAATTGAGCGCAGGGGGTTAAATCCGCCATCCCCGACTGGCGCACCGAAGGCCGCGTGCACCCGGTCTACATCACCGGCACGCTCGCGATGCTGGCGGCGAAGGTGCTGAACTGGCCGATCAGCAAAACGGCAGCATGGCATTCGTTCGCCGGCGGGATTCTGGCACTGGCGCAATAATGTCGTCCTGGCGAAAGCCAGGACCCATTACCCCGAATGCGAATTGTTGACATAGGCTTGAGTCGGCAGTCTTCGCCCAAACCTAGCCTTGTGGTAATGGGCCCTGGCTTACGCCAGGGCGACGAGCAAGGAGCTACGCCCCCGCCTTGCACGTAATTCCGCCGTCCACCACGAGCTCGATCCCCGTCACATATTTCGCTTCGTCCGAGGCCAGGAACAGCGCGGCATTGGCGACGTCGAAGGCGTCGCCCATGTGACCCATCGGCACTTGCGCATCGCGCGCGCGCCACATCGCTTCGACGTCGCCCTTGGCGTAGCTGGCGGCGAGGCCGGCGGAGTGCTCCACCATTGGCGTCTTCATCAGGCCGGGCAGGATCGCGTTGACGCGGACATGGTGGCGCGCGAATTCGATCGCGGTGGTGCGCGTCATCTGGTTCATCGCCGCCTTCGAAGTGCCGTAGGTGACGTAGGAGATGCCCATGTGGCGGATCGAGGCGATCGAGGAGATGTTGATGATGGAGCCGCCGCCCTGCTTCACCATCACGGGTATGACGTGCTTCATGGCGAAATAGGCGCTCTTAAGGTTGACGCTGAAGACCCGGTCCCAGCTCTCCTCGGTCACTTCGACCACGCTGCCCATCTCGGCGATGCCGACATTGTTGTCGAGGACGTCGATGCGGCCGTAGGCCTGCAGGCACGCCGCGACCATCGCTTCGACCTCGCTCGCGCGAGATACGTCAGCAGTGAACGCGCTCGCCTGGCCGCCTTCGCCGGTGATGATCTTCGCGGTCTCCTCGGCGGCCGCGCCGTTGCGATCGACGCAAAACACCTGCGCGCCCTCGCGCGCAAAGGTGACCGCCGTGGCCTTTCCGTTGCCCCAACCGGGTCCGATCGAGCCGGCGCCCACCACCATCGCAACCTTGCCCTTGAGCCGATCCATCGCGTTTCTCCCGTGTTTTTCTTGTAGCCTGGATGGAGCGAAGCGTAATCCGGGAACGGCGGCCCCGGACTACGCTTCGCTCCATCCAGGCTACGGATCTTTGCAGACACTCATCTTTGTGACGTTAGCACCAATGGGATGACCGACAATCTCGGACAACGTCCGGCACTTGCCGTCATGGCAGAGCCGCCATTCGCCAGCCGCGCCCGAATTGCCCAGCACGACCTCCGGCATCGGCGCGCGCGCGGGCCTCCATTGAAACCAGCCGTCGACGAGGCGCGCCTCGGGCGGCGGCTCCATGCCGGGGCCGGTGCCCTTCACGCGCGCCTGCACCAGTTCGAGCCCGGCCGGGGTGACGCGCCAGTCTTCCTGCCAGTCGACCTTCGCGATCGAATGCGTCCACACCAGCGTGAACGCGGACAGCGCCAGCGCCTTCACGCCTGAGGCTGTGACGAAGCAGAGGCTCACACCGCCTCGACCGGCGCCGGCGGACGCCGCCGCCACTGCCACAGCACGATCGCCGCGGCAAGCAGGAAGCCTGCGGTGTCGCTGAACGGAAAATCGCCGAGCAGGCAGACCGCGGCACCGAGCGCGACCAAACGTTCGAGGAACGTCAGGCGCGTGAACAGGAATCCGATCGCGACCATGCCGAACAGGGCGATCGCCACCAGCGCCTTCAAGGCCGCCAGCGCCACCGCGCCGTAGAAGCCGAGCTTGGCGGCCATGGGGTCGCCGGCCTGCAGCATCAGCGCCGGCGAATAGACGAAAATGAAGGGGATGACGTAGCCGGCGAGCGCGATGCGCATCGCCTCCCAGCCGATCTTGTCAGGATTCTCCTTCGCAATCGGTGCCGCGGCTAACGCCGCCAGTGCGACCGGCGGCGAGAGGTCGGCCATGATGCCGTAATAGAACGCGAACATATGGCTCGCGATCAGGGGCACGCCGAGTTTCGCCAGCGCGGGCGCCGCGAGCGCGGCCGTGATGATGTAGGTCGGGATGGTCGGGATGCCGGTGCCGAGCAGGATCGACAGCAGCATGGTCATGATCAGCGCCAGGAACAGGCTCTTCTCGCCGAGGCCGATCACCCAGCCGCCGAAGATGGTGCCGACGCCGGTCTGCGACATCATGCCGATGATGACGCCAACGATAGCGCAGGCCATGCCGACGGTGATGGCGGATTTCGCGCTTTCGGCCAGCGCATCGCGGCAGGCGCGCAGGGCGGAAAATCCGCCGCGCACGAACGCAGTGATCACGATCAACGCGACGACGACACAGGCGACCGGCACGATCTGAAGGCCGTCGCGCGAGAGCGCAGCGACGACGAGCGCGAGCCCGATCCAGAAGACATAGCGGACGGCAATCGAAGACGCGCCCGTCGTGATAGCGGTGCCGAGGATCAACCCCACTGTGAGCGCGAGGCCCATGCTGCCGGCATAGAGCGGCGTAAAGCCTTCGAACAGCATGTAGACGAGGGCCGCGAGCGGCAGCACCAGGTACCAACCCTTCACCAGCGCCTTCCAGGCGCTCGGGGTGTCCGACTTCTTCATGCCGGTGAGCCCGTGCTTGCCGGCCTCCAGATGCACCATCCAGAAGGCGGAGGCGAAATAGAGCATCGCAGGAATCGCGGCCGCTTTCACGATCTCCGAATATTGGACGCCGAGCGTCTCCGCCATGATGAAGGCGACCGCGCCCATCACCGGCGGCATGATCTGCCCGCCCATCGAGGCCGTGGCCTCGACGCCGGCCGCGAACGCGCGGCGATAGCCGAACCTGATCATCAGCGGAATCGTGAACTGGCCGACGGTGACGACGTTGGCGACGCCGGAGCCCGAGATCGTGCCCATCATGCCCGAGGCGAACACCGCGACCTTGGCGGGGCCGCCGCGGGTCCTGC
The DNA here is from genome assembly GCF_055807355.1 of Bradyrhizobium sp. Ken01. Taxonomy (NCBI): domain Bacteria; kingdom Pseudomonadati; phylum Pseudomonadota; class Alphaproteobacteria; order Hyphomicrobiales; family Nitrobacteraceae; genus Bradyrhizobium; species Bradyrhizobium sp. Ken01. The sequence continues at coordinate 37,734 of NZ_JBVVPC010000006.1, forward strand.
CGAACAATCCAAGAGAAACGTCGGTGAAGAGCTGGATCATGCCGGCGCGCTCCAGGAACGAGCCGAACAGGATGAACAGGAAGATATAGGTCGCCGAGACGTAGATCGGCACGCCGTAAAAGCCTTCGGTGCCGAAGGAGAGATGCGTAATGATCTGGTCGAAATCGTAACCGCGATGGTTGAGCGGCGATGGCAGATACTGCCCGAAGAACCAGTAGACGAGACAGGCGCCGCACATCAGCGGGAGCGCCGCGCCCATCAGCCGCCGCGTGCCCTCGAAGATCAGGACGGCAAGCAGCGTGCCGACCACGAGATCGAGGCGCGTCGGATCGCCGTCACGTGCGATCAGATCCGCATAGAAGATCCATTGATAGAGCCCGCACAGAAAGCCGGCGCCGCCGATCAGCCAGCCGATCGCGCGGCCGAAATCGCTTTTGGCGGTGAAATTGCCGATCAGACCGAAAGTAAGGAGAATGAGGAAGCCGACATGGACGCCGCGCACCACCTGGCTCGGCAGATAGTTGAAGGCCGCCACATAAAGCTGGAAGGTCGCGAAGGCGATGCCGATCCAGTACGCGAGCGTGCCCCACCAGCCCGGGCCAAAGCCTTCCGGGAAACCGTGCTCGAAATTGTCGAACTCGACCTTGATGGGCGCTTCGCTGCCTTCTGCCTGCAACATCGATATGACCCCAACCGTCCAGCGCTTATAACATTGCACGACGCCTCCAGACCGTCATGCCCGGGCTTGTCCCGGGCATCCACGGACTTTCTCGCCTGCTCCTGGAACGTGGATGGCCGGGACAAGCCCGGCCATGACGCCCGATAACGAAAGCTGATTACTTGATCAGCCCTTTTTCCTTGTAATAGCGGATCGCGCCGGGGTGCAGCGGAACCGGGCTGCCGCTGGCGGCCGTCTCGAGCTTGATCTCCTTGCCGGCCGCATGCGCGTTGGCGAGCTCGGGCAGCGACTCGTAGACCAGTTTTGTCATCTGGTAGGCGAGATCGTCGGACACCGCCGAGCTGGTGACGAGATAGTTGACCACGGCCGCGGTCGGCACGTCCTTGTCCTGCCCGGTATAGGTGTTGGCGGGAATGGTCGCCGCGACAAAGGGCAGTCCGATCTTGTCGACGGTCTCCTTCGGCACCGATACCACCGTGATCGGGCTCGAGGTCGACAGATCCTTCAGCGAGGCCACGCCGAGGCCGGCCGATTGCAAGGTCGCGCCGAGCTGGCGGTTCTTCATGAGATCGACGGATTCGGCAAACGGCAGATACTCGACCTTGCCGAGATCCTTGTAGCTCATGCCGGCCGCCGCCAGGATCGCGCGCGAATTGAGCTCCGTGCCCGATTTCGGCGCGCCGACCGACAGGCTCTTGCCCTTGAGGTCCGCCAGCGTCTTGATGCCGCTCTCGGCGGTCGCCACGATCTGGATGTAGTTCGGATAGATCGCGCCGATGGTCCTGAGCTTGTCGAGCTTGGACTTGAAGCCCGCCTCCTCTTCGCCGTCCCAGGCCGCTTTCAGCGAGTCGCCCAGCGTGAACGCCAGCTCGCCGCGCCCTTGTTGGAGCAGGATCAGATTCTCGACCGACGCCTTGGTGGCCTGCACCTGCGTCTTCACGTTCGGAATCTTGTCACCGTAGATCTTCCCGATCGCGACCCCGAGCGGATAGTAGACGCCGGAGGTGCCGCCGGTCAGCACGTTGATGAAGGATTGCGCCTGCGCGCAAGGTGCCGACGCCGCCAGAGCAAGAGCCGCGGTCACGCCGAAAATCGTCCGTTTCATGATCTTTCCACTCCCCAAACCGGCCGGGAAGTTGGCCGGATGAGGGGTGCGGGTCAACCCATCCAAAAGTCAAAACAGGACTGCGGTAAATGGCTGTCCTGGCTCGATTTTTGGGGAACTCGGCAGGGTGTGGCGAGGTGGCGCAGCCAGGTCGGTCAGCCCCTCACTGGAAGGTCATGTCCAGGCATTTGGAGATGTCGGAGCCGAGGCCGGAGGAGATGATGATGCAGCCGCGCACCTTCTGCGCGCCGACGTCGGCAGCCCAGACGGAGTAGCCGCCGGGGCCGAAGAACGAATTGGTGTTCGGCGGCTCGGTCTCGGTGGCGTCGAAATCGTAATGGCCGTCGGTGTCGAAAATGCGCGGCTTCTTGGTGCAGGCGCCGTCGGTCTGGACGTTGATGACTTCCTTGTTGTCGCGGGTCAGCGCCAGCGAGACCTGGCAGCGGAAATATTCCGAGGTCTTGGTGTTGAAGAGATAGGTGTAGGACTTGCAGGTCGCGGTGTTCAGCTTGCCCGGGGCAAGGCCGCGGCTGCACGAAATCCTCTGGTTGTGGCTGAGCTGGTAATCATCGGCCCGGGCGGCCGGCGCGAGCGCCGTCAGCATCAGGCCGGCGGCCCAGCAAGCTTTCATGACGAGGTTCATTCGAATCATCCCCTACCCAATGTTTTTGTCGAATTGCGTTCTAGACGGAAAGCGGAACATAGTCGCGCGGGGACGAAGGGAAAATCACAAACTGCTCGGCAAGACGTGAAGCGCTGCGGCGCTTTCGCAAATTGACCTGGAAGCGCCGTTCGTGATTTGTTCGAACCGGGAGCCTCGATGGGGAGGATAGGGTAATGGCATTTTCAACAAAGACTTTTTTGGTTACGGCCGTGCTCGTCGCGTTCGCTGCGCCCGCATTGGCGCAGACCGCTGCAACACCTTGGGAGCTCAAGCCCGACACCGGCTACGCCTATGACAAGGACGGCAAGACCTTTTCCTACAAGATGGGCACCAGCAATGCCGGCGAACTTCTGAAAGGCGCCAAGAAGGTGCCGAAGGGCACGCTGTTCTTCCTCGGCCACAACGGTCAGCTCTACATGCGCAGCGGCCCGTACCTGGAAGGCGACGGCAAGTTCAGGTTCGGGTCGGATCAGTAGGGGCGGCGGTCAGCTGGGCGAGAGCGCCGCGGCGCGCTCGGCGTCATCGTCCGCGCAAGCGGACGATCCAGTATTCCACAGATCGCGTGCTTGAATCGAGAGGCCGCAGCGTACTGGATGCCCCGGTCAAGCCGGGGCATGACAGTGGAAGATGTGGCAGGGCGAATGTCTAAAACGCTCCCGCCAGCTCCCGCGCGCCGGCGTTGTTGCTGTTGCTGTCCATCCTCGTATCCGTCACCGCCAGCAGCTTCGCCACCGTGTTGTGGCGGATCGCGACCGGGTTACGCTCGTAGCCGCCGCGCTGGAAGAAGTTCGAGGTCGGCACCTGCTCGCGCATCGCCTGCGGCATCGTCACCATGTCGAGGCCGGTGCCGTCGCCGGTGAGGTTCATCATCTCGAGCTCGGCCGCGCTGAGCGGGCGGCTATAGCCCTTGGCACGCGCGAACAGCACCGACGTCAGCAGCTTGTGAGTCTGCAGCATCGGCCCGATATCGATGTCGAGCACCATGGCATGCATGGCCCAGCCCTGCGCGGTGTTGCCGATCTTCTCATGCTCCGACCAGGTGTCGGGCACCGATTTGGCATGCGCCACCATCTTCTTCAGGACGGTAAGCTTGTGCTCAAGCGTCTGGCGCGCGGGGCCCGAGGCCCTCGCGACCTTGTCGGAGAGCGCGCGGATGAATTCATGGCCTTGCTCGGCCAGCAGCTCGACGCTGTTGGTCGTCAGCAGCTGGTTGTAACCCATCGCAGTCGAAATGGCGCGCTTGCCGCCATGCTCGATTCCCGCCTGCACGTCGTAACTGCCGGTGCCGCCGGTCTCGAACGCATAGACCCGCACCGCCTGCTCGCGCGTCAGCCCCGAGGCCAGCGCGTAGCGTGCATAGACGCGCTTGAACTCGACTTCGCTGGACGGCCGCTGCGGCGTGAACTGATAGAGTTCCTGCACCGCGCGCAGCAGATCGGCGACCACGGGGATCTGCTTTTTCGTCGGGCGGTCCGGGGTTTCCTCCGGCTCCGGATTCACCGGCCGTTTCGGCCCGTTATAGAGCGGTGGATGCTCCAGCACGTAATCGTCGAGCGTGACCTGCTGGCCACCGCGCCGCTTGGCGTTGCGACCTTTCCGCTTCTCGGAGATCTGGCTCCAATAGGCGCCGGCTTCCTCGTCGAACGCAGCACGCGCGGCCTGATACTCCTGCAGCTTGCGGCGATATTCGAGCACGGCGGGCGATGCGCCGCCTTGCGCGAAAAACTGCGACAACATCTGGGCTTTGGCATTGCGGACGGCTGGCGACAGCGCGTCGGATTCGCCACCGCGCGCGGCAGGCGCGAGCAGGACGAGCGCGAGTGGAACCAGTCTCACGGCATTTCGAATCGATTGATGCATGCTGCCCTCTTAGCAGGCATCCGGTAACCGTCACGTTAACACGTCGTTTACCTCGTTTTCGCCCCTCCCGTCACTTCCAGGCGAACACCGGCTGTTCCAGCTCGCTGACGCGGGTGTGCCGTCCTGCCAGCACTTCGCGGAACTGGTAGATCAACGCCGCCGTCGGTGCGTGGATCAGGCTCGACTGATGATGGAAGCGGATCACACGGCGCGTGCTCTCGGGGATCGCGACGAAATCGAACGCATCTTCGCGCTCGACCGTCGCAAGCGCGATGCGATGAACGGAGGCGACCTCGTCCGGGTTCGGTTTGATCGCGGCACTATCGGCGGCCCAGACCACGACCGGGGTGATCAGATAGCCGGAGCGGGTCGGATAATCATCGAGCGTGCCGAGCACCTCCACGCCGGTCAGGTGAAGGCCAAGCTCCTCGTCGAGTTCGCGTAGCGCCGCCTCGACCGGCGTCTCGCCGGCATCGCAGCGTCCGCCGGGCAAGGCCCATTGACCTCGATGGGCGCGCAGATGCGATGCGCGCAGCGTGAGCAGCAACGCCGTGTCATCGCCCTCGCTGGCCGCGGTCAGCGCAATTGCCACCGCGGCGCGCTTCAACACCGCTGGCACCTCGTCCTCCGGCAACCGCGTGAAGGCCGCGCAGGCAGCCGCGATATTCCGCCGTGTGGCATCGTCGAACGGTCTCATGATGCTTGACTACACCACGTCCGGCCCCGATGAAATGAGATCGCACGACGCGCTCAGGAATGGACGACATGACCAACAAGGCAGCCGCAAGGCTGAAAGCAGACGGCTGGACCATCCTGGAGACCACGGGCTTCATGCACCTGATCGGCCCATTGTGGGAGCGCAAGGTCGACGGCCAATACGAATTCGCACTTGCAACCGAGGACAAGCACCACAACCGCCGCGGCATGGTCCAGGGCGGCGTGATGATGACGTTCGCGGACCGTACCTGCGGCATGACCGCCCGCTACGTCTCCGGCAAGGAGTTCATGGCGACGGTGCAGCTCGACACTCATTTCGTCGAAGCCGGCCAGATCGGCGACATCCTGATTTCACGCCCGCGCGTGGTGCGCTCGACGCGCAGCCTGATCTTCATGAGCACGGAGGTCAGCGTGGACGGCCGCTGCGTGGTGATGGCCAATGGTGTGTTCAAGATCTTGAAGGGGCCGGGGTAGCGGTGCTGCGTTCACTGCGCTCCACAAATTCCGCCGTCGTCCCGGCCTAGTGCGCAATTGCGCACCAGGCCGGGACGACGCTCAGGGATTGCTTCGCTGCGCTCGCAATGACGGAGTGAGACGGCTATGCTGGCGCGTCAACAAGCGTTGAGGAAATGACCCATGCAATATCGCCAACTCGGCCGCAGCGGCCTGAAAGTGTCGCCGATCTGCTTGGGCACGATGATGTTCGGCGGGCCGACCGATGAGGCCACCTCAAAGCGCATCATCGCGAAGGCGCACGAGGCCGGCATCAACTTCATCGACACCGCCGACGCCTATTCGAAGGGTGCATCTGAAGAAGTCGTGGGACGCGCCATCGGCAACAACCGTCACGCCTGGGTGCTCGCGACGAAACTTGCGAACCCCATGGGCGAGGATCCCAACCGTGTCGGCCTGTCGCGGCGCTGGGTATTGGAGGCGGCGGATGAGAGCCTGAAGCGGCTCGGCACCGATCACATCGACATCTATTATCTGCACAAGGAAGACCATGCGACGCCGCTGGAGGAGACGGTGCGCGCGATGGGCGACCTGATCCGCGCCGGCAAGGTGCGCTATTTCGGCGTCTCGAACTACCGCGCCTGGCGCGTCGCCGAAATCTGCAACATCTGCGACCGGCTCGGAATCGACCGGCCCGCGGTGAGCCAACCCTATTACAACGCCATGAATCGCATGCCTGAAGTCGAGCACTTTCCGGCCTGCTCCTACTACGGCCTCGGCATCGTGCCCTACAGCCCGCTGGCGCGCGGCGTGCTGACCGGCAAATACAAGCCCGACGCGGCTCCCGACAAGGAGACGCGCGCAGGCCGCAATGACACGCGCATGATGCAGACCGAATGGCGGCCGGAATCGCTCCAGCTCGCGCAGGAGATCAAGACCCACGCCGAGAAAAAGGGCATCACCGCAGGCCAGTTCGCGGTCGCCTGGGTGCTGAACTCCGCCTTTGTCTCCTCGATCGTTGCCGGTCCGCGCACCGAAGAGCAATGGGACGGCTACACCGGCGCGCTCGACTATCGCTTCACTATGGAAGACGAGGCGCTGATAGACAGACTGGTCGTGCCAGGTCATCCCTCGACGCCGGGCTACAACGACCCGGCCTATCCGATTGAAGGACGTCGCGCGCGGACCGCCTGAGCCGGAGACAAGAATGGCCTTCGAAGATCGCTATGGCCTGTCGATCTCCACCTCTTCGCCCGAGGCGGCATCCGCCTATCGCGAGGGCGTCGACCTCATGCTCGCCGGCTGGACCGGCACGGCGGAGACTCTGGAGCGCGCGATTGCGGCCGATCAGGATTTTGCGCTGGCCCATATCGCCCGCGCCCGCCTGCATGGCTTCTATCAGCAAGGCGATCTGGCACGGCAGAAGGCAGCCCGCGCGCGCGAGCTCGTGGCGAACCGCGGCACGGAACGCGAGCGTTCGCATGTCGAGACGTTGGTGCTCGCAATCGAGGGCCGGCTGCCCGAGGCAATCGCGGCGACTATGAAGCACGTCGAGGCGTGGCCGCGCGACGCACTAGTGCTGTCGCTGCCGCTCGGCGCGTTCGGCCTGTTCGCGTTCTCCGGTATGGCCGATCACGACCGTGCGCGGCAGCAGCTGTGCGAGCGCGTCGCGCATCGCTATGGCGAGGATTGGTGGTTCCTCACCATGTACGGCTGGGCGATGACCGAGAACGGCAATGTCAGTCGCGGCCGCGGCGTCACCGAGCGCGGCTTCGATCTGCGCCGGCAGAATGCCCATGCCGCGCACGCCGTGCTGCATGCGATGTTCGAGGACGGTTCGATCGAAGCGGCCGACCGGCTCGTCGACGACTGGATCCCCTCTTACGACCGCGCCGGGATCTTGTACGGCCATATCCGCTGGCATCAGGCGCTCGGCGCACTGGAGCATGGCGATGCCGCGCGGGCGCTTGCGATCTATGCCGATGTGCTGCAGCCAAAGGCGACACAGGCGCCGCCGCTCAATGTCGTCACCGACGGCGCGTCACTGCTCTGGCGCCTGTCGGCTTACGGCCACGCCGTGCCGAAAGCGCTCTGGGTCGAAGGCGATGCCGCCGCGCAAAAACTGTTTCCGAAATCGAGCCTGCCCTTCGCCGACGTCCACATGGCGCTGTTCGCGGCCGCGACGCAAAATCGCGAGGCGCTCGCCGCGCGTCTTGCCGTGATCGAGCAGCGGCTCGCCGACGGCAAGCTCCCGGCCGGTCCCGTGGTGCCGGCGGTCTGCCGCGCGCTGGCAACCTTTGCGGACGAGGATTACGCGGCATGCGTGCAAATGCTCGCGCCGGTCCTCGGCGAGGTCGTGCGTCTCGGCGGCAGTCACGCCCAACGCGAACTGATCGAGGACACTTTTGTCGTCGCCCTCATGCGCAGCGGCGACCTGCCCCGCGCCCGCGCGTTACTCGATGCCCGCCTGCACCGCCGTCCCTCCCTGCGCGATACGCGCTGGAAGGCGACGATGGGCTAGCTCCGCCACGAAAAAAACACCGGCCGGGCGGCAAGTGCCGGCCGGGAACGGGTTGGGCGATATGGGCGAATCGCCGTTGGGGTGGCGCGGTGGTATTTCAGACGAATCAGACAGAACAAACGGGATCGCAACCAATTTACGGTTCGACGGTTGTCGGACGGAACTTTCCCGTGGTTCCCTGGCATGTGAACCTTCCGATGCGCCTCTGCCGACCAGTCCTCACCGCCGCCCTCATCGCCTTGGCAAGCCCTTGTTTTGCCGAGTCTTCCTTGTCGATTCCCGTGAACAACCCTCAGGCCGCAAACGCCTTCGTCGACCTGCTGGCGCTGATGTCCGGCCACTGCAAGACGCTGAAGGTCGCGGGCCGCACCTTTGCCTGCAAGACGGTCGCCTATGCCCATGGTGACAAGGGCCGGGTCAATTTCGCGGTCGCGGTCGACGATCCCGCCGACGAGAATCACGTCGTGTCGTTCTCCGGCGAGAACGGCAAGCGCGCCGACGACAACTCCTACGAGCTGCCGATCGACCGCATGCTGCTCAATTCCAAGGACCGCCCCAAGGTCGACGGGTTGCCGGTGCCGGCCGAGCAGACCTCCACAGGCCTCTGCCGCCAGACCGGCAATTTCGCCGCCAGAAAGGTGACTGACGTCACCTGCTCCGCCACCGACAGCGAGGGCCGCCGCTACGAACTGCTGTTCGTTTCCGACGGCACGCCCGTGAGCGTGCGTCGTATCAGGCAGTCGGCTCCGTCGATCCAGGATCCGTTCAAATAGCGGACCTTGTTCGCTCCGCATGCGGGCGAGGTGAACCGCCGCCTGCGCGGCACAGCCGGATCAAATCCTTTCATTGAAACTTCGGAACCGGCAGGTATGCTCGGATGCGTCCTCATCGAGGAGGCGCCCGTTGCAAACACAGGCAGGCACAGAGTCCAGCAATGCGGATGGTCAAGGCGATCAAGCGGCTCCTGATCGTCTGCCTGTTCGCAACCCTGGCACATGAATGCCCCGCGGCCGACAGTCCGGGGCAGCGCTCGATCCTGGTGCTGGAAGACGCCGACTTTCGTTCGCCGTTCTATTCGGAGATTTTTGCCGGTATCCGCACGGCTGCGAAGGAAAATGGACAGATCCATACCGTGATCTACGGCGAAAGCCTCGATCTCGCCCGTTTCCCGGGACCGGACTACGAGGAGAGTCTGGTCGGTCATCTCAAGACCAAATACGCGCACCGGTCGATCGACGTCATCGTCTCCATCGGCGTCGCGTCGGCGAAATTCCTTCAGGGGCGCAAGCACGACATCTGGCCCGCGGCACCCGTGGTTTACGGCTTCGTGCCCGATCTGCCCGAGACGCGCGCGCTGTTTCTACCCGACACGACCGCAATCTTTGCCAAGGTGTCTCCGGCGCAGTTACTGACTGCGGCACGCGCGGTCGTTCCCGACCTGACTGGCGTCGTCCTTGTTGGCGATGCATGGAAAAATCCGCTGACATACGGCCACTGGAAGCAGGAATTCGCGGCCGCGATGCCGGATCTCGAGATTGTCGATCTGTCCGGGATGGTGCTGCGGGAAGTGCGCGAACGGGTCGGCTCCTTGCCCCCTGGCTCTGCAATCCTGACCTCGGCAATGTATTCCGACGGCGAAGGTACCCACTATTTGCCGGCTGCGGCGCTTGCGCGTGTCGCCGAGCACGCGAACCGCCCGATCATCATCACCTCCGATACATTTCTCGGGCGGACGGGAGTTGGCGGCTTCCTGCTGCTGCCCGAAACCATCGGACGGGAAGCCGGCCAATTGGCAATGCGGATTCTCGGCGGCGAATCGCCGTCGAGCATCCCGCCCGTTGCCGGGGACAACGTGAAGCCGATCTTCGACTGGAGACAGCTCAAGCTCTGGAATGTGGACGAAGCTCATCTGCCTCCGGGCAGCGAGGTGCGTTTCCGAGAACCGAGCTTCTGGGAGCAGTATTACTGGCGCGTCATGATCAGTGTCGGCTTGGTGCTGGTGCAGGCGACGATGATCGTCATCCTCCTGCGCGAGCGCAGGCTGCGATTCCTGGCGGAGGTCGAAGCGCGCCAACGCATGTCGGAGCTTGCCCACATGAATCGCCTTGCCACCGCGGGCGAGATGTCTGTCACAATCGCGCATGAGCTGAGCCAGCCGCTCGCCGCCATTCTGATCAATGCAGAGACCGCCGAGCAGCTGTTGCAGATACCGGCACCCGACCTTGGCGTGATCAGGGATATACTGGGTGACATTCGCCGAGACGATAAGCGCGCCAACGAGATCGTCGTTCAGGTGCGCTCATTTCTGAAGAGGGCCCGCACAGAGCGGAGCGAGCTCGACCTCAACGCGGCGGTCGGCGACGTGTTTAGGTTCCTCTCCGTTCAAGCCCTGACTTACGACGTTGCGCTCGCGACGGACCGATCGGCCTCGGATATTCACGTAACTGCCGACAAAGTGCAGCTCCAGCAGGCTATTCTGAACCTGGTCATGAATGCCATCGAAGCGGTGGCCGATCTGCCGGAGGATCGGCGACGCATCGTCGGTCGAACCAGCCTAGCGGGCAATCAGGCCATGATCTCGATCGCAGATGCCGGCGACGGCATCTGCACAGAAAAGATAACCGAAATCTTCAAGCCGTTTTTCACAACCAAGACGCAGGGCATGGGAATCGGCCTCTCGATCACGCGCACGATCGTCGAGGCACACGGCGGGCGGATCTGGGCCGAGAACGCGCCGACCGGAGGCGCCGTCTTTCATATCAGCCTGCCGCTGGCCGCCGCGCGATCGTGAGTCGAGGCCTTCTGCCGCCAGACGTCAACCATCGATATGATGGTCACCATACCTCGGAGCGACCCATGACGCGCGACCGCCTGTTTTTGCTGCGTCCCGGGTTCGAGGACCCGACTTTTCCTGGACGCCGCTTCTATTGCTGGCATTGCGCGCTGATCGAGGGCGTGCTGGTCTCGTTTCCGCAGCTCGCCGGCAAGCTCGACATCGAGCGCATCCCGTGGCCACGCCCGCGGCAAGCCGTGATCCCGCTGGCCGGCGAGGAGAACCAGTCGTTACCGCTGCTCGTGCTGGCGGTTGGAGCGACCTCGCCGCACCAGACCGGCAGCTATCAGGGCCGCGCGTTCATTGCTGACAAGGACGCCATCCTGGCCGCGCTCTCCGAACGCCACGGCTTTCCCGATCCGCATCCGTGAGGGGGAGAGCGCGTAGCCTGCAATCACGTCGCGAAACGAGGGAAAATTGACATTGCGTGTCGTCACTGTCGCCTCGCATAGTCGGCGCTGCAGGTAAGTCTGCAAGTAAGTCTGAAAGCCGCCCCTCATGTCACTCGCGCTTCCCGCCCTCATCGTCGTCGACGTCCAGCGTGCGTTCGACGAATGGGAGGCGGCGGGCAAGCGGCGCAATAACCCGGATGCAGTGGCACGTATTGCCGATCTCCTGACGGCGTTCAGAACCAGCGGCGCGCCAATCTTTCACATTCGTCATGAGGGCACCAAGCCGTCCTCCTCATTTCTGCCAACGAGCTCCGGATATGCCGTCAGGGACGAGGCATGCGAGCGGCCGGGCGAGATCGTGATCGTCAAGCGCGTCAACAGCGCCTTCATCGGCACCGATCTGGAAAGGCGCCTGCGCGCGGGCGACATCGGCACTCTCGTCATTTGCGGCGCCACCACCAATCATTGCGTCGAGACGACGACGCGGATGGCCGGCAATCTCGGCTTCGACGCACGGCTGGTGCGCGACGCGACCTGGACGTTCGAGCGGGTCGGGCCGGATGGCGACAGGCATTCTGCGGAGGAGATCCATGCGATGACGCTGTCGAACCTCAACGGCGAATTCGCGCGCATCGTCACCACCGATGACGTGATTGCATCATTCGCGGCAGAGTGATGGCGGAGTTACGGCCACGCCCGTGATGCGACAATAGATCTCACGAGACGCACGTAGCCGCGCGAACCGGACGCCCATGAAACTGCGTCGTTTCGACGCCCGCACTGGCCGGAACGTGCCGGATGACCATGTGTTGTCACACGACATTCAACTGGAGTGATGACATGAAGTATCTCTTTGTCGCGATGACCGTCGGTGCTGCGGCGCTTGCCGGCGGGTCGGCGGCGAACGCGGCCAATCATTCAAGCGCGAAACACAACGCGCCAGCGGCCCAGTCGACCGATATCAGCGCGCAGCACAGGCACCACCATCACGGACATCGCCATCACTGGCGTCCTCACCACCATTACGGATTTCATCGTCCGCACTACCGGAGCTACGGCTACTATCCGCGGCACCACGGCTATTACGGCGGCGGACCGTACGGATATTATGGCGGCGGCGGTCCGAGCGTGACGTTCGGCTTCGGCGGCAGCCGCTGGTAAGACGAAAGGCAGCAACGCGAAAGGCTCGCGAAATGCGGGCCTTTCTTTGCGCGCCAGCCTATCCTCGCAAGATCATCCCCGCCGTCTGCTGACCGCTCGCCAGCGCCGCCTCGACCGTGCCCATATCGGCTCCGCGATAGAGCGCCTCGCCGGAGAACAGCACCGGACCATCGGCGCGTGCGAGGATCGTCTGCGCCTCGCGCGTTCGCGGCGTTGCCCAGGAATAGGCGCCGCGGGCGTAGGGATCGTGCGCCCAGTTTGTCGCAACGGCCGCGACGAGCTCGCGCGCGAGGTCCTCACGCGACAGGCCGAAGACGGTCGCAAGCGAATCGAGCCCGGCATCGATCAGCCCTTGCGGGTCGAGGCGCGACAGCGCTGCCGTGCGCGGGCCGCCGAACCATCCGGTCAGCACGAGATGCCGGTTCGGATATTGCGTCCACCATACGGGAATGGCCTGGTCGGACAAAAGGAAGCTCATGTCCGCGAGCTCTTCCTTGCGCTCGCGCCACCATGGCCGCCTGAAGCGCAGCAGGATTTTTATCACGTTGCCGAAGCCGATGTCGTCGGCCGCCGCCGCCTTCGCGCGCGCGTGGCTCGGCAGCCTGATCTCGCGCAGCAACGGCAGCGGAACAGTGAGGATCACGCGATCGCAGCCATGCACGTCGCCGCCGACACAGCGAACGGCGGTCGCACCGCCCTCCTCCTCGACCGCCGATACCACGCAGCCGAAGCGAAAACTCACGCCAAGCTTGCGGCACTCGACTGCCAGGAAGTCGATCATCCCACCATAGCCGCCCTTGACCCGCGCCTGCGGTGAGTGCCCGCCAGCCATCCATTCCTCGCGCAGCGCCAGCGTGGAGGCGCGCTCGGGATCGGCCGCATCGTAGCCCTCGACCATTCGCTCGATCGCATGGCGCAGCCGCGCGTGCTCATCCCCGGCAAAATGCCGGCGCAGGAAATCGGCGACCGTGAGGTCGTCGTTCAATTCCCGAACCACGGCGTGCAGCTCAGCCTCATGCGGATCGTGGCGATCCTCGCGCACGATGTCAGCGCCGTCGAAGCCCCATCGCTCGCCCTCGATCTCCTGAAGGGACAGCCCGGCCTCACGCAGCAACGCGCGCGTGACCGGCGCCTCGCCGTGCACGAATTCGGCGCCGCCGTCGGCGCGGTAGGCGAACTCCGAAGCAGGCAGCGGATGGATGCGGCCGCCGCAGCGCTCGCGCGCCTCCAGGATCGTCACGGTCCTGCCCGCGCGCGCCAGCTCGCGCGCCGCCATCAGGCCGGCCGCGCCGGCACCGACGATGACGATATGCTCTGATGTTGCCGACATCTCGGTGCTGCTACTTGCCCACGGCCTGCGGATCGTTCTGGATCAGATAGCGCAGCAGCAGGACGCCGCCGCCGAGATCCCGCGTGCTCTCCAGCCTCATCGCGCTCAGCGGTGCACGCCGGTCGCCGTCGGAGTCCGTGGAATCGAACACGAAGGGCGCGCCCTTGGCTCCGTCGATCGCGGGACTGAGGATCAGGTTGAACTCGTCGATCAGGCCGGCACGCAGGAACGCGCCGTTGGCGACGCCCCCGCCCTCCACCAGCAGGCGCTTCACGCCGAGTTCGCGATTGAGAATGTCCAGCGTCAGCGCGAGGTCGATCTCGGACTTGCCGGCAAAGATATAGGACACGCCCTCGCCGCGGAGCCCCGCGAGATGCGAATCGGGGACACTCTCGGTCAGCACGACGACGATCGGATCGCCGCCGATATCGGAGCGGCCCCAGCCGATCTTGCCTTTCGCATCCAGGACGACGCCATAGGTTTTCGCATCACGTCGCGCGAACCAGTTTTCGCGCGGAAATTTCGCGTCCGCCGTCGTGGGATAGGGCTCGCCCTTGGCGAACTCCGAGCCGGTGACGCGGCCGATCGCCCAGGCATCACCGCCGAGCTCGTCGTGGATCTTCTCGAACCAGTCCGTCCCTGCCCCCTTCGGGCGCCAGCGGCTCGGATGGGTGCGGCCGTCCAGACTCGAATGCATCAGACAGATGACGTAAGGCTTCATGCGTATCTCCGGGCCGCGCTCAGGCGGCCGGCTCATTGCCCTTCTCATTCCCCGTGGCGCGATCGTTCACGATCACCGCGAGGGGATTGAGCTTTGGCGGCGCGACGAGTTTCAGCGTGTTGGTGTCGCGATGGTTGAACGGCGCGCCGCGCACGAACAACTCGGTCTGGATCAGATAGGTCCAACTGCCGTCGTCGTTGAAGGTGATGTCGCAGCGGTAAGCGTCGGTGCGGAACGCTTGTTCCAGAAAATCAGTCGAGCAGATCCCGTAAGCGGTATCCCCACGCTTGGCGGTGACGGAGATCGCTTTGTCGTCCGGCCCGGCCTTGCCCGACGCCAGCAGCACCTGCCCGCGCGGGATCGCCAGCGTCTGCATGATCAACCCGGTCGCGGGCTCCCACAACCAGTAGCCGACCTGGTCGTGGAAGGTGATGTCTTCCTCGGGCGTGTTGATGTGGATGTGATAGCGCAGCCCGTAGAGCAGCTGCGGCCCGTTGGCCTGCGGATCGATCGGGTCCATCCGGATGCGCTCGATGAACGTCCGCCGCTCCGGCCCCTGCGCCTTCGGATTGATGTCGATACCCTTGTCGGCCTGCCAGCTGCCTGCGAGACGGCGGAGCGGGCCGAGATTGGCAAGGCCGTCGGGCGAGACATCCTCGGGCTCGGTGAAGATATCGGCTGGAAGGGGGAGCATGGGTGTCCTCGCGTCATTGCGGAGGCAGCAATAGCACGAGAGCGCGGGCGTGGCTCGTTCTCAAGCCTCACAATCGCGAATGGACATAGGCGCCACGCGCAGACGATCCATGAGCGAGCCACCTGATAACAGGCTACACTGACCGGCTGGAATGATATGTGTCGTCAATTACGGGCTGATTGTCGACGCGCTTGCGACTTGCCTCGTGCAATCGGAGGAGAGGCCATCCGCGCTGCTACTTCAATGCAAGGCTGCTGCAATATGCCGAGGTTTCGCCGGACCGCCAACCGGTGACGCGTCCCGCTTCCTTGCACTCGTCGTAGGTCTTGTAGTTGCCGACGTTGCGGCACGTGAACGAATAGACGCCACCCGAAACGTTGCAACCGACCCAGGGCTTGTCGCCCGCCTTGAAGCTCGATTGACAACCGCCGACGCAGCTGCCCGTGGCGGCGGCGAGCTTGGCAAGCTTCGTGGCGTCCGAGGTCGGCGCCAGTGACGCCGTCGAAGCGGCTGACGTGCGCGATCCGGTCCCGCGAGCTGTCGCGTGATGCGCTGGCCGGTGTGGCCGCGCCACATGCTTCGGCGCATCAACCATGACGCCGGGAAGCTGGGTGTCGGCGGCGGTCGTGGTCGGCGTCGGTTGCGACATCGCGGTGCCGCCGAGGGCGCACAGGAGCAGTGCAACCGATGAGATGGCGACAGCGGGACGCGTAACGAAGCATGATGACAACGTCATGGCCATGTCCTTCCAGATGGGGACGGTCAATCCCGTCCCGAGGGCCAGGATATCACGCCCTGATCCAGGTTGCATTGGAGAGGAACCATGCAACTTGACACGGCCTGCCGACGCCGCATCGCGGGGGCAAGACGGCGGCGCGGTCGGCGGACCTGCGCGCGGACGGCCCCGGAACCTGTCGCAATGATCATTCCGCGGTGATCCAGGACCTGTCCCCGTTCGTTTCCAGACCCACAGGTCGCTTGTCGAGGCGCTATGATCGCTGCTATCCGAGCTTTAGATGCGCCAATCCGGGCGAAGGCCGGTTTTCCCCGGAGGATTGAAGCGCGGCTGTCGACTGGCACGAGCAAAGGGCCGAACACGAAGGTGGACTGGGCTGATCTGATCGGACGCGTCGCCTCGACCGGAGACCGGGAGGCCTTCAAGCGCCTGTTCGGGCACTTCGCGCCACGCATAAAGGGACTGATGCTGAAGGCCGGATGCAGTTCAGACGAGGCGGAGGAGATTGCTCAAAATACCCTGATCGCCGTCTGGCGGAAGGCAGGCCAGTTCGATCCTGCGACGGCCGGGGCCGCGGCATGGATATTCACCATCGCGCGCAATTTGCGAATCGATTTGTTCCGCAGCAGGGCGCGGGCAGACCGCCTGCGGGGCACCTCTGAGCTTCCCGAGACGCCGGATCCCGCCGAACCCGCGGATGCCGTCATGTCTCGCGTGCAGGATGCCGCGCGGATCAATTCGGCGGTCAAGCAGCTCTCGATGGAGCAATCCATGGTGGTGAGGTTGTCGTTCATCGAGGAGAAGCCGCACCCGGAAATCGCAAGCCTGCTCGGCATTCCGCTTGGAACGGTGAAGTCGCGGATCAGGCTGGCGATGAACCGCCTGAGAGACATATTGGACGAAGAAGCATGACGATCAGCCATCATCCACCGGAAGATCTTTTGGCCGACTTTGCGGCCGGCAGGTTGGAGGAAGCCCATCAATTGGTGGTGGGGGTGCACGTTGCGGGTTGCGCACGGTGCGGCCGGTTCGTGCAGGCCATCGAGCAACTTGGCGGCCTGGCGCTTGAAGATGTCGAGCCGGTGCCGATCGCATCGGATGCGTTCGAGCAGGTGATGTCGCGCATTCACAACGCTCCTGAAAGACGAGCGACGCCGACTGCCGAGGTCGCTGGCGGCAGCGAGCAGGATGTTCCGGCGGCGCTGCGAAACTACCGCATCGGGAAGCGCAGGCGCATCGCTCCAGGTCTGAGCATGCGACCGATCGAGTTGTCAGGATCGGGGACGGCGCGGGCATTTCTGCTTCGCTCCGCGCCGGGGAGCCGCATGCTCGAACACACGCACACCGGAACTGAACTGACCCTCGTGCTCGAGGGCAGCTTCAGCCACGAGGGCGGCCGGTTCGGTCCGGGTGATTTCGACTATGGCGACGACGAGATCGATCATCGGCCTGTGGTGGGCAACGAGGGCCCATGTGTTTGCCTCGTCGCAATGACGGGCGACCTGCGCATGAACGGCCTGCTTGGCAGGCTGATCGGGCCATTCGTGCGGCTTTGATCCGCTCGCCTCCTTCTTCCGCCGGGTGATCCGAACGCGAGCCCGGAGCGTTTCGAAGGAAACGCAAGGGAGACAGGTCATGGCCGGCTTAAGCCTGACAGCACAGGCGCAGAGCGAAACATTGCCCGAACTGCTGGCATGCGTTTCGGCGGGCGACACACGGGCCTTCGCAGCGCTGCACGTGCTGACGCGGAGCAGGCTGCGCAGGACTGCGCTCGCCGTGGGAACTCCGCCCCACGACATCGAGGACATTCTTCAGGAAGCCTATCTGAAGATCTGGCGCAACGCGGGTCGGTTCGACAGCGGCCGCGCTTCGGCGATGACCTGGATGTCCGCGATCGCCCGGAATACCGCCATCGACCATCTGCGGGTCAGAAGACTGCCGACTCACGAGCTCGACGAGGCGCTTCTGGTTCCGACAATTGCTGATCAGCCGTCGATCGACGATTTCGACTACGCCCGCGCCGAACCGATCGCACGCAGCGTGCTGGCTCGTTTGCCGGAAGACCGCCGCAGGCTGGTTGCGCTGGCCTATCTCGAGGGTGAGAGCCGCGCCAGCTTGTCGCGGCGCTTCGGTGTGCCGGTCGGCACCATCAAGACCTGGCTGCACCGAACCCTTCTGGCGGTACGCAAGGACTGCCTTGCCGCATCGGCTGCAGCCTGAAGCAGGCGAGGACCCCGCGCGTGGCCGCAGAGATCATCGAATTCCCCAACCCTGGACACCAGGACCCGCTCGTAACCTCCGTTGCGAGGCTCGAGCAGATAGTGAGAGAGGTCGACCGTCTGGCAGCCGAGCAGCCCCCGGACGGGCTCGATCAACTGCTCGTTGTCATGGCGCGCTTCGGTGATCGACTGGTCGATCTTGCGCAGCTCGTGCTTGACGACGATGCCAGGCTGAGTGTCCAGATCGCGTTCACGTCGCTCTCCGACAAGATCGCGGCGACCAGAGACGCGTTTGACGAGTGCGACGGAGGGAAGGATCTCTGAATTCGGCGCCACCCTGGCCCGTTCGACGCCATGGAGTCAGCTCTGCGGCCGATCCTAATTGAGACGGAGCAACGAGATGTTCAGCAAGGTCGCAAAACCCACCCAGCCGGCATAGGGAATGAAAAGCGTCGCTGCCAGTCGATCGTTCGCCCATTGACGCCAGACAAAGGCGAGGATCGCGACGAACAGCGCAACAATGACGCCTAGCGCCACGTCCATGCGATGAAGCGAAAAGAAGATGGGAGACCATGCAAAATTCAGGATCATCTGCAGGCTCCATAATCTCATCGTCCTTCCGCGCGGCTCCGCCTCGAAGGTTCGGAATCCCGCCACGGCGATCATGAGGAACAGGATCGTCCAGACCGGTGCGAACACCGCATCCGGCGGATTGAAAGATGGCTTGTCGAGGGCCGCGTACCAGGCTCCCGGACGGTTCAGGACCCCGATCAGGATCCCCGCAGCAGGAACCAGAAACAGGAAAGCAGCGCATCGGTACCATCTGCCGCGCTTCCGCTCGCCATCGTGCCGCAGCGCCCCGTCGTGCGTCCCGTCCATGATCAATGCGCCATCCTTTGAGCGACGAGAAATCCGGTCCAGGCGCTGACACCGGCGAGGAAGGATCCCCAGCCCACGTCCGCAAGAGTGAGCGCCGTCGACCAATTCCTCAGCGTGGCCTGGTTGGTTAGATCGTAGGTCGCATAGGTGAAGCAGCCCAGCATCACGCCGGACGTGAAGGCACGCAGAGCGCCGCCATCCTGCTGAGCCGGCAGCACCGCGAACCAGATCAGGCCGACGGGATACGCCAGATAAAACACTGCTGCGGCGGCGAGGTCGGGCTTCGAGCGCAACATGTCGCCCAGCACCGGCCGGTAAAGTCTCTCAACCATGGTCTTGAGCCAGATCATGTCGAGCGCAACGAAGGTCGCAGCCACCGACAGATATGTGAAAAGCAGGCTCATGTCCGGTCTCCCCTCCGGTGGTGTCGCAACCGGTTCGATAAAGGCAACGCCTGTAAACGACGTGAGCCCTTGGCTGGATCACGCTGCGCCCTCATTCCGCCTTGCCGCGCAACCCCGTCACGCCCTTGAACCAGATCGCGCGGCGCCGGACGTCCGATCATTCCGGCGCCTGCTTGGGCGGCCGTGGAAAGAACGCGCTGGTGCGTGCCTGATAGTCCCGATACCGGCGGCCGCGGGATCGAAGCATCTGGACCTCGAGCGGGGGTATTCCTGTCACGTGCACGAGTATCCAGTACATCATCGCTGGCGCGATCAGGCTCGCCCAGCCCCATGCGTAGCCCGGCGACAGCGCGATGACCGGATAAGCGAGCCATCCGAGCCATTCGAAGAAATAATTCGGATGACGCGACCAGCGCCAAAGCCCGACATCACAGACCAGGCCCGCGTTGGCCTTATGGCGCTTGAAGCCCCGCAATTGCTCGTCGGCGATCGCTTCGCCTGCAACAGCCGCAAGCATGATGGCGGCTCCGGCATAGTCCTGAACGCCCAGAGCGGCCCGCGGAGCGTGGGCAGCCAGGAAGACCGCGAACGGCAGCGGCACCGAGGCGAAGGCCTGCGACTGCAGGAACGCAAACATGCGACGCGGCGCCTGCGAGCCCCATTCCTGCGCATACCTGGCATATCGCGGATCGTCGATACCCGCCGCGGCGCGGCGGGCGATATGCGTCCCGAGCCTCGCCGACCAAAGCAGCACCAGCCCGCCCACGAGCAGCTGGCGCACTGGCAGCGCCTCGGCGAACGGCAAAAGGGCCGCAACCGCCCCGACGAGGCCGACCGAGAAGGTCCAGATCGTATCGACCCACCCGGAATTGCCCGTTCGCTGCTGAACGATCCAGGCCAGCCCCATCAACAGCGACAGGGCAAGCGCGATGCCGGCGATGATCAGTATTTGCAGGAAATCCATGCCCTCACCATAAGCAAACTTGGATCCTTACGTCCGCCTTATGCCCCGGTTTCACGGGTGATCCACGCTGTCCGCTGGAACGTTTCCTCAAGCGCGTGTGGACGGGTCAGCGATTAAAGCTGTCCTGAGCCGGCGACGGACGACATTGGCCCGAAACCGGATGTTCCGGCCGTCGCTGGTGGTATTTGGGGGCGACAAGGCATGCGTTTAGCCGTGATCGGGACGGGAATTGCCGGCAATGCCGCCGCATGGCTCCTGTCCGAACGTCATGCCGTGACCGTCTACGAGCGCGAATTGCGACCGGGTGGACACAGTCATACAGTGCGCGTTGACTACGATGGCGAAGAGATCGACGTCGACATCGGCTTCATCGTGTTCAACGAGCCGAACTACCCGGAATTGACGTCTCTGTTCGCGCACCTGGGTGTGAAGACCGAGGAGACATGCATGAGCTTCGCGATGTCGGCCGACCATGGCCGGTTCGAATGGCGGGGTGGTGGCGAGACCTTCCTTCAGGTCGCCTCCGGCCTGTTTGCCCAGCCGCGCAACCTCTTGTCCCCCTCGTATTTTCGCATGCTGGCCGAGGTCCGACGCTTCAACAAGGAAAGCGTCTCCGACTTGCGGGCTGGCCGGCTCCAGAACCTCACACTCGGCGAATATCTGCGCAAGGGAGCGTTCAGCCCGCGGCTGTTCAGCGATTATCTGGGACCGATGGGGGCCGCCATCTGGTCGTCGCCCTCGGCCGAGATCCTCGCCTTTCCCGCGGAAAACTTCATCGCCTTTTTCGACAATCACCGGCTGTTGCATCTGGATCGGCCGCTCTGGCGGACCGTCCAGGGCGGCAGCCGGCGCTATGTCGAGAAGCTCACGGCCGGGTTCAAGGCCAGCATCCGGTTCGGCTGCGCGGCCACATCGATCCGTCGAACCGAGCACGGTGTGACGATCGGCGACAGTCACGGCCATCAGGAATCCTACGACGCTGTCGTGATGGCCTGTCACAGCGATCAGGCCCTGGCGATGCTGTCGGATGCCGACCCACGCGAGAGATCCATTCTCGGCGCGATCCGGTACGCGCCAAACACGGCCTATCTGCACCGCGACCCCAACCTCATGCCGAAACGCCGCAACGCATGGGCATCCTGGAACTTCTTGCGCTGGCGACGCGAAACGCCTGCCCAGAACGACGTTGCCGTGACCTACTGGATGAACCGGTTGCAGGGCATCGACGACAGCAAGCCGCTGTTCGTCAGCCTCAATCCCCCGTGCGAGCCGGCGCCTCATCTCACCTTCGGCAAGTTTACATTCGCGCATCCGCAATATGACGCAAGCGCGTTTGCTGCGCAGAGGAATCTGCCCGAAATCCAGGGACGTCGCCGTACCTGGTTTTGCGGCGCGTGGACCGGCTACGGATTCCATGAGGATGGTTTGCGCTCCGGCATCGCCGTTGCAGAGGCACTTGGCAGTGAGGTGCCGTGGCGGCAGTCCGGCGCGTTGCTGGCGCAGGCTGCTGAGTAGAGCATGTTGCAACCGGGCGCTCCAGAACGAACGGCGACGTCATCTGCAGCCGCGCTCTATCTGGGCAGGGTGACGCACGCGCGCATGCGGCCCGTGCACCACAGGTTCGCTTACCGGGTCATGAACCTGCTCATCGACCTCGACCGGCTTGATGAAGCGGATCGCCAGTCTCGCCTGTTCGGCGTCAATCGCGCGTCAGTCTTCAGCTTTCACGAATCCGATCACGGCAAGCGCAACGGCGCATCCTTGAGCAACCATGTGCGACGCCTGGCCGAACAACGCGATATCGATCTGTCGGGCGGGCGCATCCTCCTTTTGTGCTATCCGCGGCTCTTCGGCTTCGTGTTCAATCCGCTTTCGATCTACTTCTGCTATGACCGCTGCGGCAATCTTGCGCTGCTGATCTACGAAGTCCGCAACACTTTTGGCGAAATCCATTCCTACGTCCTTCCGGTCGAGGACGCTGCTGCCGGCGGTGCCATACGACAATGCCAGGCGAAGGAGTTCTACGTCTCGCCATTCATGGAGATGCGAACGAAGTATCGCTTCAGCATTGCCCCGCCGGACCAGCACGTGAAGGTCAGAATCGTGCAGACCGACGAGCACGGCGCTATATTTACGGCCGCATTCTCCGGGCGACGTCGCCCGCTGACCAGCCGCTCGCTGTTGGCGACGCTCGTCACTCTGCCACTTCTCACCTTCAAGGTCGTCGCGGCCATTCATTGGGAAGCGATCCGGCTTTGGCTGAAAAATGTTCCTTACGTTCCCCGTCCGAACCAACGCCGAATGTGAAGCCATGGACCTCGCAGCCACTCACCAGACTGCTCGTTTCGATGACGTTCCCTTGCTCGCGCGGCTCGCGCTGCGGCTTGCCTCGCGGCTCAAGCTCGGCACCGTGGATGTTCGCCTTCCCGACGGCAGAACGGTGGTGTTGCGGGGAACGCATCCGGGTCCGTCGGCGACCATCGAGCTCAACAGTTACGCCTTCGCGCGAAGTCTGGTCCTGGGCGGCGATATCGGCATGGCCGAGGCTTACGTTCGAGGCGATTGGAGCACGCCGGATCTCTCCCAGCTGCTTTACGTGTTCTGTCTCAACCAAGACCTGGTCGATAGCGCCTTCGCCGGCAATGCACTGGTCCGGCTTTGCCGGCGCGCGCTGCATCGGTTGCGCCGAAACACGCGACTGGGATCGCGGCTGAATATCCACGCCCACTATGATCTCGGCAACGCGTTCTTTGCGGCCTGGCTCGATCCGAGCATGACCTACTCGTCGGCATTGTTCTCGCCCGATGCGACCGACCTGCTCGCCGCTCAACGGCACAAATACGAACAGCTGGCGAAAGCGATCGAGCTGCGGCCCGGGCATACCCTGCTCGAGATCGGCTGCGGCTGGGGCGGCTTTGCCGAATATGCCGCCAAAACTTGCGGCGCCAAGGTATTGGCGCTCACCATCAGCAAGGAGCAGCACGCATTCGCCAGCCGGCGAATCCACGAAGCCGGGCTCGGCGAAAAAGTCGAGGTCCGGTTGCAGGATTATCGCGATCAGGACGGGCAGTTCGACCGTATCGCCTCGATCGAGATGATCGAGGCCGTCGGCGAGCCGTTCTGGCCGACATACTTCAATCAACTGCATCAACGGCTCAAGCCGGGCGGTCTTGCCGGCATCCAGGCGATCACCGTCCGGGACGAGCTCTTTGACAGCTACCGGCGGCGCGTGGACTTCATCCAGCGATACATTTTTCCGGGCGGGATGCTGCCTTCGCCGAATGTCCTGCGCTCACTCGGCGAACGCGTGCAGATGCCTTTGATCCGCGAGCGGGTCTTTGGACAGGACTATGCCAAGACGCTCGCGGTCTGGCGAACGAGCTTCGGCCATGCCTGGACGGACCTGACCTCGCTCGGATTCGACGAGCCGTTCCGGCGGCTGTGGGAATATTATTTGTGCTACTGCGAGGCAGGTTTCAGGGCCGAAAAGATCGACGTCCGGCAGCTGGTATTCGCGCGCCGAAGCTGACGATTAGGAACATGAGCCGATCGTCCGATTTGCTCTGCCACGGATACGAAGACGCGGCAGGCAAAGGAGATCGAAGATGCATCGCTCCAGATTGGCAACCACTCTGGCCCTGATAGGCCTCTTTGCTTTGGGACCGGCACAAGCGCAACGGCAGGCCGGCCAGGACTCGGGGGGAGACTCGGCGGGAGGCAAGGACCAGCAGTTCCTCAACTACGCCGCCGAAGACAACCAAGCGGAAATTCAAGTCTGCCTGCTGGCGGAAAAGCGGGCAGTTAACCCGGCTTTGAAGGCCTTTGCACGGCTCATGGTGAACGATCACGTGCAAATCGAGAGCCGTCTAGCGGCGCTCGGCAATGAGTTGCACGTATCCCTGTCCGACGGGATCGGGAAGGAAGGCCAAGAAACTCGGTCGAAGATGGCGCAGCTGACCGGCGACGCTTTCGAAAGCGCCTTCATGCAGACCCAGATCAAGGATCACTCCGAAGACATCGAAAAATTCTCGAACGAGATGCACTCGAGCGAGAATACAAGAATCAAACAGTTCGCCACGGAGACTGTCCCGATCCTGCAGCAGCATCTGGCCCTCGCACGCGCGGTCCAGGCGCAACTCGGCAGCAAGACGGTCGGAAAATCGGATAACTAGCTAGGTGCGGCTGAATGATTTGGAGATCAGGCTCTCACAAGAGCCGTGGTGCCCAGGGAGGGTATCATACGCAACCACCGACGGGACGAATTGCTGCTTGTCCTCAATATGGTGGCGTGAGTGCCTGGCAGCGGTGGCCTAGATTCGCTTCATCGCCAATCCGCCACCGCGTTAGTCCCGCGCTTGATCGGAATCAGAGGCTTGCTCTTTCATAAGCCGATACAAATGCCCGCGACTGATGCCGAGCAGCCCTGCTGCTTGGCGCTTGTTACCGCCGGATCTCTCCAACGCGGCTCGAATTTCCGCCGCGGTTTGAGACCGGATGCGTTCCTTCAACAATCCGGACACCTTCTCCGCTTCCGGCGTTGGCAAAGCATGTGCGGTGAGCACCGACAATTGACCGGTCACGATGAAGCGAGTGAGCACGTTTTCCAGCTCCCGCACATTTCCAGGCCACCCATGTGCACCCAGCGACGCTAACTGTTTTCGCGATAGGTCCCTGGTCTCGCTGCCCAACCGCTCTCCAATCCGGGTGAGCAATTGTCGGGCGAGAAATTCGATATCGTCCCGCTCACGGAGCGATGGCACGTTGATCGGCAACACGCTCAGGCGGTAATAGAGATCCTGCCGAAAGCGGCCGGCCTGGGCCAGTTCCGGAAGTGATTGATTGGTTGCGCAAACAATTCGGACATTGACCCCAACCGGAGTTGTGCCGCCTACCCGCACCATCTCATTCGTCTGAAGCACCCGCAGCAAACTGCCCTGCAGATGCAGCGGCATATCTCCGATTTCGTCCAAGAACAGGGTGCCCCCGGAGGCTAGCTCGAATTTTCCCGGCTTTCCCCGGCTTCGGGCGCCCGTGAACGCGCCCCCTTCATAGCCAAACAATTCAGCTTCAATCAGTTCGCCCGGGATTGAAGCACAATTAATCCAGACAAAGGGGCCCTCGGATCGGCTCGAATTCGTGTGAATCGCGTGGGCGGCCAGTTCCTTGCCGGAACCGGTCTCTCCCGAGATCAACACGGGAAGGTCGTGGCCGGCGACGATCTCGAGCGAGTGCCGGTACGCGTCCATGAGCCCGCCTTGGCCAACGATGTCGCGCATGCTGAAGCGGGAGCGCCATTGCTTGTTCGCCTGCGGCAGTGCCAGTTCGGCTTGCGCGACCCGGCGAAACGTCCTCTTCAAAGCACCGAGATTCGAGAACAGGGCCAGACCGACCGCGCCAATAATGCGGCCATCCTGAAGCACTGGGACCTGTCGCGTAATGAGTTGGTGTCCACGCACTTTCAGGGGATAACCGATATGGCTGCCTTCGCCGCGCGCCACGAGATGGAGCTTGGTTTGTGGACCAACGACATCGGTAATATGTCGCCCGATGAAGTCCTCCGCCTGGCCTTCTAGCAATCTGCAATACGGCTGGTTGATCAATACGATTGTGCCTGACGTATCAACCGCGACCAAGCAGTCCGAGACATGATCGAGGACAAGCTTCAGGAAGCTCGCTTCCTCGGACGAGCCGGCGATCCACTGGGACAGAACCATTTTACGGAAACCTCAGATCAGCAAGCGTTACACTTGCGCGACATACTGTCTCATAAACGCGACACTAGCGTCACGTTCGGAAAGCGTCAAACCGGAAGGGCCGCTCCCCGCCACACGCGTTTTGGCAACGAGAACAATTCATTAGGTGCCCCCGTGCAGCGGGGCGCCGACATGGCACGGCGCTTGCGATCTTACTGTGATGGAATCGACCTCGGGAGGGAGCGAAATGACGACCATAAGAACCATCGCAGTCGGCGATACCGTCGTGCAGGTGTCCGGAGCCGGAATGCCGATGGTGTTCGTGCACGGCTTTACGACAACAGCGGAATTCTGGCGTGAGCAGGTCGAGCCGTTCTCGACCGGTTACCAGATGATTCGCATCAACCTGCCCGGTCACGGTCGCTCACCACGCCCTGTAGATCGAAAATATACGATCGCCGCCTTCGTCGAGGACGTGCTCGGAGTGTACCGCGCATTGTCCATCGAGTCGGCCATTCTCGTCGGCCTTTCGATGGGCGGAACTGTGGCCCAGAGCCTCACGCTCGCCCACCCGAAGTACGTGCGGGCGTTGGTGCTGGTGGGAGCCACGCCTCATGGATTGGGCGCAGACGTCAATGTCGACAACGTGCGCAAAGCCATTGAGGAACTGGGTGCGGCGACGGCGAGCCAAAAGGTGATCGAACGATCCTTCGGCTCCGCCGCGAGCGCCGAGCTCATCGACTTTGCCAGGAACGAGGTCACGCAGACTCCGGCCTTTGTCGCGCGCCAGGCGATTGCCTCGCTCAACGCCTCGGATAGCCGCGCAAAGCTTGGAGAGATCTGCGTGCCAACGCTGGTCCTCGTCGGCGAGGAGGACGTCATCACCCCACCGAGAGAATCGCAAACCTTGGCGGACGGCATTCCGAATAGTCGCCTTCACATCATACCATCGGCGGGCCATTTCCCGATGCTTGAGCAACCGGATACTTTCAATCGCTTGCTGAACGAATTTCTGGCGCAGCAGGACGTGCCGCCACGCCCGACCGAAGACGCGTCGTCTTACACACACCAAGCCGTTTGATGCTGGAGGATCGAATGTCCATTCAAGCTATCGAATCAGAAACCATCCTCGCGTCCAACGGCCTCGATCGCGATACCAAGCGCATTGTCTTCGCGGCCGCCCTGGGCACCGTTTTCGAGTGGTACGATTTTTTTGTCTACGGCTCGTTGGCAGCGTTTTTCAGCACGCTGTTTTTTCCGAAAGGAAATGACACCGCGGCATTGCTCGCAGCATTGGCGACCTTCGGCGCGGGGTTCGTTCTTCGCCCGCTCGGCGCCATCGTGTTCGGACGCCTCGGCGATCTCGTAGGCCGCAAAAAGACATTCCTCGTAACCATGCTGGTGATGGGCCTCGCTACCGCGGCGGTCGGCCTGCTGCCCTCATTCGAGACTTTCGGCTGGTGGGCGCCGACCATCTTGGTCGGATTGCGCCTGCTGCAAGGGCTCGCCGTTGGCGGCGAATTCGGGGGTGCGGTGACCTACGTTGCCGAGCACTCCGATCCGGACAAGCGAGGCTTCACGACAAGCTGGATCCAGATCACGGCGACGCTTGGGCTGTTTCTCTCGCTGGCGGTGATCATTCTTTGCCGTTCTTCGATGTCGGCGGAGAGCTTCTCGAGCTGGGGCTGGCGAATTCCATTCATCGGATCGATCGCGCTTCTGATCCTCTCTTTGTACATCCGGCTGAAGCTGCACGAGTCGCCGGTGTTCCAGCAGATGAAGGCCGAGGGCAAAGGCTCGAAAAATCCTATCGCTGACACATTTGGTGACAGGCGTAATCTGCGTTTGGTGCTCGTGGCCATCTTTGGAGTCGTAGCGGGGCAGGCGGTGATTTGGTACACGGGGCATTTCTACAGCCTTTATTTCATGACCACCGCACTGAAGATGAGCCAGGATCAGGCCAATTTCTACCTTCTGGTCGCGCTCATTCTCGGCACACCGTTCTTCCTGTTCTTCGGCTGGCTCTCCGACAAGGTGGGGCGCAAGTGGATCGTCGTCACGGGATGCGCGCTATCAGCCCTGCTGATCATGCCGTTATTCCAGAGTCTGGCGACTTACGGCAACCCTGCGCTTGCAGAATTCCGCGCCAAGACTTCTGTGGTCGTGCACGGCAACGACTGCAGCGAGGATCAGTCCTGGATTGGCCAGCTATTCCGCCCGCAAGCGACGAAGGAATGTACGCGCGTGAAGGCATTCCTGACTGCGAATGCCGTTCCATACGTCGTGAAGGCCGATACTGCTTCCCTTAGCGTCCAGATCAACGACGATCCGGCGACCGCCTTCGATGGAGCCAAGCTTCTAAAGGAGCTGACCGAACGAGGCCTCCCATCGGCGAAGGCGCCGGCTCAACCCAACGGTCCGATGGTGATCGCCATCTTGTTCGCTTTGGTCTTCCTGGCGACCATGGTTTACGGGCCGCTGGGCGCTCTTCTGGTCGAGCTCTTTCCTGTCCATATCCGCTACAGCGGCGTGTCCGTCGCACTGCAGCTCGGTAACGGCTGGATCGGCGGTTTTGCTCCATTCGTCGCAACGACGGTCGTCATCGCGAGCGGCGACATCTTCGGCGGGCTTTGGTACACGATCGCGTTTGCCGGTTTGACCGCGATCATCGGAGCACTCTTTCTGCCGGAAACCCGTGGTCGCGATATCCGAGGGCAATAGCGCGATCGCATACCTGCGGCGCCGAGTTTCGCCGTCGCAGGTCTTCGTTGGGATGCGCCACTCGAGCGGCGCATTCCACTGCATCAGACATGCGACAGGCGTTGGAACAATCTGGCGGCAACAATGACAATATCACAAAAAATTCCGGTCACTATCCTCACGGGCTTCCTCGGATCCGGCAAGACGACGCTGCTGAATCAATTGCTCGAAAGCGACTTGATGGCCGAGTCAGCGGTCATCGTGAATGAGTTCGGAGCCATCAGCATCGACGCCGAGCTGGTCGTCGGCGTTGACGAGGAGATTCTGCAGATCAACAACGGCTGCATCTGCTGTACGGTCCGCTCGGATCTTGTTTCGACGATTACCAATCTTCTCTCAGGAACAAGGCCCATCCGCCGCATCCTCATCGAGACCACAGGGTTGGCCGATCCAGCCCCCATCATTCAAAGCTTTATTATCGACGAGGTGCTTTCTGAAGTCACGGCGCTCGATGCAGTCGTGACCGTGGTCGACGCCATCAATATAGACCGGTGGCTCGCCGATCAGGGCTCCGGCGAAAACGTCGCGGCCGAACAGATCGCCTTCGCCGACGTCCTGGTGATAAGCAAGCTGGATCTTGTCGACCAAGACGCACGCGCCAGATGCGAGGCGACTATTCGGACCATAAATCCCATGGCTCCGATGGTCCGAGCGATCGACAGCCGGATTGACGTCGCCTCAATCGTCGACGTCAAGGCCTTCGATCTGAAAAACTGCTTGTCGATTGAACCGCTGCTGCTCTCTGAGCTCGAGCACGAGCATGATCTCTCGGTGGTCAGCGTCGAAGTACGCGCAGAACGCGCCCTCGACGGGCCTCGATTCTTCCGGTGGCTCAATGTGTTCGTCCTGGAGAATGGTGAGACCCTTCTACGCTGCAAGGGTGTCCTGTCGCTGGCAGGCGAGGCCCGGCGTTGGGTTTTCCATGGAGTCCATATGACGCTCGAAGGTCGACCAGGCAGGGCCTGGGCCTCGAATGAGCACCGCGCCAGCGCGATCGTCTTCATCGGAAGAGGGCTCGACGCAACGCGAATTCGAAATGAAATTTCGGATCTGACCTCGTCGGATACCGGCCTGGTCACGTGATCAAAGCCAGAAGAGGGGCGCTGTAACAATGAAGTTGCAACACTATCTAGGAGGCCTCGAAGGTCTCGATCCGATCTCGCTTGAAACGCGGGTGTTCGTGGAAGCTTGGGAGGAGAGGATCTTCGGCATCCACACGGCGATGATGGCACTGAGTTCGCAACTCGATCTCGAAGCAACACCGAGTACATTCAACACCGAATGGACCTGGGCCGACCTGCGCAAGGGCGCAGAGTCGATGAATCCGTTCGATTACTTCAAATTCCGCTACTATGAGAAGTGGCTGGGCGGAATCTCTGCGTATTTCGTCGCGAAGGGTTACATCACTCAGATCGAACTCGACGCGCGAACCGAAACCTTCTTGACGTCAGCCCCAGTCATGCCGAAAGGCGGAGACGCGGCTGTGGACGCTCGCGTGCGGAAATATCTGCTGATCGGCGACGATCCGAAACGGGAGCGCTCGACCCAACCGCGCTTCGCGGCCGGCGAGGCGGTTTGCGTCGCCGATCCGAAATCGGTCGATCACACTCGCTTGCCAGGGCATCTTCGGAACAAGGCGGGCATTATCGATAGCGTGTATCCTGACGCTTACACTTATCTTTGCGAGATCGGGCCGGACGGGATCGGCAAAGCAATGCCCGTCTACTGCGTCAAATTCGATCCCGAAACTCTGTGGCCAGGAAATACCGAGCAGCATTTTACTTTTTACGCAGACCTGTTCGAGGCCTATCTCGAACCGGCCATCGCATCCTGAGGAGCCACATGATGCAACGTTTCGAGTATTCCACGGATCGAGAAACGGTGAACGCGGCGCGCGTCCGCGCGCTGGAGGCTCTGCTCATCGAGAAGGGAGTCATCACGCGCGAGACTGTCGACAAGATCATGGCAATCTTCGCGACTGAAATGGGCCCGTTCAATGGCGCCAAGCTTGTTGCGAAAGCGTGGGTCGATCCGGCATTCAAGAAGATTCTGGCCGAAGACACCATGGCTGCGGTCGAACAGATGAAGTTCGTGACCGGGGGAGCCGGCGCCGAAGGCGAGCATATGCGAGCGGCGATCAACACGCCGGAGGTGCACAATCTCATCATCTGCACCCTCTGTTCCTGCTATCCTTGGCCGATTCTGGGCCTGCCGCCCTATTGGTACAAGGATCCTTCGTTCCGCGCGCGAGCTGCACGCGAGCCCCGCAAAGTGCTGAGCGAATTTGGTCTGAACATTGGGCCGGAAAAGGAAATCAGGACCTGGGACAGCAGCGCCCAGATCCGCTGGTTCGTTGTCCCGGAACGACCGGCGGGCACCGATACCTTCAGCGAAGAGCAGTTGGCAGCTCTTGTCACACCCGAGTCGATGATGGGCGTCGCGATCGTCAAGCCGCCGAGCACCTGAAGCGATGCAAACAAATTTCGAGCATTTCGCCCTGGGAAGCATGTTGGGGAAGACCGACATGCCACCCAAGGATAACGGAAGCCTTTGCTTCGGCGCGCCTTGGGAGCGTCAGGCATTCGGCCTGGCGCTTGCTCTCTCCAAACAAGGCTTGTTCGAATGGGAGGATTTCCGCTCGGAAATGATATCAAGCATCGCCGCTTGGGAGGCCACCCACGACGAGACCGACCCAAGCTGGGACTACTACGAGATCTGGCTCACCGTAGTTGAGCAGATGGTGCAACGATCCGGCTTGATCGAGCAATCGGCCCGGTCGTATTTCTAGGCGTCTCGATGTCGGGTCGATGCAGCGGGGCCCCAGAGCGCGGCGGGCTGGACTTGATCGTACGTACACTTAGCGAGCGCTAGAGAGATAGATCTGCGAGGGCCTTCGCGCCGATCATCTGGTGAATGTGGCCGTACGAATTGTGCCCCAGCGCACAAAATCGTGGATTTGGTGCCCAGGGGCGGAATCGAACCACCGACACTGCGATTTTCAGTCGCATGCTCTACCAACTGAGCTACCTGGGCGTGCTCCAAAGAGGGGCCAAAGCCCATCGAGCGGGCGGTTTATAGTGGGCTGAAGGCTGCCTGTCCACCCACGCTTCGCCGATGGCTTCGCGGGCCGCGGCCCGGCTGTGCACAAGGCGGGACGGGGCTCGGAGGGAACGGCGCGCGACGGCGCATCGAGAACTTAAATAATTGATACGATAGGCTTATTCCTCTCCATCGGCCTCGTCATCCCGGCCGGGAATGACATAGGAGCCTTTCAGCCAGCGGTTCAGATCGACGTCGCGGCAGCGCGAGGAGCAGAACGGGCGAGTGGCCCCGGACTGCGGCTTGCCGCAGATCGGGCAGGTTTTGAGCGGGCTTGCGGGCTTTTTCACCTGGTCGTCCATAGGGTGCTCGGCTTGCACGAGGCGAGAGAATTCAAGAGCCTGTCGCCCAAGGGGTTCCTCCGGCGGAAGCGCAGGCGTCCCGGCCAGGTTCCCGCGGGGCAATTCTACTGTGCATGGGGTTGTTTTCGCGATTTTTGCAGGAGCGGCTGTTCGGCTCACACCGCGGTGGCGTTGAGCCAGCCGAAGCGGATCGGGAAACCTTCGCCGCCGAGCAGCGTGGTGGTCTCGTAGAGCGGCAGGCCGACCACGTTGGTGTAGGACCCCACCATCTTGACCACGAATGAGCCGGCGATGCCCTGCACGGCGTAGCCGCCGGCTTTGCCGCGCCATTCGCCGGAGCCGATATAGGCCTGGATGTCGTCTTCCGAGAGGCGCTTGAATCGGACGCGGGTCTCGACCAGGCGCTGGCGGAAGGCCTCGCGCGGCGTCACCAGGGTGATCGCGGTGTAGACGCGGTGGTTGCGGCCCGACAGCAGCCGCAGGCACTGCGCGGCCTCGTCGACGAGGTTGGCCTTGGGCAGGATGCGGCGGCCGACCGCCACCACCGTGTCGGCGGAGAGGATGAAGGCGCCGCGCAGCTCGTCGTCGAGCTGCACCGATTTGAGCGCCGCATCCGCCTTGGCGCGCGCGAGCCGGTTGGCGCAGGCGCGTGGCAGCTCGCCCCGCTTCGGCGTCTCATCGACGTCGGCGGGCCGGAGCGCGTCCGGCTCGATGCCGGCTTGGTTGAGCAGCGACAGGCGCCGCGGCGAACCGGAGGCGAGAACGAATTTGGGGCGGCCGAGCATCAGGTGATTTGGGGAATGAAGCAGGGGGTGAATTGCGCGCGGAACCTATCGGACGGGGGCTGATTTCACAACCCGGGAACCCGGACTTTACCGATTCGACGGGCACGGGAAGCGTGTGCCTGCAGTCTGTGACGCGGGTGTTACGGGCGTCGAATGCTACCCGTTCGCCGCGCCCACCTTCGAAAATCGCCGGCGGATGCGCATCAGGAGTTGGTCGCAGACGTCGCGGTAAGCCGCCAACTTCTGGTCGCGGCTGCCTTCCATGGTGGTGGGATCAAGCGTCGGCCAATACTCGACCTCGGCCGCAAGCGTGCGGGTCAGCTCCAGCGCCTTGTGGTGCGCCTCCGGCGACAGCGTGATGATCAGGTCGAAATTCAGCCCCTCCCAATCCTCCAGTTCCTCGAAGGTCTGCGGCTTGTGGGTGGAGATGTCCTGGCCGAGCTCGGCCATCACGGCGACCGCGAACGGATCGAGCTCGCCGCGCCTGGCGCCGGCCGACTTCACGTAAAGGCCTTGCGGAAACATGTGACGCAGCAGGCTCTCGGCCATCGGCGAGCGCACGCTGTTCATGGCGCAGGCGAACAGCACCGATTGCGGATCGCGTGCGCGTGGCGGACCCGCCATCGCGCTTAACCCTTCCAGTGCAGGACGGTAATGAGCGTGAACAGCCGGCGCGAGGTCTCGAAATCGACCCGCACCTTGCCCTTCAGCCGCTCCTGCAGCGTGCGCGAGCCCTCGTCGTGGATGCCGCGGCGGCCCATGTCGATGGCCTCGATCTTGTCCGGCGTCGCCGTACGGATCGCCTGGTAGTAGCTGTCGCAGATCATGAAATAGTCCTTCACGATCCGCCGGAACGGCGTCAGCGACAACAGATGCGCGACCACGGGCGTGCCGTCCTCGCGGCGGATGTCGAACATCAGCCGGCTGCCGGTGATGCCGATATGCAGCGTGAACGGCCCCTTCCCGTCGGCGCCCTCCGGCGCGAACAGATTCTGCTCGATCAAATCGTAGATCGCGATCGCGCGCTCATGCTCGATGTCGGGCCCGGAACGGCCGATCGAGTCCTCGTCGAGCGTGACGCCGACGATGCGATTGGTCGAGTCGTCCTGTTCGGGCGGCTGGGTCATGACAAATTGAGGCGCAATCCAATCGAGCGCGAATGGGCGTCTAGCCCCTCCGCCTTACCGAGAATCATCGCGGCCGGACCCAGCGCACGCAGCTGATCCGGGCCGCATTTCAGGATCGAGGTGCGCTTGAGGAAATCGTGCACCGAGAGACCCGACGAGAATCGTGCCGAGCGCGCCGTCGGCAGCACGTGGTTGGAGCCGCCGACATAGTCGCCGATCGCCTCCGGCGTATGCGGCCCAAGGAACACGGCGCCGGCGTTACGGATCCTTGCGGCGAGCGCG
The DNA here is from genome assembly GCF_055807355.1 of Bradyrhizobium sp. Ken01. Classification (NCBI taxonomy): domain Bacteria; kingdom Pseudomonadati; phylum Pseudomonadota; class Alphaproteobacteria; order Hyphomicrobiales; family Nitrobacteraceae; genus Bradyrhizobium; species Bradyrhizobium sp. Ken01. Next base: position 72,114 of record NZ_JBVVPC010000006.1, read on the forward strand.
TCGGGATCCTGCGTCATGATCTCGAGATGCTCGGCGGCAATCGCATCCGCGAGCGGAATGGCGTCGTTGAGGCGCTTCACCATGATGATGGCGCCGAAATCGGCCCACGATGCACTGGCGATCGCGGCGCGCGGCAGCGTCTTCAACTGCGCCTCGACGGCCTTTTCGACATCGGCGGCAAGGCGCGCCGAATCGGTAATCAGGATCGACTGCGCGCTGGCATCGTGCTCGGCCTGGGCCAGCAGGTCGGCGGCAATCCAGTCGGCATTGCCGGTGTCATCGGCGATGACGAGCACCTCGGAGGGACCGGCGATCATGTCGATGCCGACCTTGCCGAACACCAGCCGCTTTGCCGCGGCGACATACGCATTGCCGGGTCCGACGATCTTGGCGACGGGCGCGATCGTCGCGGTGCCATGGGCTAGCGCGGCAACCGCCTGCGCGCCGCCGACGCGATAGATCTCGGTGACGCCGCCAAGCTTTGCCGCCGCCAGCACCAGCGGGTTGAGCTTGCCGTCGGGCGAGGGCACCACCATCACGAGACGCGTCACGCCGGCGACCTTTGCCGGCACCGCATTCATCAGCACCGATGACGGATAGGCCGCGGTGCCGCCGGGCACGTAGAGGCCGGCGGATTCGATCGCGGTGTAGCGCCAGCCGAGCTCGACGCCGAGCTGATCGGTGAAACGCTCGTCCTTCGGCAGTTGCCGGCGGTGATAGATCTCGATGCGGTCGCGCGCGAGTTGGAGCGCATCCAGCGTCGCTGCATCGCAGGCCTTCACCGCGGCCTCGATCTCGGCGGCGGTGACGCGCAGGCCGGATGCATCGAGCGTCAACCGGTCGAACTTTGCCGTGGCCTCGAGCAGGGCAGCATCGCCCCGCTTCGCCACGTCGTCGACGATGGCACGCGCGGCCGCCTCGACGTCGGCCGAGGCCTCGCGTTTGGCGGCGAGGAAGGCCCCGAATCGCTGATCAAAATCGGCGCTGCTGCGGTCGAGACGAACGGGCATCTTGGCTTCTAACTGGTTTTTGGGGGCGCGGCTTGGCTCACCAGGCCCCTGCTCAATGGCGCGGCGGGGAAGCTGCGTCAACCCTTGGGCCGGGCCGTTCCCCTCCGGCGTCGTCCTGGCGAAAGCGGAATGCGTGGCCTTGGCATGCCACCTCACCCCTCCCCTTCAGCCTCCAACCCCGTCCCCAACTGATCCGCCCCCAGATCCGTCAGTTCGCATTCCAGGCATTCGACGTCGAGGCGGATGGCGCCGCCTTGGGCAAACAGGAGCAGCGCGCTCCCGCCTGGGGCGTCCTGGCCGTGAAATTCGATGCCGATGAGGTCCAGGACAGTGTCCGGCGCGTCGAGGTCGATGTCGCGCGACTTGCAGGCGAGCACGCGGTCGAAACGGAGGGCGGCCACCAGCCTGCGTGGCTCGGCCTCGCCGTCCAGCGTCTGCTCCCAGTCCAACCGGCTCATGCCGATCACCAGCCGCTTTTCGCTCTGCCGCCAGATGATGTCCGAGGGCTGCACGCGGGCGTCCTGGACGTGGGCCGAGATCACGGAGAGGTCGTCGGCGTCGAGTGCGATCAGTTTGAGTTGGGGAGACATCGACGGCGCTTTCTCCTTCGGGCGGACAGGGCTCAACGCGCGCGGGCGGCGAAATTTCCTTAGAACTAACGCCCCACTGGACTAGAGGCTATTGATATCCTCCATCTCCAGCACCTTTCGCGGATACCCCTCCCGCGCAACCCGGATCATGGCGCGGCCGATCTGCTCGGTCGAGGTGACGAGCCGCGGCGAGAGCCGGCGCAGCACCGGCCACAGTGGCCGGGTTGCTACATACACGGCCTGCACCCACGCGGTCTTGGAGCGGGCCCCGTGAAGCGGTTGGATCGCACCGGGCCGGAACATGTAGGCCGCCCTGAACGGCAGCTTGAGCAGATCGTTCTCGGTCTTGCCCTTGATCCGCGCCCACATCCGCGAACCCTGCTCGGTGGAATCGGTGCCGGCGCCCGTGACATAGACGAACGTCATCTGCGGATTGAGCCGTGCCAGCGCGGTCGCCGCCGCGAGCGTGACGTCATAGGTGAGATGACGGTAGCGCTCCTCGCTCATGCCGATCGAGGAGACGCCGAGGCAGAAGAAGCAGGCGTCGAAGCCGGTGAGCTGCGCTTCGATCGCCGAGTAGTCCGTGAAGTCGCCGTGCGTGATCTCGGTGAGCTTGGCGTGGCGCACGCCGGTCGGGCTGCGGCCGATCGCAACCACTCGGTCGATGCCGGCATCGATCAGGCATTCGCGCAAGACGCCCTGCCCGACCATGCCGGTCGCGCCGAAAATGATGATCTGCATCGGGAGCTCCCCGACAGGCTCGCGGCTCATGCGGCGGCCGCGATCTCGTCGAAGGATATACCGGTCAACGTCGCCGAGACATCCCACAGCATGGCTGCCGAGGCGAAATCCTTCGCCTGCGGCATGATCTTCGCCGGCCGCGGCGGCCCTTTCAATTCGTAGAACCCGTTCGGACCGTAATAGCCGCCCGGCTCCGCCGCCGGCGAGGTCGCCGCCAACAAGGTCGGCAGCGCGCCTTCCGCGGCAGACTGGCTGATGAAAGGCTGCAGCCACCGGCTGACGCGCGACTGCAAACTGCTGGTGCCCGGCCCGTTCGAAATCAGATCGGTCCGCGCGTAGCCGGGATGTGCGGCAAGGCTCGTCAGACCCCATCCTGAGGCGAGGCTGCGGCGCTGCAACTCCAGCGAAAACATCAGCATCGCCAGCTTGGACTGGCAATAGGCCCGCCACGGACGATAGGAATGCCTAGCCTGCAGATCGTCGAAATTGATCGCTCCGGAGCGGTGCGCAAGGCTCGACAGGTTGACGACCCGAGCCGTCTTCGCCCGGCGAAGATGCGGCAACAGCAGCGCCGTCAGCGCGTAATGACCGAGATAATTGATGCCAAGCTGCATCTCGAAACCATCCGCCGTCTGCCGCCGCTTCGGCAGCGCCATCACGCCGGCATTGTTGACGAGCAGGTCGACCTGCTCGTTGTCGGCGGCAAAGCGCTTGGTAAAATCGACGACGGAGGCGAGGCTGGCGAGGTCGAGATGCTCGTAGGCGATCAGTGCATTGGGAAAGCGCTCGCAAATGCCCTCGATCGCGCGCAGGCCCCTTGCGTCGTTGCGCCCGGTGAGTATGACGATGGCCCCGGCGCCCGCCAGCGCCATCGCCGTTTCATAGCCGAGGCCGCCCGTCGCTCCGGTCACGACGGCAGTCTTGCCGCTGAGGGAGGGGATGTCTGCCGTGGTCCAGTCGGTCATGCCATAGCTCCGTCGGGCTGGGAAAAGGCCCGCGACAGGTCTAAATGTGCACTGAGTGCAATTTTGCAAGTGGTGAAATGATTTGAAGCTTTCAAAGGTCGCCGGGAAATCAGTCAACAGGCGCACCAAGCCATTGCCGGCAGGGGCAAAATCCGCCGATGGCCCCGGCCTGCGCCAGCGTAAATTGCAGGAGACCCGCGAACGGTTGACCCGCGGGGCGATGGCACTATTCCTGGAGCGTGGCTTCGAGGCCACGACCATCGACGACATCGCTGCCGCGGCCGACGTGTCGCGACGCAGCTTCTTCCATTATTTCGCCTCGAAAGAGGACGTGGTCGCGGCCTGGCAGGAAGGCGCCGCTGCCGCACTGGTCGCGGAGGTCGTGGCGCGGCCGGCGGGCGAAACCATGCTGACGGCGGCCGAGAACGCGATCGCGGCGGCGCTCAAGCGGATCGATCCTGCCGAGGCTGCGGCCATGTCGCGGCTCAAGCGCGACAATCCCGCGCTTCGGGCGCGCGATCAGCTCAAATACGAGAAGCTCGAGCGGGCGCTGGCCGACGGGCTCGCCCAGCGCGCCAGAACCAAATCGGACCAGTTGAAGGCACGCCTCGTCGCCATGATCGCCACCGGCGCGATGCGCGTCGGCGGCGAGAGCTGGATCGGCGGAGGGGCGCGGGAGAAGCCGGAAGCTTTCGTCAAGCGCACCTTCGACGCGATCAGGGCGATATTGGCGTAAGGCCGCTCACTCCTTGAAGAACGCCAGCAGGTCCGCATTGATGGTCTCGGCGTGCGTCGTCGGCATGCCGTGCGGGAAACCCTTGTAGGTCTTCAGCGTGCCGTTCTTCAAGAGCTTGGCCGACAGCGGCGCGGAATCGGCGTAGGGCACGATCTGGTCGTCGTCGCCGTGCATCACCAGCACCGGCACCGTGATCTTCTTCAAATCCTCGGTGAAGTCGGTCTGCGAAAACGCGACGATGCCGTCGTAATGGGCCTTCGCGCCGCCCATCATGCCCTGGCGCCACCAGTTCTGGATCACCGCTTCCGACGGCTTTGCACCGGGACGATTGTAGCCATAGAAGGGGCCGGCCGCGATGTCGCGGTAGAAGCTGGCGCGGCCGGCAGCGAGCTGCACCTGGAAATCGTCGAACACGCTCTTCGGCAGGCCGCCGGGATTGGCCTCCGTCTTCAGCATAAGCGGCGGCACCGCGGAGAGGATCGCGGCCTTCGCCACCCGGCTCTCGCCGTGGCGCGCGATGTAATGCACGACTTCGCCGCCGCCGGTGGAGTGGCCGACATGGATCGCGTTCTTGAGATCGAGATTGGCCGTCACGGCCGCGAGATCATCGGCATAATGGTCCATGTCGTGGCCGTCGGCGACCTGCGACGAACGGCCGTGGCCGCGACGGTCATGCGCGATGACGCGATAGCCGTGCGTGACGAAGAACATCATCTGCGCGTCCCAGTCGTCGGCTGACAGTGGCCATCCGTGGCTGAACACGATCGGCTGGCCCGAGCCCCAGTCCTTGTAGAAGATCTCGATGCCGTCCTTGGTGGTGATGGTGGGCATTGTCAGGCTCCTTGAATGATCAGGCGAACGCCATCGGCTTGAAGCGGCGCCAGGCACCGACGGTGAGCACCGCGAAGAACACCAGCACGAGGCCCTGCACCACGGCGAACACGGGACCTCCGGGCGGCGCCGGCGCCACGGCGGGCGCGAGCGCGGCGAGCGCCGGCACCTTCAGGAACGACTGGATCACCAGCACGAAGACATTGAAATACAGCGAGATCATCGCGGTCACGATGTAGACCGGGCGCCAGACGCCAGCGAGCTTCATGCCGTAGAGCGCGATGCAGGCAATCGCGAGCAGCACCAGCGAGATGATGCCGATGATATGCGACGGCAGCAGCTCCTTGAACGGAAACAGGAAGCCGGTGGCGCTGGTGAGGATCGTGAACAGCAGGAAAATCGCGGTCAGGCCCGGCATCGGCTTCGAGCCGAGCAGGCCGAACATCACCACAAGGCCGGCTGCGATGCCGATCAGGCTGATGATAACATGAACCAGCGTGAAGGCGGGCAAGCTCAACCCAAGAACCATGACATCTCTCCTACTCTCTGCGTCGAGTTCGGGATTGATATTACGGTCCTCATCGGATTGCCACACGCGCTGGTGTCACACATGCGTGCGCAGCCATGCGTCATCGTGCGAATCGACAAACGCATGGCTGAGTTTTTTGCAACGCTGTCACAAACGACGGCAGTTTGTGGTGCGTAGCCCGGATGGAGCGATAGCGTAATCCGGGATTTTCGCATGCAAATGCAGTGTCCCCGGATTGCGCTTCGCTCCATCCGGGCTACGAGTCGACGAAAGTCGAATCGCGGCTCACACTTCCTTGGTGTCGAAGATCAACAGGTCGGCGCCGCCACTGGCGAATTTCGGCACGTCAGCGCCGGTCGCCTTACCTTCCGGGCTAGCGAATGCCGCCTGGATGTCGGCCGTGCTGTCGAAGGTGAGAATGGCAACGAGATGGATTCCGGAAGGTCCAGCGGGGGAGCCGACCGGCCCCTTGCTGATGGCGTACTTCTTCAGGCCTGGAAGTTTCTTCGCGAGCGGAATGTGGGTCTCGGCATAATATTTGTCGAAGGCCGCAGCATCCGTGGGCGTTTTATACAGCACGACGATTTCAGCCATTTAGTCCTCCCGTTAAGCGTTTTCTTTGTCGATCCTCATGGTGAGGAGGCGCGCGAGCGCCCCTGCGGACGATGCTTGCGCATCGCCGCGCGAACCATGCAGGCCCGGCTGTTGCATCCGGGCCTTCGTCCTTCGAGACGCGCGCGATGCGCGCTCCTCAGGATGAGGAGATAGTCCCGCATCACACCGCAGGATGGCAAGCCTCAATCGACTTGCCATCTGCTTGTCTTCTCCTTGACTCATTGTTTGAGCACGATCTTTTCGGAACCGCTGCACGCTTTCCGGATCGTGCTCTAAAGCGCCGGTTTTGCGGCGTCGCCGAGGAAGCCGTGCAGGGAGGCCACGACCTGGGCGCCCTCGCCGATGGCGCCGCCGACGCGCTTGACCGAGCCGGAGCGGACGTCGCCGACGGCGTAGACGCCGGGCACCGAGGTCTCCAGCGGTGCGACCAGTCGGCCCTGGTTCTGCTCGGACTGCGCACCCGTCACGACGAAGCCGCCGCGATCGAGCGTCACGCCGCAGCCGTCGAGCCAGTTGGTGGCGGGATCGGCGCCGACGAACAGGAAGAGATTGCGGATGTCGGCGAAATCCTCGTCGCTCGAGAGCCGGCTCTTCCAGCGGATGCGCCGCAGCAGCGAAGCCTCGTCGCCTTCGAGCGCCGTGATCTCGGTGTTAAACATCAGTTCGATATTCGGCGTGGCTTCGATGCGCTCGATGAGATAGCGCGACATGCTGGCGCCAAGGCCGCCGCCGCGGATGATCATCAGCACTTTTTTGGCGTGCCCCGAGAGGAAAACAGCGGCCTGCCCCGCGGAGTTGCCGGCACCGACCAGCGCGACCTCCTCGCCGGCGCACAGCTTCGCCTCGACCGGCGAGGCCCAATACCAGACGCCGCGGCCCTCGAACGTGTCGAGGTTCTCGATCTCGGGCCGGCGATAGCGCGCGCCGCTCGCGACCACCACCGCGCGCGAATGCAGCGGATCGCAGCCATCAAGCGCCACCGAAAACGCGCCGTCCTTGCGCGTGCAGTCGAGCGACTTCACCGTCACCGGGATCATGATCTCCGCGCCGAACTTTTGCGCCTGGTTGAAGGCGCGCGCGGTCAGGGCCTGGCCGGAAATGCCGGTCGGAAAGCCCAGATAGTTTTCGATGCGCGCGCTGGCGCCGGCCTGGCCGCCGAAGGCGCGGGTGTCGAGCACGGCGACCGAGAGGCCTTCGGACGCGGCATACACGGCCGTGGCGAGCCCGGCCGGCCCGGAGCCGACGATCGCGACGTCGTAGATGCGGTCGTTGCGCGGGCCGCCGATCATGCCGATCGCGCGCGCAAGCTCGGTTTCGCCGGGATTGCGCAGCACCGCACCATCGGGGGTGACGACCAGCGGCCAGTCGTCCGGCTTGGGCGAATAACGCGCGATGACGTCGGCGGCGTCGCGATCGCGCGCGGGATCGAGCAGATGATGCGGCTGGCCGTTGCGTGTGAGGAAGCCCTGCAGCCGCACCACGCCTGCCGAATGCGACGGACCGATCAGCACGACGCCGCCGACGCCGCCCTGCAGCAGATTGACCCGGCGCAGGATCAGCGCGCGCATGATGCGCTCGCCGAGCTCGGCCTCGGCGACCAGCAGCGCGCGCAGCCGCTCCGGCGGCAACAGCAGCGTCTCGACATCGCCTTCGGCGCGGCCGTCCACCAGCGCCGGCCGTCCGGAGAGCTGGCTCAGCTCGGCCAAAAATTGCCCCGGCCCCTGGTCGATCAACGGCGTGACATGGCCGAGGCCATCGCGCTGGGTGATGGCGACGTGGCCCTTCAGCACGACGAACATGCCCGGCCCGGGCTTCCCGGTTTCGAACAGGAATTCCCCATCGGCATAGTTGCGGACCTCGCCGAAATGTCTCATCCGCTCGATCTCGGCTGATGTCAGCGTCGGAAAGGTCTGTTCAGGGCGGGTGAACCGCGACATCTGCGCGTCACTCTCGGGTCGTTGCTCGTCCTGCCCCATTGCCACGTCCATGCACTCCAAAATTCTAGTCGCCGGTCTTGTCGGCTATCTCGCCGGCGGTCCCCTCATCTAGGGAATCATCTTCGTTCCGCGAGGGGCCGCCACTTGCGGCCCGTTCGCGCGCCTGCATCTTTCGCCGTTTCAGGTTTTCGCGCAGCGCCGATTTCAGCCGGTCGTCGCGAGACGCCCGGTCGTGTCTGGAGTCCTGCTTCGTGCTCTTGTCGTTCTCGTCTGCCATCGAGGTCCATTACAGCGATCGGCGATAACATGCCCGAGGAATAAGGCAGCTCAAGAGGCCCGCGCGATCCGATCGTGCGAAAATCGAAATGGATTGAATCCGGCGTATCGGGCAACTGGCCAGTTGGGTGGGGATATCGGAACCTATTCCGCGGAAAGTCGGCCGTTTCGAGCCAAAACAGGCATTTTGGCCCCGATATCGACCCGATTTTATCGCTTTGGCGGAGCAAGCAAGCTTGCACAGGAGGGGGGCTTGTGGCAGATATCGGCCCGCTTGGTAGGCCCCTCGTGGCGGCCGATTCTTACCCCAGCACATGCTGCCGTAGCTCAGTGGTAGAGCACTCCATTGGTAATGGAGAGGTCGACAGTTCAATCCTGTCTGGCAGCACCATTCCCTGGCTCAAATCGCACATGAAGCAGCCTTCTCGCGGCACGAGATGCCCGAGCTTTGCTTTTACCTTGACCCTCCTCTGTGAAGAGGGCGCAGGGAAGACCGGGTGCCGGCTGGCACCCGCGGTCCGCTGCGCAAAGATGTAGCGCAAAGAGACCGCACAGCAGCATACAGGTGACGCCGAACACTCGGCCTTCCCTGCGCAGTGGGTTGACGGCTTATGCCGCGCTCTCCCCGGCGACGAGTTCCTTTTTGTCACCGTCGCCTTGCGAATTGGCGATGGACCAAGACCCGGTTGAGCCCCGATCCATCTCCGCAAGGCTTGACCGTAGCAACGACGGCCAGGACCACACGATTTTGCCGTACGCAGCGATCCGGCTTCGCCAAGAGGCTTCGCCGGACACGTCCTGCTTCGCCCAAAAGGGCTTCGCAGGACTTGAGCGCCGTTCGTCCGCACGCAACAGGACCTCACGAGGTTCATCTCGCCCTAATCCCGCCTTCGCGTGCCCGGCACTGCCGCGTCCACCGCCCCCCGATCCACGTTCGTTACGACGGACGATCGCCCCTCTCCCTGGACCGGGATGACGGATTGATACTGCGATTCCGAATTTCGGTAAAGTGGAATATTTTTCTGGAGGAGGGTTGACGAGGTTTTGCGGGAGGCGGGTGTTTTGCCCGACGGGTCGCCCTTGGCCACGCGTGCTGCTTTTGACATAATCGGCGAATCCAAGAGGCAATCCCGCGACAGTCCTGGCGCAGCTAAGACCTTGTTCGGTGGCCAAGCATGCATGATGGGTTTCGCAAGTGCTCTACCCATCCTACGCGAGCCTAAGACTAAAAAAGGAGAGAGGCATGCTTGGGAACGCGAAGGTGGCAACCCGGCTTCCAGCCAAAGACCTCGATCGGGCGCGAGCGTTCTATTCGAAAAAACTCGGGCTCGAGCCGGTCGAACAGCGCGAGGGTGGACTCCGTTACGTCTGTGCGAATGGCGAGTTTGCGATATTCATCTCGGCCGGACTGCAATTCGGCACGCACACACAGATGGGCTGGGAAGTTGAGGATATCGAGGCAACGGTGCGCGAGCTTCGCGTGCGGGGAGTCGAATTCGAGGAATATGACCTACCCGGCTTGAAGACCGTTGATGGAATTGCCGCGATTACCGGGAATTACCCCAGCAAGGGTATCGGTGAGCGGGGCGCGTGGTTCCGCGACAGCGAAGGTAACTTGCTGGGAATCGGGCAGCCGATTCGATCTTGACGAGCAGCTGGGTCGCTCATGTCGTCGACATGCGGACGGCCGCCGCCAACCATCGCGGCCTTACGGCGGTGACGAAACATGATGGGTTTCGCAAGTGCTCTACCCATCCTACGCATTATCAGTTGATCACTTGTCGTCACCCATCCAATGCCCCGCAAATCGATCATCGGAACGGCGCAGCCGTCGGCATAGCTCGCGATTGATGTTCTGCAGGACGATCACATAGGCGTGGATATCGGCCTTGTAGCAGGCGTAGAGCTTTTTGGCGGTCAACTCGTAGAGCACCGTCGGACTCTCCGCGATCACCGTGGCGGATCGATTCTGCATTTCGATCAGCGTCATCTCGCCGAAGAAATCGCCGGGCTCCAGAACGGAAATCGGGACGGCGCTCCCAGAATTCGCCCGTTTGCTCACCGCCAGCCGGCCGGATTTGACGATGAACAGCGAGCGTCCGGGCTCGCCCTCCGTCACGACGGTTGCTCCGGGATCAAATCGGCACTCGACCAGCATCGACATCAGGAGGTCGAGACTTTGATCCGGGATACCGCCGAAGAACGGTGTGGCGAGCAGGAATGCTTTCAGGTCGGGGACACTGACGGCCATCGCGGGAGGATAATCTTCACGGCCTTCCGCGGCAAGCAGAGGAGACATCGGCGCTGACGATGCTCAACGTGTTGGAACAAGGCGGTCAGCGAAAATTTCGTAGCTCGTAGGTGAGCAAAGCGAAGCGTGCCCACCAACCACTATTGATAGATAGATGGTGGGCACGGCGCTACGCGCCTTTGCCCACCCTACTCTTACTGCCGCGCAACACTCTCGCCGCGGAGCGTCCGCTTTCGCCAGAGGTCAACCATCACCTTGACGGTCGCCGCAAGCACAGCTGCGCACAGCGCTGCCTTCGAGATCGTCTCCATCGTCCCCTCGATCAGCAGGCAATGGGCCACGCTTCCTGCGACGATGACGATCGCGAGGGGAATATGGACGATGCGCCAGGTGCGCAGCCGCAGTCCCAATCGTCGGCGTAGCAGCGCCAGAAGCGCGACCGTGAAGATGGCCCACATGGCGGTCACGCCGAAGGGGGAGAACGGCGTCGGCGATGTATAGGTCAGGGCGTCGATCATATCGGGCGGGCTGGTGATCCAGAGGCCGGCGACATGGATCACGACCGCCAGAGCCAGCGCGCCGCCGATCCAGTGATGGGCGCGCCGGCCGCGATAGGCCGACAGACCCGGCAGATATCCGCCGATCAGCAGGGGCTGAACGAGCACGAGACCGAGCGCGATGATCCCGGCGAAGCCGGCGAGGATGTAGACCGGGCCGCGCCATGCGAGCTGCTCGCTTCCGGCAGCGAGCGCGATCGGCACGCCGATGGCCAAAGCAAGGGCGACCCAGATCAGGGGCGCCCGTGCCGATCGCCGCCCCTTCATCTCCAATGCGATCAGGCCGGCTGCAGGACGAAGTGCGCTTCGAGGTTGGTTTCCTTTGCGCTCCGCATCACCGGCCGCAGGAACACGGTTTTGAACTCGCCGCTGTCATAGGCGAGATGGCCATGGGGCTGGCCGAAGATCGGAATGATCTGCGGCATCTCGAGCCGGAACTTGCCGTCCTTGTCGGTGAGCGTGGCGCCATGACTCTGCGGCTCGTGCTCCTGGCCTTCGGCGGTGTGTGCCCAGATCTGGATGCGTTGGCCTGCGAGCGGCGCCCCGTCGCCGGCGCGGCGCACGGTGCCGCTCATCCAGAAGCCGCCCTTGCCGATCCGCTCCACGATCGCCGCGCCCTTGCGGTAATTGTTCGCCCCGCCCGACATCGTCTCGGTCGGTGCGAGGCCGTCCGCGCGTGCCGGCAATATCAGCCCGGGAACGCTGGTTGCCAACATGCCGGTGGCCAGGGCGGAGCCGCCAGCGACAAGGAGGTTGCGGCGATTGAGTAGGACCGTGGTCATGTCGGTTCCTCCTGCAACGGAGCAGTAGCTCCGGCAATGGTACAACAACAGGGGCGAGACGCCCAGTTGAGACGAGGGGTGGAACGGGTCGCAATGACGGTGTTGTGAACGGGGGTGCAGGCCGCTCGCACACGCCATCAATGATCGTCTTCTTCCTTCACCAGCGTCAACAAGCGAAGCGTCAGGAACGTGAACACGGCGACCGTCACCGCGACATCGTAAGCGCCGAGCCCGACGGAGACGCCGATTGCGCCGGTGGCCCAGAGGCTCGCGGCCGTCGCGGTGCCCTGCACCGAATTCCCCTGCTTGAGGATAGCGCCACCGCCGATGAAGCCGATGCCGGTGATGAGGCCCTCGATCACCTTTGCCATCCCGTCAGGCGAATGCACGAGCAGGCTTTCGCTGGCCTGCACGAAGCCGCAACTTGCCATTGCGACCAGCGGAAAAGTGCGCAAGCCCGCGCTGCGCGCCCGCTTCTCGCGGTCCCACCCGATCGGAACCGCCAGCGCGAAGGCCGCAGCCAGCGCAACGACATGAACGCCGATATTGAATCTGTCCAAAGGAAAGTCCTCGAAATAAAAATCGTGGCCATTGATTAAACCGGCCAGCAACGCCGCAATGCGGCCCGAGGTTTCCATGCAGGCGGATTTGCCGCATGCATCAGCAGCAAGGATTTCGCCTCCGCGTAAGGGAGGCGGCGCAGCACCATGATCGTTTCCGCTGGTATTCCTGCGGCCGGCTCCTACATGTCGAGTCCACGTTCCCATCGCACGCGCCATTCGGACCCACCCATGATCCCCTTCTCCGTGCTCGACCTCGCGCCCATCCGCCAAGGCGGCGATGCGTCACAAGCGTTTCGCAATTCGCTCGATCTGGCCCGGCACGCCGAAAGCTGGGGCTACAAGCGGTTCTGGCTGGCCGAGCATCACAACATGACCGGCATCGCGAGTGCGGCGACCTCGGTGGTGATCGGGCATATCGCGGGCGGCACTAAAACCATCCGGGTCGGTTCCGGCGGAATCATGCTGCCGAACCATTCGCCGCTGGTCATCGCCGAGCAGTTCGGCACGCTGGCCTCGCTCTATCCCGGGCGGATCGATCTCGGGCTCGGGCGGGCGCCGGGCACCGACCAGTTCACCGCGCGGGCGCTGCGGCGCGATCTCGCCACCAGTTCCGAGAATTTTCCGCAGGACGTGCTGGAGTTGCAGGCGCTGCTCGGCGACGTGCAGCCGAACCAGGCCATCCGCGCCGTGCCGGGCATGGGGACGAAGGTGCCGCTGTGGATCCTGGGCTCCAGCACCTTTGGCGCGCAGCTCGCAGGCATGCTCGGCCTGCCGTTCGCGTTCGCCTCGCATTTCGCGCCGCAGATGATGATGCCGGCGCTGCGCGAGTATCGCGCGCGCTTCGAGCGGTCGGCCCAGCTCGACAAGCCCTACGCGATGGTCGGGGTCAACGTGTTCGCCGCCGACAGCGACGCGGACGCGCAGCGCATGTTCTCCTCGCTGCAGCAGCAGTTCATCAATCTGCGCCGCGGCACGCCGGGTCCGCTGCCGCCGCCGGTCGACGACATGGACGCGCTGTGGTCGCCGGCCGAAAAGGCGATGGTCGGTCAGTCGCTGTCGTGCTCGGCGGTCGGCACGCCTGACATGGTCGAAGCGAAGCTGAAGGCGCTGATCGCCGAGACCGGCGCGGACGAACTGATGACCACGGGCCAGATCTACGACCACGCCGCACGGCTGCGCTCGTTCGAGATCGCAGCCGGGGTCAGGGATCGGCTGGCGGGGTGAGCGCAGAGTCTGGCGCGGCCGACTTGGCAATGGCGCGTTCGTCATTGCGAGCGCAGAGAAGCAATCCAGAGTGCTTCTGCGGAAGCAAGTCTGGATTGCTTCGTCGCTCCGCTCCTCGCAATGACGGGTCGCCCTAATCCGGAAAGCCGAACAGCTTTGCCGGATTGTGCACCAATATCTTCTCCAGCTCCGCCTGGTCGGGCGCGTAGCGGTACATCAACTCCAGCAGATCGGCGTCGTTGGGCGGCTGCTTCACCGAGACCGGGTGCGGCCAGTCGCTGGCCCAGACGCAGCGGTCGACCGCGGCCTCGATATAGGCCCGCGCGATCGGGATGACGTCGTCGTAAGGAGCACCGCGCTTCGAGGTCTTTTCGCCGAGCGACAGCATCACCCAGAAATTGCCCTTGGCGAGCAGCTCCAGCATCTTGCGCAGGTTCGGATCGTTTCTGCCGGCTTCCGGATCGGGCCGGGCCATGTGGTCGATCAGCACGGGGACGTCGAGGTTCTCGTATTTGGCGACGCTCGACATGATGCCGTCCTTCTCGGGCTGGATCTTGACGTACCAGCCGAGCTCGCGGATACGCGCAATCGCGCGGGCGAAATCAGCATCCGACAGCACGGCGCCGAGCTCCTGGCGGAAGCTGAAGCGCGCGCCGCGGACACCCGCATCATGCAGCTTGGCGAGATAAGCATCGTTCGCCTCGGCGAACACCAGCGCGTTGGCGCAGCCGCGATAGTTCGGGCCCATCGCGGCGAGACCGTCGAGCACGACGGCATGATCGGCGCCATAGGTGGTGGTCTGCACGATGATGCCGCGCTCGATGCCGAGCGTCTTGTGCACGCGCAGCGCCGCTTCCCAGGTCGCGGTCGGCATCCGATAGGCAGCACCAGGACGCTCCGGATATTTGTCGATGGGGCCCAGCACGTGAAACTGGCTGTCGACGGTTTTGGGCGGTGGCGCCTTGACCGGGCGGCGCGGGTTCGGATCGAACGGCAGATAGGTCGGCATACGCGAAACTCCCTCAGTCGATCATTGCGGTGAAGTCACACTGCACCAGCGCGCCGCCATCCATGTTGTCCATCGGCAGCGCGTGGCGTGCCGGACGTGAATGCTCGTCCGGAAACATTTTTAGCCACTCGACATTGACCGGCCCGCGCTGCGTGCGGTCCTTCAGCCACACCGTCATCTTGATGATGTCGTCCGTGGTGCCGCCGGCGGCTTCCACCGTCGCCTTCATATGCGCGAACATGTTGGCGCATTGCGCGTCCAGGCTCTCGGGCATTGCGCCAGCCGCATCGCGGCCCAGGATGACGCCCGACATCACGAGATTGCCGATGCGGCAGGCGTTCGGAATCGGGTTGGCGTGCTTGAAGCCGCCGATATGGATGCTCTTGCGCCGCGTGTGACCGGTCATGATGCGCTCCTTCTTGCTAGCTTGTTCAGACGAATTGGCACGACACCGATCCGAAGGCGCCATAATCGGCATGAAACGTGTCGCCACGGCGGATGTCGACCGGACGCGTGAACGATCCGGCCAGCACCACCTCGCCGGCGGCGAGATGCTCGTCATGCGGCGCGAGGCGGTTGGCGAGCCAGGCGATGCCGTTGGCGGGATGATTGAGCACGCCGGCCGCAAGCCCGGTTTCCTCGACCTCGCCGTTGCGGAACAGCAGCGCGCCGATCCAGCGCATGTCCGCGTCCATCGGACGGAACGGCCGGCCGCCGAGCACCAGCGCGGCGTTGGCCGCGTTGTCCGAGATCGTGTCCATGACCTTTCGCGCCTTGCCGGTCTCGGGATCGACGCGGTGCATGCGCGTCTCCAGGATCTCCAGCGCCGGGGTGACGTAGTCGGTGGCGTTGAGCACGTCGAAGATGGTGCAATCCGGCCCGCGCAGCGGCGCCTTCAGCACGAAGGCGAGCTCGACCTCGATTCGCGGCGCGTGAAAGCGGTCGAACGGAATCGGCGTGGCGTCGGCATAGAACATGTCGGCGAACAGCACGCCGTAATCCGGCTCGGAAATGCCGACCGCGTTCTGCATCGCCTTCGAGGTCAGGCCGATCTTGTGGCCCTTGATGACGCGACCGCGACTGATCTGGAGTTTGGTCCAGGCGCGCTGAACGGCATAGGCATCCTCGATGCTGAAATCGGGATGGTCTTTGGTGAACATCGTGATCAGCGTCTTGGTGCGCTCGGCCTCGTCGAGCCGCGCGGCAAGGCGTTCGATCGTGGGAGTATCCAGCATGGCTTAACTCTCCGCCGCGACGGTATTGCGCAGCACGCCGATGCGGCTGGATTCGACCTCGACCACGTCGCCGACTTTCAGCCAGCGAGGCGGGTCAAAACGGGCGCCGGCGCCGGTCGGCGTGCCCGTCACGATCATGTCGCCGGGCTTCAGCGTGGCGAAGGTCGAGAGATAGGAGATCAGGAAATCGAACGGGAACATCAGGCGCTCGGTGGTGTCCTGCTGCCGCACCTCGCCGTTGACGCGCGTGATGATGTCGTGAGGCCCGCGCGGGTCGAGCTCGTCCGCGGTGACGATCCAGGGACCGATGCTGCCGGAGCGATCAAAATTCTTGCCCTGCGTGACATTGAACTTGCCGTGGCGCAGCCAGTCGCGAATCGTGCCCTCGTTGCACAAGGTCATGCCGAAGATGTGCGCCCAGGCCTTTTCGCGCGGGATGTGGCGGCCGCCCTGGCCGATCACGATGACGAGCTCGCCTTCGTAATCGAGCTGCTCGGAGACGTGAGGCTTCTCCAGCGGCTGACCGGAGCCCGTCATCGAGGACATGCTGCGCACGAACAGGCTGGGATATTTGGGCAGGTCGGAGCTGTCCTTATACTCCGCATTGCGCTCGGCGTAGTTGACGCCGATGCACCAGAGCTTTTCCGGCGCCAGCACCGGCGGAAGCAGCACGAGATCGTCGAGTGCGTAGTCCGGCTTTTGTCCGACGACGGCTTCCTGCGCGTCGGCCAGCGCATTGGCTGCGATCACCGCCCTCACATCGGAGAAGTCGCGGCCGATCCGCAGGGTCAGATCGACGACACCGCCTTCCATGGCGGCACCATAGCGCGGCTCTCCGTCCAGGAGATAACTTAAGAGTCGCATGGTCGTTCTCCAATGGCCTTAGGGCGCGCGCAGGGGTAGCGCGCTCAGTCTTTCGATTTGGGAGTTTGGAATACGCCGCGTAGCGTCACGATCTCGCCGAGCCGGGCGTAGCGCGGCCCGCCGATGCGTGCGATCGGATCGAGCGCCGCGGTTTCGACCTTGCCGTCGTTCACGAGGCCGTCGCGGAGGTGGAACATCACGACCTCGCCGACGATCAGGCGGCTGCGGGCGTCGCCGAATTCGAGGCACTGCCGGAAGCGGCATTCCATCGCGACGGGTGCAATGCCAAGACGCGGCACCTTGATGCGCTCGCTCGGGATCGTCTCAAGGCCAAGCTCCGCGACCTCGCTGATCTCAGGCGGATGCTCGACCGATGAGTCGTGCACGGCCTGCATCAGCGGGGTATCGGCGATGTGGATGACGTATTCCTCGGTGTCGAGGATGTTGTGCGCGGTGTCCTTGTAGTCCGCGCCCTTGCGGCCGACGCTGATGGCCAGCATCGGCGGCTTCTGCGAGACGAAGGTGAAGGCGCTGAACGGCGCGAGGTTGAGCACGCCCGCGCGCGACAGGCTCGTCACCCAGGCGATCGGGCGCGGCACCACGATGCCGGTCATCAGCCGGTAGATGCGCTCGGCGCCGAGCTCGGTGGGGTCGATCCGCATCGATCAATCCGCCTTGATGTTGGCCTTGCGCACGATCGGAATCCATTTGGCGTCCTCGCGCTCGAGATAGGCCTTGAATTCGTCGGGCGTCATCGCGACGGCTTCGCCGCCGAGCTTCTCGAACTTGTCGACCACGGCGGGATCCTTCAGGATCGCGGTCAGCGCCTCGTGCAGTTTGTCGATCACGGGCGCCGGCGTGCCTGCCGGTGCGAACAGGCCGGTGAAGGTCTGGCCGTCGAAATCCTTGTAGCCGAGCTCGGCGAAGGTCGGCACGTCGGGCAGCGACTTCAGGCGGTGCGGACTGGTGACGGCGAGCGCCCGGAACAGGCCGGCCTTGATGTGCTGCAGGCTGACGGTGAGCTGGTCGAACGCGAACTGCACCTGCCCGCCCAGGAGATCGTTGACTGCAGGCGCATTGCCGCGATAGTGCGCGGTGACCCATTGCAGGTCGAGGCTGGACTGCATCAGCTCGCTGAGCAAATGGTTGGTGGTGCCGGGACCGGGCGAGGCCATCGTCAGCTTGCCGGGCTCGCGCTTGGCGAGGTCGATGAATTCCTTGAAATTCGTCGCCTGCACCGACGGATGCACCTCGAGCACCAGCGGCGTCATCGAGATCGTCGTGATCGGCAGGAAGTCCTTCTTCCAGTTGTACACGTCGCGCTTGTTGATCTCGGTCGCGAACAGCACCGGGCCGTTGGCGCCGACGAACAGCGTGTAGCCGTCGGGCGCGGATTTCGCGAACGCCTCGCCCGCGATCATGCCGCCGGCACCCGCCTTGTTCTCGATGATGAAGGGCTGGCCGAGCTTTTCCTGAAGCTTGTCGGCGATGATGCGCGCGGCGCTATCGACATTGCCGCCGGCCGGATAGGGCACGATCAGCTTGACGTTGCGCGCCGGCCATTGCTGGCCCGACGCCGGTCCCGTCAACATCGCCGCTGCGGCAGCTATGGCAATCCAGATTAATCTCATGTTAACCTCCCGGCGGCGCTTCCAATTTTACGTCGATTTGCCTGAATTCGTACACGGCATCTCGATTCGGAGCGCAATCTCCAGATGCGCGCTTTACCTGTCGAGGAAATTGTGGCGTTCTTGTCCATATTATGGACAAGACGACTTCCGCAAAATCCACCCGCCGCATGACCGAACCGCGACAGGGCGCGCAGGCGATCCGCCGCGCGCTCGCGGTACTGCGCATTCTCGCCGCGGGCCGCGAAGACGGCGTGCCGCTGGCCGAGGTGGTGCGGGCGACCGGCCTCACCCGTCCGACCGTGCATCGCATCGTCCACGTGCTGATCGAGGAAGGCATCGTCGAACGGCATGATAGGACCGGCCGCTACGCGATCGGCAATCAGGTGCCGGAGCTCGCGCTCGCACGGGCACGGCCGTCGCGGCTGCTAATCGCCGCCAATCCGTCACTGCAACGCGCCTCCACCGAGATCGGCGACACGCTGTTCCTGACGGTGCGGACCGGCAACGACACGCTGTGCGTCGATCGCAGGATCGGTGTCTATCCGATCCAGGTGCTGTCGATCGAGGTCGGCGCGCGCCGGCCGCTCGGTGTCTCCAGCGCGGGCGTTGCCATCCTCGCCGCGATGCCGGCGCAGGACGCGCGAAAAATCGTCGCAGCCAATGAGAAGAGATTCGAGGCCTACCGGACCGACGCTGCGACCGTGCTGGGCCAGGTCACCGCCGCAAGACGGCTGGGGTATGGCATGAGAGAAATTGGTCTCGTGCAGGGCACGAAATCGATCTCGACCTGGATCAAGACCCCGGACGGCCGCCCCGCTGCCGCGATGACCGTCTCTGCCGTTCGGACCAGGCTCGGCCCGCGCCGCGAACAGGAGGTCGCGGAGATTTTGCTGCGGGAGGCGCGGATCATCGAGCAGGCGATCCGGGGCTAGGCCACGCCGTCAATGGGCTGACTTCGCACGCTGTTTTGTGGCACAAGAGCCACCTCCGCCGACCGAGCAACGAGGCCACGCATGCCCGCACCAAAACCGCCCGCCTTCGAGACCCTGAGCCTGCATGCGGGCCAGCATCCGGATCCCGCGACCGGCGCCCGCGCGGTGCCGATCTACCAGACCACGTCCTACGTGTTCCAGGACTCCGATCACGCCGCCGCGCTGTTCAATCTCGAACGCGCCGGCCACATCTATACGCGCATCTCCAATCCGACCACGGGTGTGCTCGAGGAACGGCTTGCGGCGCTGGAGGGCGGCGTCGGCGCGATCTGCACCGCAAGCGGCATGGCCGCGCTCCATCTGGCCATCGCGACGTTGCTCAATGCCGGTGACCATATCGTGGCGTCGAGCTCGCTCTATGGCGGCACCATAAACCTGCTGGCACACACGTTGCCGCGCTTCGGCATCACCACCAGCTTTGTCAAGCCGCGCGATCTCGACGCGCTCCGCGCCGCGATCAGGCCGAACACGAAGCTGGTGATCGGCGAGACCATCGGCAATCCCGGGCTCGAAGTGCTTGATATTCCGAAGGTCGCGGCGATCGCGCATGACGCGAAGATTCCGCTGCTGATCGACAACACCTTTGCCACGCCCTATCTCAGCCGTCCGATCGAGCTCGGCGCCGACATCGTCATGCATTCGGCGACCAAATGGATCGGAGGCCACGGCATCGCGATCGGCGGCGCCATCGTCGACGGCGGCCGTTTCGATTGGCGTTCATCCGGAAAATTCGGCGTGCTGACCGAGCCCTATGGCGGCTATCACGGCATCGTCTTCGACGAGCAGTTCGGCACGGCCGCCTTCATCATGCGCGCGCGCACCGAAGGCCTGCGCGATTTCGGCGCTTGTCTATCCCCGACCAACGCCTTCCAGCTGTTGCAGGGCGTGGAGACGCTCGGTGTGCGCATGGACCGCCACATGCAGAACACGCACCTCGTGCTGGAAGCCCTGAAATCCAACAAGGCCGTAGATTGGGTGCTGCATCCCTCGCTGGAGGACCACGCTGACTACCAGCTGGCAAAGACATTGCTGCCGCGCGGCGCCGGCTCGATCGTCTCCTTCGGAATCAAGGGCGGCCGGCCCGCGGGACGCAAGTTCATCGAAGCGCTGCGCATGATCAGTCATCTCGCCAATGTCGGCGACGCCAAGACGCTGGTGATCCATCCCGCGTCGACCACGCACCAGCAGATGGACGCCGAGCAGCTCAAGGCCTCCGGCATCGGCGAGGAGCTGGTGCGGCTCTCGGTCGGCATCGAGACCGCAAGCGACATCATCGACGATCTCACCCAAGCGCTGCGCATCTCGCAAAAGGTCTGACACCATGAAGCTCTCCGTCAACGGCGCCGAGGTGCTGGTCGCAACCGGCGGCCGCGACTTCGACAGATCCCTGCCCGCAGTCGTCTTCCTCCATGGCGCCGGCTTCGATCATTCGACCTGGGCGCTGCACACGCGCTGGTTCGCCCATCATGGCTTTGGCGTGCTGGCGCCTGATCTGCCCGGTCACGGCCGCTCGCCCGGACCCTCGCTCGGCAGCATCGCCGAGATGGCCGACTGGACGGCGGCCCTGCTCGATGCGGCCGGAGCGACGAAAGCGCATCTGATCGGCCATTCCATGGGATCGCTGATCTCGCTGGAGACGGCCGCACGTCACCCCGACAAGGTGTCCGCGCTCAGCCTGATCGGCACGGCCGCGACCATGACGGTCGGCCCGGATCTGCTGAAAGCGGCCGAAGCCAATTCGCAGGATGCAAACGACATGGTCTCTATCTGGGGACTCGGCTTCAACGCCGAGCTCGGCGGCAGCCTCGCACCGGGCCTGTGGATGCATGGCGGCGCCCAGGCCGTGTTGAAACACTGCGAGCCGGGCGTGCTGTTCAGGGATTTGTCGGCTTGCAACGCTTACGCCAATGCGCTTCAGGCTGCCACGAGCGTGAAGGTGCCCACGACTCTCATCCTCGGCGAGCGGGACATGATGACGCCGGTGAAGGCCGGCAAGGCACTTGCCGCCGCGATCCCGCATGCAAAGACCGTCGTCGTGCCCGGCGCCGGCCACATGATCATGGCCGAACGCCCGGATGAATTGCTGGCGGCGCTGACGGGCTGAGGATTTAGATAGAAGCCGGCCTCCCCGGCGTCATGGCCGGGCTTGTCCCGGCCATCCATGCCTGGCCACTCCAAAGCAAGAACGTGGATGCCCGGGACAAACCCGGGCATGACGACAATTCAGGAGCCCGGCGTCCACTTCCAGACGATGTCGGACACGTTGACCGGCTTCGGGATCAGACCCAATTTTGCAAAACGGTCGGCGACCGCCTGCTGGCTCTTGGTCACCTCTGCATCCAGCGGTACCACGCGATAGGTGGAGCGGTTGACGAAGCGGCGGATCGCCTCGATGTCGACGCCGGTCGCGTCGGCCTGAGCCTTTGCTACCTCCTCATGATGAGATTCCGCCCACACGCCTTCGGAGGCGAAGCTCGCGTTGAGCTTTGCCATCAGCGAAGGATACTTCTCCACGAAGTCGGCGCCAGCGATGTAGAATGCGTTCGGTTTGTGGACATCCTTGTCGAAGGCGATGACGCGGGCGCTCTCCTTCAATTCAGCAAGCGCCAGATACGGATCCCAGATCGACCAGGCATCGACCGAACCCTTTACAAAGGCGGCCGTCGCATCCGCCGGGGCGAGCGGAGCCGGCGCAATATCGGACCAGGAGAGACCGGCCTTCTCGAGCGACGCGACGAGGAGGTTGTGCGCACTCGATCCCTTGGCAAACGCAACGCGCTTCCCCTTGAGGTCCGCAAGCGATTTGATCGGCGAATCCTTCGGCACGATGATCGCCTGAGTGTCGCCTTCCGATTTCACCGCCGCGACGTAGCGGATCCTGGCCCCGCCGGCTTGCGCGAAGATCGGCGGCGTATCGCCGACGAAGCCGAAATCGACGCTGCCGACATTGATGGCTTCCAGCAGCGGCGGACCAAACTGGAAGTCGATCCATTTGATCTCGATGCCGAGCGGCTTGAAGGCGCTTTCGAGCGTTTGACGCTGGCGAACCGCCGGGAAGAAGCCGCCCTTCTGCGTACCGATGCGGATTTCCGCCGGCTTGTCGTCCGCGCGCGCCGGTGCGGCCAAAGCGGTCGCGAGCAGCAGCGTCGTTGCGAGAATGTGTCGACGATTGATCATGACGTGGTCCTTTCGGTGGGATCAGCTGGCAAAGGCTGGAGAATTCGCGCGCCGGGTCCGCTCGCAGAACACGGTACGGGCGGCACGCTCGGCCTCGCGCGCCGAGCGGAACTGCCGGCCTTCGAGGCTGTCGAACAGACGCTCGGAGGAGAAAAAGCGGAAGCCGCGCGTGTCCTTCGTGACGATGCCAGCGGCGCGGTCGTGGATTTCGATGATGTAAGCGTTCGATTGGTGTTGGGACATGACTGCTCGTTCGCCGGGGCTCGGCGTTTCTGTCTTGGGATTTGCTGGATGAGGTGCTGCTAGGAGGCGGCGGTCAGCAACAACAGGCGCCGGTGGCCGCCGAGAAACAACGCCGCGTCATGCATGCATGCATGTCGTTGTTAATGCGCTGGTGATCGGTTCTCATATCGCCGCTTCGGCTCGAGGAGCAGTTTCGATGCATCGAATATCGAGCGTTTAGTGCGATCAGTCAATGAAATGGCTATCCATAATTGCCCCTGCCGCGTATCGGCACTTCTCCGCGCGCGAGCGTAGGCAAACGAATTCATCTCGCGATGAGCTCAACTAGCGAGGCACCTCGCCTCTCCCCGTAAGAACGGGGAGAGGGGGAAGAGGCAGCAGAGAGAGGGGAAGAGGCATCACCACATCGTCGCTGCCGCCCGCTCGGGCCAGGCGCGATCGTATTCCGCGCCGCCGACCTTGTTCTCGCTCATCTCGGCGAGGATCTGGCCGGGCGTCGGCAGCGTCTTGGGGTCGATGCGCTTGTCGGGATTCCAGAGATCGGAGCGGACGATGGCGCGGGCGCACTGGAAGTAGATTTCGTGGACCGTCATCACCATGACGCTGCGCGGCGCCTTGCCGTCGACCTTGAAGGAAGCGAGCAGCTCGGGATCAATAGAAAGATGGGCTCGGCCATTGGCGCGGACCGCATTGCCGGAGCCGGGGATCAGGAACATCAGCGACACCCTGGGATCGCGCACGATGTTGCGCAAGGAATCGACCCGGTTGTTGCCGCGGCGATCCGGCAGCATCAGCGTCTTTGGGTCATGAATGCGAACGAAACCGGAGAGATCGCCGCGCGGCGAGCAGTCGATCCCCTCGGGTCCGATGGTGGCGAGCGCGGCGAACGGTGCTTTCTCGATGAAGACGCGATAGAGCGGGGTGACGTGGTCGGCGACTTTCACGGTCGAGGCGTCGTTGGTGACGCCGTAGATGGCCTCCAGCTGCTCGACCGTTTCGATCACCGACATTCCAGACTCCTTGCTGTGCGGGCTATTCGTGCCAGCCTTGATTCCTGATCACGCGCAGAAGCTGGCGGCCGTGATACTCCGCACTGCCCGCGTTGAGGATGGTGACATCGGCCTGGGCCGATGCATCGTCGACGCTGCGCGTCAGCCGTTCCGCGATATTGCCGTCACTCTCTCGGGCGCGGGCGGCGAGCCGCTGCGCCAGCACATCCGGCGGCGCAGTGATAGCGACCGCCACGACGTTTGCATAGGCCTGGCGTAGCGCGCCGATCACGGTGCGCGAAACATTGGCCACGACGGCGCGTCCGGCACGAATATCGTCGTTGAGGTCGCGCGGCAGCGCGTAGCAATGCCCATGCGCCTCCCAATGCACGGCGAATTCGCCATGGTCGCGCGCGCGACGGAATTCGTCAGGGCTCACCGCAATATTGTCTTCGTCGGCCGAAGATTCGCGCGTCACGACACGGCGCGGGAAGACGATGTTCTGATCTTCGATGCACGCCGCCCGCGCCAGTCGCAGCAGCGTGTCCTTGCCGGCACCGCTGGGACCGACCACGAGCACGAGCCGCCCGGGCCCGATCGCACCCGTCTGCGCTCCCGTCGTGGTGACGGTCTCGCTCATGCGACGCGGCTTCCTTCGCGCCAGACGCTGCGGACCGCGGGAACGTGGCCCGCGACGTGCACGCGGATCAGATCGGCACGCTTGCCGACGGCAATCTCACCCCGATCGGACAGGCCGACCGCCTCGGCGGGCGCCTTCGTCACCGTGCGGATCGCCGCCGCAAGACTGATGACGGGCACGTGCTCGGGCAAACGCAATGCAGCCATCAAAAGGCTCGAGGGAATGTAGTCCGACGACAGGATGTCGAGCAGGCCCTCGCGGGCGAGATCGACCGCGGCGATGTTGCCGGAATGCGAGCCGCCGCGCACGACGTTCGGCGCGCCCATCAGGATGTCGATCCCGGCCTCGTGCAGGCCGCGCGCAGCCTCCAGCGTGGTCGGAAATTCCGCCACCGAAACGCCATCGCGCACGGCGTCCACGACGTTCTCCTCGGTGGTATCGTCATGGCTCGCCAGCGGGATCTTGTACTTGTGTGCCAGCGCCACGATCTCGCGCATGTTGGTCGCCGCATAGGCCTTCTGATATTCGAAGCGCTTCGCGAACAGCTGGTCGAGCTCGGCATCGGTCTTGCCGCCGCCCTTGCCGCGGTAATAGTCGCGCAGCTTGCCTTCGTCGCGGAACTGGCGCTGGCCGGGGGTGTGGTCCATCAGCGACATCAGCCGCACGTCGGGACGGTCGATCAGCTCCCTGGCCTCCTCCACCACGCTCGGCATCGGGATTTCGCAGCGCAGATGCAGGAAGTGATCGGCACGCAGCAATTTGGCATCGCGCGCGGTCGTGATCGCCGCGGCAAGCACGCCGGCGCGTCCATCTACTTCCTCGGCACCATCCTCGCGCCAGACCCGGAGCGAGTCGAACACCGTGGTGATGCCCGAGGTCGCGAGTTGGCCGTCATAGGAGACGACGGCGGCGACCGGATTCCAGAACACTTTTGGCCGCGGCACGTAATGCGCTTCGAGGTGGTCGGTGTGAAGCTCGATCAATCCCGGCATGATCAAATCGCCGCCGGCATCCTCGGCCCCCGCAGGCGCCCTGCCCTCACCGATCTCGGCGATACGTCCATCGGCGAGGGCAAGCCAGCCCTGCTCGATCACCCGGTCCGCCAGCACGATCCTGGCGTTGGCGATCACGATGTCCTTCTTGGCGTTCATGTCCATTTCCTTCAAGCCGCGGCGGCGAAGCTGGTGACGTCGACGATGCGGTCGGCAATCTGATGACGGATTTCGTCGTCATGGACAATGGCGACCATGGCGACGCCCCGGCGCTTCTTTTCGGCGACCAGCTCGACCACGACGGCCCGGTTGGCGGCATCCAGCGAGGCGGTGGGCTCGTCGAGCAGCAGGATCGGCAGATCCGAGATGAAGCCGCGCGCGATGTTGACACGCTGCTGCTCGCCGCCGGAGAAGGTCGCGGGCGGCAGCTGCCGGAGTCGCTCGGGGATGTTGAGACGATGCAGCAGTTCGCCGGCGCGGGCTTGCGCCTCCGCGCGCGCCATGCCGTTGACGATCAGGGGCTCGGCGACCACGTCGACGGTCGCGACGCGCGGCACCGCGCGCAGGAACTGGCTGACATAGCCAATGGTCGCGCGGCGGATGTTGAGGACCTGCCGCGGCTCGGCGGTGGCGAGATCGACCAGCGCGCCGCGATGGCGGATGCCGATGCGGCCGGAGTCGCAGCGGTAATTACCGAAGATCATCTTCAGGATCGACGATTTTCCGGCGCCTGATGGCCCCGACAGCACGACGCATTCGCCAGGATTGACGTGAAAGGTCACGCCGCTGACGACAGGCAATTCGATGCCGCCCTGCAGGTGCATCGTAAAGGTCTTGTTGGCGTTGGCGACGTCGATCATGGCGGTCATTGAAAAACTCTTCCTGGAAGGCTCATGGCGGCAGAATCGAGGAGACGAGGAGCTGGGTGTAGGGCTCGCGGGGATCGTCGAGCACCTGGTCGGTGAGGCCGGTCTCGATGACGCGGCCGCCCTTCATCACCATCACCCGATGCGACAGCAGGCGCGCCACCGCGAGATCATGGGTGACGATGATGACCGCGAGGTGCAGCTCCGCGACGAGGCTGCGCACGAGGTCGAGCAGGCGGGCCTGCACGGAAACATCGAGGCCGCCGGTCGGCTCGTCCATGAACACCAGCCGCGGCTCGGTGACGAGGTTGCGGGCGATCTGGAGGCGCTGGCGCATGCCGCCGGAATAGGTCCGCGGCGCATCGTCGATGCGTGCGATGTCGATCTCCACGCGGGTCAGCCAGTCCGACGCGGCATCACGGATGCGGCCGTAATGATTCCAGCCCACTGCCATCAGCCGCTCGCCGACATTGGCGCCGGCCGAGACCGCCATGCGCAGACCCTGCGCGGGATCCTGGTGGACGAAACCCCAATCGGTGCGAAACAGAAACCGCCGCTCGGCCTCGCCCAGCGTGGCGAGATCGCGGCTGACGCCGTCGCGCATCCGGTAGGAGACGTGCCCACCGCTGGCTGCGAGCTGACCCGACAGCAGCTGGAGCAGCGTCGATTTGCCCGAGCCGGATTCGCCGACGATCGCCAGCACCTCGCCGGGGTAGAGCGAAAACGAGACATCGCGGCAGGCGGCGATCCGGCCATAGGATTTGCTGAGGGATTTTGCGACCAGCAGCGGCTCGTCGTTTTCGAGCATGTCTTGATCAGCCATTCGATGCCTCCTGCGCCTTGTCCTTGTACGGCGCGGCGCTGAGGCTGCCGTGATGGCCGGCGGCCTGGCGTCCCTCGCAATAATCGGTGTCGGAGCAGACGAACATGCGGCCGCCCTTGTCGTCGGTGACGATCTCGTCGAGATAGGAATTTTCCGAGGCGCACAACGCGCAAGGCGCGTTGAAGCGATAGGGCTCGAAGGGATGATC
Organism: Bradyrhizobium sp. Ken01; assembly: GCF_055807355.1. Classification (NCBI taxonomy): domain Bacteria; kingdom Pseudomonadati; phylum Pseudomonadota; class Alphaproteobacteria; order Hyphomicrobiales; family Nitrobacteraceae; genus Bradyrhizobium; species Bradyrhizobium sp. Ken01. Next base: position 99,390 of record NZ_JBVVPC010000006.1, read on the forward strand.
CTCGAAGTCGAGCGACACGACCTGCGTAAAGGGCGGGATCGCATAGATGCGCTTCTCGCGGCCGGCGCCGAACAGTTGCAGCGCCGGGCAATTGTCCATCTTGGGATTGTCGAATTTCGGCGTCGGCGATGGGTCCATCACGTAGCGCGCATTGACCTTCACCGGATAGGCGTAAGCCGTCGCGATGTGGCCGAAGCGGGCGATGTCCTCGTAGAGCTTGACATGCATCAGGCCGTATTCTGCGAGCGCATGCATGCGCCGCGTCTCGGTCTCGCGCGGTTCGAGGAAACGTAAAGGCTCCGGGATCGGCACCTGATAGACCAGCACCTGATTCTCGTGCAGCGACGTCTCGGGAATGCGATGGCGGGTCTGGATCACGGTCGCATCTTCAGTCGCCGTCGTCGTGGCAACGCCGGCGGTCTTGGCAAAGAACTTCCGGATCGAGATCGCGTTGGTGGTGTCGTCGGAGCCCTGGTCGATCACCTTCAGCACGTCCTGCGGCCCGAGGATCGCGGCCGTCACCTGCACGCCGCCGGTGCCCCAGCCATAGGGCATCGGCATCTCGCGGCTGGCGAACGGCACCTGATAGCCGGGGATCGCGATTGCCTTGAGGATCGCGCGGCGGATCATCCGTTTGGTCTGCTCGTCGAGATAGGCGAAATTGTAGGCGGGCGCGTTCATTCCGCGGCCTCCTTCATGGCGTCAGGCGCATTGGCCTCGGTGAACGCTTTAGAAAACTCTTGGCGCAGCTTGCGCAACAGGCCGAGCTCCGACTGGAAATCGACATAATGCGGTAGCTTCAGATGCTCGACGAAGCCGGTCGCCTGGACGTTGTCCGAATGCGACATCACGAATTCCTCATCTTGCGCGGGCGCGAGTGCCTCTTCGCCAAGCTCGCGCGCGCGCAACGCGCGGTCGACCAGCGCCATCGACATGGTCTTGCGCTCGCTCTGGCCGAAGGCGAGGCCATATCCGCGGGTGAAGCACGGCGCTTCGGTGGCGGAGCCCTTGAACTGGTTGACCATCTGACATTCGGTGAGTTCGATCGAGCCGAGCGGAACGGCGAAGCCGACGTCTTCCGCCGAAAATTCGACCTCGACCTCGCCGAAGCGAATCTCGCCGGCGAAGGGATGATTGCGGCCGTAGCCGCGCTGGGTGGAATAGCCCATCGCCAGCAAAAACCCTTCGTCGCCACGCGCGAGGTTCTGCAAACGCAGATCGCGGTCCGCCGGGAAATTCAGCGGCTCGCGGGTGAGATCGCCGACGCTGGCGCCTTCCTCGGCCTGCGGCGATGATTCGATCAGCCCGTCGCGGCCGAGAATATCCGTCACGCGTGGCGTGGGCACCGTCGAGGCTTCAGCCGTCGCCGGCGCTTCCGGCACAAAGCCTTCGGCGAGCGAGGGATCGAGCAAGCGGTGAGTATAGTCGAAGGTCGGGCCGAGGATCTGGCCGCCGGGAATGTCCTTGAAGGTCGAGGACACCCGCCGCCGCACGCGCATCGCACCGGTCTCGACCGGCTCGCTGGCGCCGAAGCGCGGCAGCGTGGCGCGGAAGGCGCGGACCAGAAAGATCGCCTCGATCAAATCGCCGCGCGCCTGCTTGATGGCGAGCGCCGCGAGCTCGCGGTCATAGAGCGAGCCTTCGCTCATGACGCGGTCCACGGCGAGGCCGAGCTGCTCCGATATCTGGTCGAGGGAGATTTCCGGCACGCTTTGGTCGCCGCGCCGCGCACTGGCGAGCAGGCGATGAGCGTTCTCGATGGCGCGTTCGCCGCCTTTGACTGCGACATACATGCTTAGCTTCCCTTGCTCACGACGCGCGTGGTGCGCGGGATCGCAACCACGGCATGGTCGGCGACCAGCACCACATCGACGCCGCGCGGAAACAGCGCTTCGTTGACGCGCAAGCGCTCGAACAGGTCGAACGGCTTGATCGAGGCATGGAGCGCCGCGACACCGTCGATGCCGGGACCGCGCAGCTCGAAGCTGCGTCCTGCGTCCAGGCTCTCGACCTGCAGGATCAATGTGGTCGACCGATCCGGATATTCGCTGGTGCCGAGCGCGAAGCGCTCAAGCGAAGGCAGCGCCCCGCCGTCGCTGATCAGGGCGAAGCTTGCGATGGAGGAATCCTGCACCACCGGCGCGCCGGTATGGAATTTCAGCCATTTCACGACGTCGGAACTTTCAGACGTGCGCGCATCGAGCCAGAGCGGCGTGTCGTGATCGAACAGCGTCAGCGCGATCGCGGCCGTGCCGCGCATCATCATATGAGGCGCCCCTGATGTCGGCACGATGCGCTGGACCGATCCCGGCCGCGCCATCGCGTCCATGACCGAACGAAAGGTCGATTGCGCCGACAGCACCTTGTCGGCGAATCCCGGCGGCAGTTCCGCAATCGTGGTCATGATCTCACCCCTCACCGCGCACCATGGTGTAGAAATCAACCTTCGTCGCGGCGGTCTCGGCCGCCGCCTGCTTGCGCCTGACCATAAGCTGCTCACGCAACGGCGCGATAACGTCCCGCTCCACGGCGCCGCCGAAATCCCTGGACTGCACCAGCGCATCGCACAGCGCGATCAACCGCGCCTTCTCACCGTCGCGACCGAGCGTGTAGCCGAAGCCGACCTCGCCACTCGCGAGCCGCACCGCGGCGCGCGACACCGTGGCTTCGCCGAGATTGAACGGCCCGCCGTCCCCGCCGACCCGGCCGCGCAGCATGACGAGGCCGTTTTCCGGCGCGCGCAGATCCTGATGCGCCGGCAGAGCGAGAGCGCGGAGGCGAGCGGCGATCTCGCCCGCCTCCGCGTGCGCCAGCACGGCCATTGCGGCCTTGCGCTGGGCTTGCTGATTGTTGTGCTGGGTCACCAGATCCACCGAACTTTTCTCAACAACTTGCCGAATTCAAGTTGTCTATGATACTAGACAACTTGATACCGGAGCGCCATGACTGTTTCGTGACAAAGGCGTGATTTCTGGAGTAGCTTCCCGGCCACATGAGCATGCAGGACACAGCCTCCTCCGGCGTCGCGTTGTGGCGCCTCGTTGCCGACGGCATCGAGCGCGGCATCGCCGACGGCCGCTTTGCGGCCGGCGACAAGCTGCCGGGCGAGATGGAGATCGCCGAAACCTATCGCGTCAACCGCCACACCGTGCGGCGCGCGCTGGCTGCACTTGCCGAGCGCGGCATCGTGCGGGCCGAACGCGGCAGCGGAACCTATGTCGAGGCGCAGAAGCTCGCCTATCCGCTGCGTTCCCGGACCCGCTTCTCCGAGATCGTCGGCGCGGACGGCCGCGAACCGCATGGCCGGCTGATCGAGGCGTCCGATGATGTCGCGACCCGCGAACTCGCGCGAGAACTCGGTCTCAAGACCGGCGCACCGCTGGTGCGGATCGAGGCGATGCGCCTCGCCGACCGCACGCCGATCTGCGTCTCCACGACATGGCTGTCGGCGCAGTTGTTCCCGGGTGCGGGCGACATCTTTGCCGCGACCCGCTCGATGACGAAACTGCTCGAGCATTACGGCGTCCGCGACTATCGCCGCGGCGCGACCCGGATCACCGCCGGCATCGTCGACGCAACCGACGCCGCACGGCTCGATCTGGCGCTGGGGCGGCCGATCCTGGTGGTCGACGCCACCGACCACGATCTCGACGGCAAGCCGCTGGTGACCAAGCATTCGCGCTTTGCCGCGGAGCGGGTGGAATTTCTGGTGGAGCCGTAGGGTGGGCTGCTTGTTCTCCCTCGCCCCGTTCTTACGGGGAGAGGGTTGGGGTGAGGGGCTGCCTCCACAATCACCGTAAGAGACGGACTCGCGGAGAGTCCCCCTCACCCGCCGCAAGCGGGGAGAGGCGAAGACCTACGCCACCGCCCTTCGGCCGATGATCGCAAACCGCAACTTTCCCGAGACGAAATCAATCGCGGCGACCGCGACCAGGATCATCAGGATCAGGAACGACACCTTCTGCCATTCCAGCACGCGGATCTGCTCGGCGAGCTGGAGGCCGATGCCGCCGGCGCCGACGATGCCGATGATGGTGGCCGAGCGCGTGTTCGACTCGATGAAATAGAGCACCTGTCCGGCGATCACGGGCAGGACCTGCGGCAGCAGGCCGAAGCGGATCTCGTGCAGCGCACTGCCGCCGGAGGCGCGGATGCCCTCGACCTGCTTCTGGTCGGCGCCCTCGATCGCCTCCGAGAACAGTTTTCCAAACGCGCCGAAATCGGACACGGCAATGGCGAGCACGCCGGCGAACGGGCCGAGCCCGACCACGTTGATCCACACCAGCGCCCAGATCAACGTGTCGACGCCGCGGATCGAATCCAGGAAACGCCGAATCGGGAAACGCAAAATGCTCGACGGCACGACGTTACGCGCGGCCAGCAGGCTGACCGGCAGCGCGAACAGCGCGGCCAGAGTCGTGCCGAGCAGCGCGATCGACAGCGTCTCGCCCAGCGCCTTCAGATAGATCGGCAGCGACGAGCCGGGATCCGGCGGGATCATCATCAGGCTGATCCAGCCGAGCTGGTTGAGGCCCGCGACGAACCGCGACGGCGAGAAGTCGAGATCGACGAGGCCGTAAATCAGGATCGCGAGCGCCGCGACGATCGTCGCCGGCATGGCGAGCCGCGCCGACGCCGGCCGGTCGAACACGTCAGGATAGCGCGCGCGAAGCGCCGCGGTATCGGTCTCCCGCAGTCCCGTCACGTCCGCGCCTCCTTGCCGAACAGACGGCCGCGCAGCCATCCGGTGCTGATGTCGATGATGAAGACCGTGACGATGATGGTGAGCAGGATGGCGCTGACGTCCGAGTAATAGAACTTGCGGATGGCGACGACGAGCTCCTGGCCGATGCCGCCGGCGCCAACGAAGCCCATCACGGAGGCCTCGCGGACATTGATCTCGAAACGCAGCAGCGCGTAGCTGGCATAGCCAGCCGTGACCTGCGGCAGGATCGCGAAGCGCATGCAGGAGAGCCAGCTCGCGCCCGTCGAGCGAACGCCTTCGACCGGCTTCATGTCGGCGTTCTCGACGATCTCCGAAAACAGCTTTCCGAGCGCGCCGGTGGAGTGAATCGCAATCGCCAGCACGCCCGCCATCGGTCCGAGCCCGAACGCGATCACGAAGATCAGCGCAAACACGATGCCGGGCACCGTGCGCGCGAATTCGAGCAGGCGCCGCACCACGAAGCGCAGCCAGGGCGCGGGCGAGGTGTTTTCAGCCGCGAGGAAGTTCAGGCAAAACGCAAAAGTCGCGCCGATCAACGTGCCGACATAGGAGATCAGCAGGGTCTCGCCCAGCATCTTCAGCCATTTGCGCCAGCCCCAGAGCCACTCGCCGACATCGGTCCAGACGCGCTGGCCGGTGTCAAGTGTGAGGATGCGGTCGAAATAGCTGATGAAGTTGCCGAAATGGGCGAACAGCGTGCGCAAATTCACTTCCGCGCCGATCGCCGCCAGACACAGTGCAGCGGCGAAGATCACGGCTCCAAACAGGAGTCGGAGCCGCTTGCGCGCGACCGCCTGGCGATAGGCGGCGCTGAGCACGGCGAGCTGCTGCTCGGGGAGGATCGAAACCGCGACGGTCATCTTGGCCAGGAAAAATGGTCAATCAAAGAGAAAGAGCCGGGTCCATCGACCCGGCTCCAGTGGCATCGTCCCGATACTCAGGACGCCTTCTTCTTACGCAGCGCATCGACGAACTTGATCAGCTCGATCGTGCCATCCCAATCCTTGGTAGTCGCGGGATGAAAACCCTTCTTTTGGCCGTCCTGGAGGCGATCGAACGCAGCCTTGTCCTTGGCCGGCGCGTCGAAGAACGCCTTCGCGATCGCGGCCTTGGCCTCTTCCGGCAGGTCGGAATTGTAGGCATAGGGGCCGTTGATGATCGGCGCCGACTTGTGGATGATGCGGAAATCGTCCTTCTTCATCGCGGAGCCGTCGGCATTCTTCAGCATGCCCTTGGTCAGCATCTGCGCCAGCGTCGAATCGTCGTCGCTGGTCCACTGGTTCGCGGCGACGTCGACCGTGCCCTGCGCCAGCGCCAGGATCGCGTTCTCATGACTGCCGGTGAAGACGACCTTGCTGAAATAGGTGTCGGCGTCCGCGATGCCCATCTTGTCGAGCTCGAAGCGCGGCACGTTGTTGCCGGAGGTCGAGTTCGGGTCGACCAAGCCGAGGTTCTTGCCCTTGAGCTGGTCGATGCTCCTGTAGGGACTGTTCGCCTTGACGAAGAACACCGAGTAGTAGCCGGTCGAGCCGTCGGAATTGATGTCGTTGGCGAAAGCGTCGGTCTTGACGCCGGTCAGGCGGGCGCGAGCGAACGACGCGGAGCCATAGCTCGCGATGTGGATGTTGCCGGCACGCTGGCCTTCGATCACGGCGGCGTAGTCGTTGGCGATGCGTAGCGTGACCTTCACGCCCAGTTCCTTGGAGAGATAGCTCATGAACGGCGCCCAACGCTCGGTCACGCCCGAGGCGTTTTCCGCCGGAATGACCGCGAAGGTCAGCTCGGGATATCTAGCTTTCCAGTCCTCGGCCGAAGCCGAAGCCGTGAACGCGAGCGCGGCGGCGCCAGCAAGAATCAATCTGCGAGTAATCATGATAGCCTCTTCATTGGTTGAGGTCGGTTGACGCAAAACTGGTGAGTCCTGATGCGGCGCCGCTCAGGCGGCGGCCGCCGTTCCAAGCGCCGGAATGCCTTGTCGCACCGGTGCAGGCGTGCCGCCCATGACATCGGCGGCTTCCAGATCGTAGAGCTCGCGCGCAACGTGCTCGGTCAACTCGGCCGGCGCGCCGTCGAACACCACGCGCCCCTGCGCCATGCCGATCAGGCGGTCGCAATAGCTGCGCGCCAGGTCGAGCGAATGCAGATTGCAGAGCACGGTGATGCCGAAGTGCTTGTTGATGCGCAGCAGCGCATCCATCACGATCTTGGTGTTGCGGGGATCGAGCGAGGCGATCGGCTCGTCGGCGAGGATGATGTCGGGCTGCTGCACCAGCGCGCGGGCGATCGCGACGCGCTGCTGCTGACCGCCGGAGAGCTGGTCGGCGCGCTGGGCCGCGAGCGGGGCGATATCGAACTGCTCAAGCGCGGACATCGCCAGCGCCTTGTCCTGCTCGGGCCAGGTCTGCGACAGCGAGCGCCAGGCCGGCATCGTCGCGAGCCGTCCCATCAGGACGTTGGTGAGGACATCGAGCCGGCCGACCAGGTTGAACTGCTGAAAGATCATCGCCGAACGCGCCCGCCACTGCCGCAGCTCCTTGCCGCGTAGCGCCGTGACGTCGAGACCGCCGAACAGAATGCGGCCCTGCGAAGGGGCCGCGAGACGGTTGATGGTCCGCAGCAGGGTCGACTTGCCGGCGCCGGACCGTCCGATCACGCCGACGAAGCCGCCGGGAGAGACTTGAAACGAAGCGTCGTCCACCGCGGCTTTCACGCCGAAGCGACACGTCAGACCTTCAACCACCAGCATGCAGGGCTCCAGAGTAGCTGGGACCCACCGCTAGCGCCGGCGCTTGACACTTGTGTGACACGGACGTTGCGGTGCGGCGATCCTACACACGTCATCCACTGTTCTTGCCCTGTCATCGCGTCGTCATGACATTGTCATCAAGCCGCTCGAAGAGAAACGCCCGCCCTCTCGTTCGGATGCAACATGGCCGCCAAAGCTCTTTCGGTCCAGCCGACTGTCGATCCCTCGGCGAAGCTGCACGACACCAGGCTTGGGGCCTATACCGAGGTCGGCGCCCGCACGATGCTGCACGACGTGACGATGGGCGATTACTCCTATGTCGTGAACGACGCCCAGATCACCTACAGCACCATCGGAAAATTCTGCTCGATCGCGGCGATGACACGGATCAATCCGGGCAATCACCCGATGCACCGCGCCACGCAGGCGCACTTCACCTATCGTTCGAGCGCCTATTTCGAAGGCGAGACCGACGACACCGACTTCTTCGACTGGCGGCGCCAGCACCACGTCCATATCGGCCACGACGTCTGGATCGGCCATGGCGCGATCGTGCTGCCGGGCCGCAACATCGGCACCGGCGCGGTGATCGCGGCCGGCGCCATCGTCACCAAGGACGTACCGGCCTACACCATCGTCGCCGGCAATCCGGCGCGCATCGTTCGGCGGCGGTTCTCGGAAGAGGTTGCGGGGCGGCTTGCGAGGCTCGCTTGGTGGGACTGGGATCACGACAAGTTGCGTGAAGCCCTGCCCGATTTCCGCAAGCTCGGGATTGAGGATTTCCTCACGGCATACGAAGCAGGGGCACCCTCCTCTGCCAGCAAACGAAGCGCGGTCGCGTGACAGACATATTCATCGAGGGCGGGCGGGCCCTGATCGGCTCCGAGTTCGCCGAAACGTCGCTTTTCGTGTCCGGAACGGACATCGCAGAGATCGATGCGTCTCGCGGCCGAGCGCGACTTGCGATCGATGCCCGCGATCTGCTGGTCCTGCCGGGCATCGTCGATCTGCATGGCGATGCCTTCGAGCGACAGATGATGCCGCGCGCCGGGGTCGATTTCCCGATCGACGTCGCGCTCGCCGACAGCGACCGCCAGGCGATCAGCAACGGCATCACCACGGTATTTCACGCCACGACCTGCTCATGGGAGCCGGGCCTGCGCAGCGCCGACAATGCGCGCGGTCTGATGGAGGCGATCGAACGGCAGCGCCCGCAATTCGCCGCCGACACCCGCTTTCACCTGCGTCATGAGACTTACAATCTCGACGCCGAAGCCGAGATCACCCAGTGGCTCAGTGAGGGCCGCGTCGACCTGTTCGCCTTCAACGACCACATGGACGGCACGGTTGGGGACATGGCCAAGCCCCGCAAGCGCAACCGCATGGTGGAACGTACCGGCCTGTCGAGCGAAGATTTCGACCGGCTAGTCGGCCACGTGCTTTCGCGCGCCGGTGAAGTGCCGGCTTCCGTGTCGCGGCTCGCCGCGACAGCCCGCGCCGCCGACGTGCGGATGCTATCGCATGACGATGCGACGCCGGCGATGCGCCAGCGCTTTCGCGCCATGGGCGTGGCGATCGCGGAGTTTCCAATCAACGAGGAGACGGCGCGGGCGGCGGCAAGCCACGGAGACGCCATCGTCTACGGCGCGCCGAACGTGGTGCGCGGCGGCAGCCACACCGGCTGGACCAAGGCATCCGACATGATCGCCAAAGGGCTTTGCTCGGTGCTGGCCTCGGACTACTACTATCCCGCGCAGCTGCTCGCTGCGTTCCGGCTCGCCGCCGATGGCGTGCTGCCGCTGACCGAGGCCTGGAACCTGGTTTCCGCCGCGCCCGCGCGCGCGACCGGTCTTGCAGATCGCGGCGTGCTCGCGGAAGGCCGGCGCGCGGACATTCTGCTGGTCGACGACAGCATGCCGCTGCGGCCGCGGCTGATCGCCGTGATATCAGGCGGCAAGCTCGTACATCTCACCGACGCGACGCGGTTGCTTGGCATGGCAGCTACCCCGCGCGAAGCTGTCGTCGCAGCATAAACCCGCTATGCTCGGACGATGACAAGTTTCCCCCGCTACGCGATCTATTTTGCCGCAGGCAGCAACAGCGCCCTGTCCCGCTTCGGCGCGGAGTTGCTCGGCTACGATGCCTATACCGGCAACGAGCCGCCCTTTCCCGCCGACGCATCCCGTCTCGCGCCGGACTGGCGCGACATCACCGCCGATCCCCGCAAATACGGTTTTCACGGCACGCTGAAGGCGCCGATGGCGCTCGCGCCGGGCAAGACCGAAGCGGAGCTTTTTGCGGCCTGCGCGGCTTTTGCCGGCGAGGCGCGGAAGATCCCGGTGATCCGCCCGGTCGTCGATGCCATCAGCGGCTTTATTGCGGTCATTCCGGCCGAGCAGGTCGATGCGCTCCAAGAGCTCGCCGCTGATTGCGTCCGCGCGTTCGACCGCTTTCGCACCGCCCTGACGGCGGAAGATCGTGCGCGTCGCAAACCCGAGAAGCTCAGCGAACGGCAGCGCGACTATCTCCATCGCTGGGGCTACCCGTACGTGATGGAGGAATTCCGCTTCCACATGACGCTGACGGGGCGGCTGGACGCGGAGCGGCGCGGCCCGATTCTGGAGATGCTGCGCGCGCGGTTCGCGGCGCTCGGGCTTGAGACGCTGGTGGTCGATCGCATTGCGTTGTTCAAGCAGGATAATGCGGGGGCAAGGTTTCGTCTCGTCGGCGAGTGGATGTTAACGAGATAGCATTGCGCTCGCGCGTCATTCTCGCTGTCGTCCTGGCGAAAGCCAGGACCCATTACCCCAGGGAGCGGTTATAGCGCGAGCCATAGCCTCCCGAGTCTTCGCCAAACGACATCCTGGGGTAATGGGTCCTGGATCTGCGCTCCGCTTTGCTACGCTCGTCCAGGACGACGGCTGAGTTATATGGCGACCGCCGAGCAGGCAGCGCCCTACTTCCCCCACCTCAACGCCATTGCATCACGTTCTTTCGCGAGCTCCAGCAGCCCTGCCCGCGTCGCCGGGTGCAGCGGCTGGAGCGGATGCCGCACCGTGTCCGACTTGATCACGCCGCCGGCCTGCATCATCGCCTTGCAGGCGATCAGGCCGCATTGGCGGTTTTCGTAGTTGATCAGTGGCAGCCAGCGTTCGTAGGCGGCTTTGGCCTCTTCACGCTTGCCGGCGAAATAGGGATCCACGATCTGGCGGATGCCGTCGGGGTAGCCGCCGCCGGTCATCGCGCCGGTGGCGCCGGCATCGAGATCGGCGAGCAGCGTAATCGCTTCCTCGCCGTCCCAGGGACCCTCGATATCCTTGCCGCCCGCCTCGATCAGGCTACGCAGCTTTGACGCGGCGCCCGGCACCTCGATCTTGAAATAGCGGATGTTGGAGAAGTCGCGCGCCAGCCGCGCGAGCAGCTCGACCGACAGCGGCGTGCCGGCGACAGGCGCATCCTGAATCATGATCGGAATCTTGATCGCGCCGGAGAGCACCTTGAAGAATTCGACGACGCCTTTCTCGGGCACGCGGAAGGTTGCGCCGTGATAGGGCGGCATCACCATCACCATGGCGGCGCCGGCCGCCTCGGCCTGCTGGCTGCGCGCGGCGCAGACGGCCGAGCTGAAATGCGTGGTGGTGACGATCACGGGAACGCGGCCCGCGACATGCTCCAGCACCGCATGCATCACGGTCTCGCGCTCGGCATCGGTGAGCACGAACTGCTCGGAAAAATTGGCGAGAATGCACAGACCGTTCGAGCCTGCGTCGATCATGAAATCGATGCAGCGGCGCTGTCCGTCGAGGTCGAGCTCGCCGCGCTCGTTAAAGATGGTGGGTGCGACCGGGAACACGCCGCGATAGGGGCGCTGCGCCTTGTGTTGGGGCGTGACCGGCATCGAACTCTCCATCCCTGATATCTCTTACATCTGCCGCAACGCTCGCGCAGCGTCACAGATGTACCCGCCCCGCGCATCTGCGGCAATGCCGATCGCGCGACGTAGGGAGGAAGGATTTGTCGAAGTTATGCGGTCCTCACCGCGCCCAAAAAGCCCTCGACCGCCACGCGGAGACGATCGGCGTCGGCGGACATTTTCGACACGGACACCGACAGCACCGAACCGGCATTGCCCGTTTCCTGGTTGAGCCTGGCGACGCTGCCGATGGTGTCGGTGACCTCGCGGGTTCCCTGCGCGGCCTGCTGGAAGTTGCGGGAGATCTCGGTGGTGGCCGCGCGCTGCTGTTCGACGGCGGCGGCAATCGCCGTCATCTTCTCGTCGATGCCGCTGATCGCGCCGCCGATCGCGCGGATGGCAGTGACCGCCTGGCCCGTCGCGCCCTGGATCTCCGCGACCTGGCGGGAGATCTCTTCCGTCGCCGTCGCCGTCTGCGAGGCGAGGCTCTTGACCTCGCCGGCGACCACGGCGAAGCCGCGGCCGGCCTCGCCCGCGCGCGCGGCTTCGATGGTGGCGTTCAACGCCAGCAGATTGGTCTGCCCTGCGATGGCGTTGATCATCTTCACGACCTCGCCGATGCGGCCAGCGGTCTGATCGAGGATCTCGACCGTCGCATTGGTCTGCGCTGCCTGCGACACGGCTTCGCGAGCCTCGCGGGCGCTGGCCTGCACCTGCGCGGAGATCTCGCCGACGGACGCCGAGAGTTCTTCGGTCGCGGCCGCGATGGTCTCGAGATTGTTGGTGGCCTGCTCGGCGGAGGACGAGACCGCCGCGGTCTGGCTGCTCGATTCCGAAACCAGCGAGCGCACGTCGGTCGCGGTGGCGTCGAGTTCCTTGGTCGACGCCGCAACGCTGTGAATGACGGCTTGCACGGTGTCGTCGAAACTGCGGCAGGCCGCATCGACGGTGCCGGAGCGGGCAAGCTGCAGCGCCTGCTGCGATTCGCGCTCGCGGCCCAGGCGTTCCGCGGTCGCCGCGCTCTCGCGCAGGCTTTCGAGTGCGGCGGCCATGGTGCCGAACTCGTCGGGATGCCTGGATTGCGGGACGGGCGTCGCGTAGTCGCGAGCGCTGATCTTGGCAATGGCATCCAGGATGGCGCGCACCGGGCGCATGAGGCGATTGCGGACCACGTACACGCCGGTGAGGGTCACGGCCAGCGCGAGCAGGAACGCGAGCGACTGCACGACGAGATTGGTGAGCGCCTTGGCCTGCACCGTTTCCGCCCGGACGATCGACTGGTCGAGCGCCTTGTTCGCCACCGCGACGATGGACGCGAAGGGTGACTGGCACAGCGTATTCCATTCCGAGGCGGGCATCGCGGGCTTGCCGCTGCCGTCGAAATTCTTCGTGAGGTCGCCGATCTGCTTGAGGGCACCGTCGGTCTTGGCCTTCGCGTCCGCCGCTGCCGTCACCAGCTCCGCCGCCACGCCGGGCGCGGCCAGCAACTCGGCCATGCCCGCCCAGCCGGAGGCGATCGTGCCATCCCATTGCGCCACTGACCGCTTCTGAGCGTCGTCGAGCGGCTTGCTGCCGTTGACGTTGGAGCGAAGGGACGAACAATGGATTCCATAACGGTCGCGCACCTGCCAGGCGAAGCGCCGGACCTGGATCATGCGGGCGATGAAGGGATCGTCCATCCAGGCACGGTTCGACACCGCGGTGGAGGCAAGGTTGGCCGTGTCGATCACCTTGGTGACGGCATCATACCATGAATTGGTGCGCTCGATCTTGCGCTCCGCGCGCGGGCGCTTGGCTTCGTCGTAGAACAGCTGGAATTGCGGGGAGGCGGCGCTCCAGCCTTGCTTCAATGTGCCAGCAAGTTCGTCGCGGCGGGCGAAGTCGACGGTGGCAAGCGCGGCGCCGATAGCGTCATAGCCGCCCTGCTCGGCCTTCTCCGCCGCGTCGAGTTTTGCCCGCGGGTCGTCCTCGCCGAGGATCGCGCTCTGCGCATCGCCGCGATTGTTCCGCAGCGCCAGCACGCCATGGAAGATCGCCTTGTCGGCGGCGGCAAGCCGCGCGGTCTCGAGGCTGTCGCTATAGCGGCCGAACGCCCCGACCATCTGGATCGCCGTGGAGGCTAGCGCACCCGCGGCCAGCAGCGCCATCAAGGTCAGGAGAAGCGAACTTACCGATTTCTTAAACATTGCCATGGTGTCGCGGGCCTGGGGTCGGGGGCCTATTCTTCGGGCGCCACCTTGCCCCGCGACATGCCAATGTTCCGTTAAGTTTAATCGAATTGCTGTGAGCACCCCCCGGACGAGGCTCGGTGCCCCCATATCACGCAACCTTGGAGAAATCCGGCGGGCGGCGCTCTGCGAACGCCGTGAAGGCCTCGCGCGCCTCGGCGGTGCGCAGGCGCAATCCGAACTGCTCGCCCTCGGCATTCATCTGCGCGACCAGCGCCTCGCCATTGCGCATCAGCTTCTTGGTGGCGGTGAGGGCGCCGGCCGGCTGACGGGCAAGACGCTGCGCCAGCGCGAGCGCCTCGGCATCGAGCCTGTCGAGCGGCACCACGCGGTTGGCGAGCCCCCATTCCAGCGCGGATTTGGCCGGCACCGTCTCGCCCAGCGCGAACATCTCGTAGGCCCGGGCGTAGCCGATGCGCGCCGGCATCAGCAGGCTGGAGGCTGCTTCCGGCACCAGCGCAAGGCTGACGAACGGCGTCGACAATTGCGCGTTGTCGGCAAGCACGACGAGGTCACAATGCAGCAGCATCGTGGTGCCGACGCCGACGGCGCGGCCCTGCACCGCCGCAACCAAGGGCCGGGTGCAGCGCGCCAGCGACTGGATGAAGCGCACGACGTTGCGGCTTCCTTCCGACTTGCCCGCTGCGACCGCCGCGAATTCGCCGACATCGTTGCCGGCAGTGAACATGTCGCCTTCGCCGCGGATCAGGATGACGCGGGCAGACGCATCGGAGTCGGCGGATTCGATGGCATCGGCGAGCTTGCCGTACATCGCATCCGTCAGCGCGTTCTTCTTGTCGGGGCGTGCCAGCGTGAGCGCAAGAATTCCGCCGTCGTTCTCGATCCGGACGTGCTCGGTCATGGGTCTCTCCTCTATTCCTCTGGATCTTTCGAAAGCTCTGTTGAAAGTTCTCTTGGAAACTTGTCCCGAATGCTGGTCAGCCAGCGCGCGACGATATCGATCTCCGCACTGGTGAATCCATCCGTCAACGCCGCGTTGACCCGTGCCGCGTTGGTTTTCGCCTGTGCGAGCGCTGCACGGCCCTTCGGCGTCAGCCAGACGCGCCAAGCGCGCCCGTCCTCGCGATCGGCTCGCCGCTCGATCAATTTTGCAGCTGCCGTGCGGTCGACGAGGCCGGAGATGCCGGCCGGCCCCAGATCGAGCGCCGTGCCCGCCTCGCCCATCAGGACGCCGTCCTGCTTGCCCAGGATGAACAGGAGTCCTGCCTGCGCCGGCGTGACCTCGCTCGAAGGCTGCGCCGCCATCCAGCGCTGCAACCGCCGCTGCGCAACGCTCAGCAGGTAGATCAGCCGATGGTGCCCCGCGCCGGCTCCTTTACTTCGCATGCGAAATAGATAGCGGCGCGCAAGGCTCTTGTCAAACGTGTTGGTCTTGTCACGGCGCGCAGGTGAAGCTCGACGCCGCCGTCACCGGGCCGCTCTTGTAGTGCGGCCAGGCCGGCCAACGGCACAGCGGCAGCGCGCGAAGCGTCGCAAACGACGGCGCCTCGACCTTCTGCTCGGCGACTTCGAGGTCGCCGGGCGCCTTGCCCTTTTCCACCCAGTCGACCAGCACGCTCAGCATGTCGACATTGGCCGGCGCGCCGGAGCCGACATGGTCGACCCCGGGCGCGGTGTAGAGCCGCGCGAACTCGGCCGTCTCGGCCTTGCCGAGCTTGCGTTCGACGTTCTCGAAATAACGGATGCCGGCATAGGGGCTCTGCGCGTAGTCCGCCATGTGTTCGAGCATGATCAGCCGCCCGCCGCGAGCGCGAAAGCGGCTGAGATCGGGGTCGGTTGAATCCATCAGGCTGGAGACCTCGAGCAGCCGCGCCTTGTGTTCTTCGGGCTTATACGTCGTCACGTCGAGCTTGGGATCGCGCGCGAACACATATTGGATGCCGCCGGCGCCGTAGATCCAGGCGATGCCGTTATTGGGCGCGGGCGGCTGAGCGGGAGGCGCCGTGCCGAGCCACCATGCAACCCAGCCGCCGGTCGGGCCGACCGCCGGCGTATCCTCGCCCGACACGCCCCAGCCCGGATAATCGTCGAGACCGTTGGCGAGCGGGAACGGGAATTTGTAGGTCGCATGCAAGGTCTCGATTGCCTTGATCTGTGCGTCGGTGAGGCACTGATCGCCCGTCTTGCCGCTCGCGCAACGCAGCGTCTCCGCCTTGAACGCCGCCTTGCAGGACACGGGATCTTGCACCAGCGCGTCATCGGAGCCGTCGGCCTTGTCGCAAGCGGCCCGCACGGCATTGCCCACGAGCTTCACCTGGGCGGGATTGATCCAGCCGTCACCCATGGTCACTAGCCCGGAACGCGTGCCGGCATGCTGCAAACCAACCCAGTTGATGACGGGCACGCGGGCAAAGATGCCGTCGAAATCATCAGGGTAGCGTTGCGCCATGGTGAGGCCTTCGCGGCCGCCTTCGGACGAACCCATGAAATACATCTTCTCAGGTCTTTTGGCGTAGGCGCGCTGCATCAGCGCGACGGCGGCATCGCGCACCTTCTTGTAGGCGCGATGGGCGAAATTCCCGAAGGCTTCGTCGTTGAGCGCGAACAGCTGCGGCGGCTCGCCCGGCTTGGATTCGTGGCCGGAATCCGTGCCGTAGGTGACGAAGCCGCGCGCGAGCGGCGACGGCTTGTCGAAGGGATAGGCCGGCGGCAGCGCCAGGCCCGTGATCAGCACGCCGTTGAATCCGCCGCCGCCATATTGCAGCGAGCGGCCGTTCCATTCGACGGGGAGATTGACCTGAAATCTGATCGGCGGCGCCTTGGGATCGGTGGGATCGATATGGCCGAGCAGCTTGCAGAAGCCGGGATTGGCGGGCGTGACGCGCCCGGACGGCGTCGGGCCGCGTTCGGCCACGGCCAGTTGCGACGGCGCCAGCAACGTCGCCGAATCCACCTTTACGGCGTCAATGCTGCCGACGAGACCCTTGCAGACGGTGTCCGCATCCTCGGCCAGCGTCGCTGCCGAGGCGGAGCTCGCGCCCAGTGCAGTCACTGCGCCCACGAGCAATACACACAACTTCGCACGCACTTGCGCCATCGTTTCCCCCTGTACTTTCTATTCTCGTTCGTTCTGCCAGGAGGCCGCATTCAAGGCGCCCTCCGGCCGGTCGTCAATGCAGTGCTAGTGCTCAAACACCAGCCGCGCACCGACGGTGCCCTCGAGCGACCGGATCTGCGCAAGCAGCGCGCCCGAATCCTGGCCGCCGAGGTCGGCATCGAGCACGACGTAACCGAGGTCGCCGGAGGTCTCCAGATATTGCGCGGCGATGTTGATGTCGCGCTGGAGAAAGACCTCGTTCAACCGGCGCAGCATGCCGGGCACGTTGCGATGGACGTGGCTGAAGCGCGCGCCGGAGGGACGCAGATGCAGCTGCACCTCCGGGAAATTCACCGCCCCCGTGGTCGAGCCGGTGATGAAAAAATCGACCAGCTTGCGCGCCACCTCGCCACCAATGCGCTCCTGCGCCTCCTCGGTCGAGCCGCCGATATGCGGGGTGAGGATGACGTTGCCGAGGCCCTGCACCGGGCTCTTGAAGCGATCGGAATTCGAGGACGGCTCGACCGGAAACACGTCGATCGCGGCACCCGCGAGATGGCCGTCGCGCAGAGCTCCCGCCAGCGCATCGAGATCGACGACGGTGCCGCGGCTGTTGTTGATCAGGAGCGAGCCGGGCTTCATCGCCCGTAGCTCCTTCTCGCCGATCATCCCTGATGTCTCCGGCGTCTCCGGCACGTGCAGGCTGACCACGTCGCTCTGCGCCAGCAGCTCCTCCAGCTTCTCGACCGGCTCGGTGTTGCCGTGGCGGAGCTTGTCGGTGCGATCGAAATAGATCACGCGCATGCCGATCGCCTCGGCCAGCGTCGAGAGCTGCGAGCCGATATTGCCGTAGCCGATGATGCCGAGGGTGCGGCCGCGCACCTCGCGGCTGCCGGTCGCCGACTTGTCCCAGCCGCCCTCATGAGCCGACACCGAGCGCGGGAAGATGCGCCGCAGCAGCATCACGATCTCGCCGATCACGAGCTCGGCGACGCTGCGCGTGTTGGAGAACGGCGCGTTGAACACCGGAACGCCGCGCTTGCGCGCCGCCAGCAGATCGACCTGGTTGGTGCCGACGCTGAAGCAGCCGACGGCGAGAAGCTGGTCGGCCGCCTCCAGCACCTGATCGGTGATCTGGGTGCGCGAGCGGATGCCGAGCAACGACACGCCCTTGAGCGCCCGCCGCAAGTCCTCGCCGTCCAGCGCCTTGGTCAGGCGCTCGACATTGGTGAAACCCGCCGTTCTGAACAGGTCCACGGCGCTGTCGTTGACGCCTTCGAGCAGCAGCGCCTTCGCGTTCCGCTCAGGGCTTTGGCCTGGGGCTGGCATGAAATCTCCGTGGGTACAGCTTCGCCGCAGCTCATAGACCGCGGGGGATGCGCAGCACAATAGGGTTCGGATACGGGGAGAAGATGGCGGGGCGGTCGTCAGATCACGTAAAACCCGTGCGTTCCGTCCAGACGCAATTGGTCGACCAGACCATATTCCCAGTCGAGATAGGCCTGCATCGCGCGCTCGTCGACGCCGGTGCCTTCATAGGGGCGGCGGTAACGGTGGGCGGGGTCGGGCCTGGGCAGGACGTGCGGCGGGCCGATTTCGAGTGCGCCGTCATAGCCGCCGTCCCGCACATAGACCTCCCAACCCATCTGCGCGAGCCAGGACGCTGTCATGTCGGCGCGGACGCCCTTGTCGTCGGTCAGCACGATGCGCGCGCCGCGCACCGGTGCCGCCATGTCCGTCTCCTGCACGAGCTGGCCGCCGGGATAGTGGCGAAAGCCCGGGAGATGGCCGGCGGCATATTCCTCGGCGTCACGCACGTCGAAGCGATAGAGCGTGCGATCGGTCTGCGCGACAAGCGCAGACATCTCGCGCGCGTCGATGTGGCGCACACCGGCGCGATAGGCGACGTCGCGCGCATTAGCCGGGCCGCCGTTAAACGATCCGATCGCGCCACGCCTTTTAGCACCATGGTCGAGCGTATGCCGCGCCAGCGTCCAGCCGATGGTGCCGTTGCGCAGCGCCCGGACCTTGTTCGGCACGCCGGCATTGATCAGCGATTGGGTGCCGATAATCGAGCGGGTGCGGCCGGCGCAATTCACGATGATGGTGGTGTCGGCATCGGGTGCCGCCTGCCCTGCCCGCAGCACCAGCTCGGCGCCGGGCACGCTGACCGAGCCCGGAATGTTCATGGTGGCATATTCGTCGAAGCGGCGAACGTCGAGGATGGCGATGTTGGCCTTGTCCGCGATGAGTTTTGCCACCTCGTCGGCACTGAACGACGGCGTGTGCCGGCGCGACTCGACCAGCTCGCCAAAGGCTTTTGAGTAGGAGTTGACGTCCTCGAAGATTTGATAGCCGGCGTCGCGCCAGGCCTTCAGCCCGCCATCGAGCGCGCGGACATTGGTATAGCCGAGCGCGGCCAGCCGGTCGGCGCCGGCAGTGACGAGGCCCTCGCCGTCATCATAGAGCACGATCGCCACGTCCTTGCTCGGCAGCCGCACCTCAGCTTCGATCCCGATCCGGTCCGCGGCCATGTTGGCGGCAAACAGCGGATGTCCCGTCGCGAAACCAGCTTCGTGCCTGAGATCGAGCAGCGCGATCTCCTCGCGGAGCAGCAGTGCACGGCGGATATCGGCGGGAGTGACGGAGGTGAGCTTCATGGCGTAAACCCTGACGAGGATTGGCCATGGGCTTTTGAACGATTGCAGAAGTGTTGGCTAGCCTTTGCGACAGCCCGTTCACTCGCCGGGAACAAGCTGCCCGACCCGCGGCTGCGCCGGGCGCCGCAGCCTGCGGCGCGACAGATAGAGCAGGACGCCGGTGACCGCGAACAGCGGCATCAGCACAGCCGCGAGCATGAACGCGAGCTTGCCGGGCCAACCCAGAATCGCGCCGCGGTGGATGTCGAGCACGTTCGCGATGATCTTCTCGCCAAACGTCTTGTCGGCGTAGCGTTCCGCGGAGACCAACTGACCGGTCACGGCGTCGATGCGGAATTCGTCGCGCGCGGTATCGAGAGTGGAATTCTTACCCCACGAGCGTATCCGTATCACCGTGCCCGAGCCGGCGGGCAGCGTCAGCAACGCCTTGGAGAAGCGGCTGCCCTCCTCGCGCTGGAAGGCGGCCCACGCGCGGTCAAAGCCGATCGGCTGTGCCGCCTCGCTGGCGCCGGAGGGACGCGACGCCTTTGCAGGCATCTTCGGCTGCATCTTCGCGGCGGCGATCTGCGGGCGTGACAGCAACCAGACGACGCCATCCTTGTACCAGTCGAACGAATACCACAGCCCGGTCAGCGTCATCACCAGATAGACCGGCAGGACCCAGGTGCCGATCACCGCGTGCAGCGAGCGATGGAGGCCGCGTCCGCTGAGACCGAGCTTGGGCTTCAGCCACATCTTCACGCTGCCTGCACGCCGCGGCCAGCGCAGCACGAGGCCCGAGATGAGCATCACGATCAAGCCGACCGCGGCCACGCCCGTGATCTGACGCCCCCAGCCCTTGGCGTCGCCGGGAATCAACAGCCAGCGATGCAGCTTGCGCACGGTCGCGAAAAACTCTTCGCCGCGCGGTGCGCCCAACACGCGCGCGTCATAGGGATCGACATAGAGCGAGGACGGCCGCGCGCCTCGTTCGTCGCGGGCGAAGCGCACATGCACCGCGGCGGATGGGTCGCTCGCCAGCGTGACGGCGGAGACCCTGCCGACGTCCTGCATCGCGGTCAGGCGCGCAACCAGTTCGTCCGGCATCAGCGCCGGTGCCTGGCGCGACGCGACCTGCATGATGCCGACGTTGAGATGATCGACGATCTCGTCCTCGAAACTCATGATCGCGCCGGTCAGCGCGATCATGGCAAGCAGCAGCGCGAGCACGAGGCCGGCGATGGAGTGGACCTGAAGCAAGACCGCCTTGATCGCGCGCCAGGACTCACGCATCGGCGCAGCGCCTCCTGCTCGGCGCGATCATCGGACGGACGTTCCTGCGCGACATGCCCATCGCTAAAACTTCACCGTCGCCGACAGCGAGACCCGCCGCGCGTCGCCGATGGCGACGTTCAGATTGTTGACGGCGGAAGGATAGTAGACGGTGTCGAACAGGTTCTTGACGTTGAACTGGTATATCACCGGCGTGTTCTGGTATTTCGTCTCATAGGTCGCGAAAATATCGGCGACCACATAAGACGGCAGGAAGAAGGAGTTGATCGAATCGCCGGGACGATCACCGACATAACGCGCGCCGCCGCCGAGGCGGAGCTGACCCGGCAAGGCCGTGCCAAAGTCATAGACCAGATAGAGCGAGGCCGTGTTCAGAGCGACATTCTGCAGTTTCCTACCGAGGAGAGTGGCATCCTCCGATGCCGTCACGCGGGCGTCGGTGTAGCCATAACTGCCGATCAAGGCCCAGCTATCGGTGAGCCTGCCGGTGACGTCCAACTCGACGCCGCGCGAATGGGCACGGCCCACGGTGTGGAGCTCTACCACGCCTGCGCTGTTCGTCTTCGTCGTCTGCACGTTCTTCTTGTCGAGATCGTAGAGCGCCAGCGTTCCGGAGACACGCTTGTTCAGATCGAACTTCACGCCGGTCTCGTATGAGACGCCTTCTTCCGGTGCGACGTTGGAGCCGATCAAAACGCCGATCGGCGCAATAGTCGAATTCGGCTTCAGCGATTCGGTGTAGCTTGCATAGAGCGAGATCTGGTCGGTGAGCTTAAAAATAGCGCCGCCGAGCGGAAGCACCTTGTCCTGGGACACATTCGTGTTGGTGACGAACGGCTTCCCGCGCCCGGCGATCTGGTCGTAGTCCATGTAGCGCACGCCGCCGACCAACGCGAACCGCTCTGTCAGATGTAGCGTATCCTGGACGAACATCGACCATTGGCCGAGCTTGTCGGTCTGCGCACTGTCTGGATTGGACACCGTCGTTCCCGGCCCGATCAGGCCGTAAACGGGATTGTAGACATTGAAGGCGGGAGTTGCCTGCCGGATCAGATTGTCCCGGTAGATGGTGCGATACTGGCCGTCGCCTCCGAACACCACATCGTTGCGCATGTTGCCGAGCCAGAAGCCCCCGGATATGTAGGACGTTCCGTAGCTGGCGTTGCTGAGCGAGCCCTGCGTGCCATCGTTGCTGCGGGTCTCGACGCCCGTCGTAAAGTTGAGCGTGGAGATGCGGAGCTGGTTGGCGCTGAAGGTCTCGGTGTTGTAGCTGTAGCCGGCGTAGAGCTTCCAGTCCTGATTGAAGCGGTGCTCGACCGACGCCTGGATCAGGTCCGACGTGCCCCATGTGTTATTGAAGGGCTCGTCGAGCCGGCGCGTCGTGGGCACCGCCAGCGGCGCCTTCGTCACCGGATTGAACGCCGTGCCGCGATCGAACGGGTAGATGAACTCGCGATGCTCGTAGTTGAGCTGCACCGTGGTGTCCTGACCGTACCAGGCCAGTGACGGCGCAACCAGCATCTCGCGATGGCGGCCGAAATTGCGCCAGTAATCCTCGCTGACGCCGTAGCCGATGAAGCGATAGGCGAGGCCCTGGTCACCAACCGGACCGGTGACGTCGAGCAAGCCGTCGGCGCCCGTCTTGGAAGCACTGAAGGCGGAGCCGAGGAGCGTGACCGAGCCATGCTGATAGAGCTCCGGGCGCTTGCTGATGGTGTTGACGATGCCGCCGGGATCCATGATGCCGTAGAGCAGCGAGGCCGGCCCCTTCAGCACCTCGACGCTTTCAACTGCGGGATTGAAGCTGCGTCCCTGCACCAGCGGCATGCCGTTGCGCATGATCGAGCCGTCGCGGTTATCGCCGAAGCCGCGGCGGATCACGGCATCCTGACTGCCGGCCAGCGTGTTGGTCTGGGTGACGCCGGAGACGTTGATGAGCGCGTCGTCGATGTTGCGCGGGAGTTGATCCTTCAACACCTGCTCGGGTACGACGTTGACGGCCTGCGAGGTGTCGAGCGGCGAGGCGCCGCTGCGCAACGTGGTTGCGCTCGGCATCGCGCGGTAGCCGAGCTTTGCGGCTTGTTGCGTTGCGGCTTCCGCGGCGGCGCGCTCCGAGAGCGTCGGCGCTGCGGGGGCCGGATTGCGATTGCGCTGGCGCGCGGCGGTTTGCGTGCGCCGTGGAGCCTGCTCCGATGCACGCGCCGCTTTCGGCCGCGGCGCCGGCGCCTCCACCGTCACCGGCGGCAGTGCGGATTGGGCCTGCGCGGTCGCCGAGCTGGAGAGACATTCGGCGAGCAGCACGGCCGCTCCGACGAGAAGACCCGCGCAGCTCTCGCCGGCAGGCGTTCGACGGCCGCTGACGCGCTGGCCGTCCAGATAGACACGCACTTTCGATTCACTTCCAAGTCAGACGCAGAAGCTGGCGCGTCTAACAGCCGCTGCGCGTGAAGAGAACGGCAAGCGGACTTGAATCGCTCTAGTGTTGAATGGTTCTAGGCTCTAATCGCGATATTTGGCAATCCTCGATTGATTGCGCAGCGGTCGCGACACGTAGCGCGCGAATGCGCGGCAACGTGTCGCGGTTTTGCGCGTTCTCACGCGATGGCGGGAGCCGTCAGCTCGTCGAGCTTCCGCTTGAGCACGGTGCCGTCGGACAACGCGCGGAGCGGCGGCCGCACGCGCAGCCAGCTCACATCGCCCCTCTGTGCAGCGAGGATGGCTTTCAGCGTCGTGAGGAAGGATGGTGATTTCACCACGATGTCCACGGCAGCCTGCATCCGTGCCTCGACATCCTTGCCGTCGATCATTGCCTTGACCAGCTCCGGCGCGATGTTGGCCATGCCGCAGATGGTGCCGGCACCCCCGGCGGCGATCGCGCGGGTGATGTCAACCTCGTTGCCGACGGTGATGGCGAGCTCGGGCGCGGCGGCACGGAATGCCTGGAACTGCTTGAAGTCGCCGCTGGAGTCTTTCAGACCTGCAACGACCTTGCCGTAGCGCTTGCGCAAATTCGCGGCGACGCCGGTCGGGATCGCGACACCCGAGATCTGCGGGATATGATAGAGGTAGGCACGCAGGCGATCGTCGGCGACGCCGTCGAGGATCGCCGCAAAGGCATCCTCGATGCCTTCAGCGGTGACGCTGCGGTCGAAGTAAGGCGGCAGATACAGCACGTGACGGAGGCCGAGGCCGAGCACGGCGCGCGTCAATGCGATGCTGTCGCTGATCGCGGGGAAGCCGCCGCCGATTCCAATTCGGTCCGGCGCGACGCCGGCCTTGAGCACGGCCTCGATGGTCGCGACCCGTTCGGTGACATTGAAGGAGGTGCCCTCGCCGGTGGTGCCGAACAGCACGACACCGTCGACGCCCTTGCCAAAGAGTTGCTTGGCGTGGGCCGCGAGCTTTGCGGAGTCCACGCTGCCGTCCGTCGTCAGCGGCGTCGCCGACGCCACCCAGAACCCGCGAATTGCCTCCGTCATCACACCATCCGTTGCTGTGGCTTCGGACCACGCCTCTGATCTCGAAAGATCTGAGGAAGGCTTCCCGAACGCTGTTTTTGCTTTACTTTCCACCTTGTACCTTACATACAACAAAGGCGCAAATCCTTTCCCCCGTCATGGCGCGCATGACACGCAGCCAGATTCCGAGGAGGTCTCGCATGAACATGGTGACCCCCGTCGAGCGGCCCACCCAGTTGCTTGGCGCGTTGCGCGACAAGCTCGGCGCGGCTGCTGTGCTTGTCGGCACCGACGTGCCCGCGCGCAATTGCAACGACTGGAGCGCGAGCCTGCCGCAAACGCCGCTCGCGGTGATCCGCCCGGTCGACGCGCAAGGCGTTGCGGATGCGATTCGGACTTGCGGGCAGGCGCATCTGCCGTTCGTGCCGCAGGGCGGATTGACCGGGCTGTGCCGCGGCGCATCGCCTGAGGCAGGCTGGGTCGCGATCTCGCTGGAGCGCATGAGCGGCATCGAGGAGATCGATCACGCCTCGATGACGATGACGGTGAAGGCAGGCACGCCGCTACAGACGATCCAGCAGGCGGCCGACGAAGCCGGCTTCTTCTTTCCCCTCGACCTCGGCTCGCGCGGCTCCTGCGCGATCGGCGGCAATCTCTCGACCAATGCCGGCGGCAACCGCGTGATCCGCTACGGCATGACTCGCGAGTTGGTGCTCGGGCTCGAAGTCGTGCTGCCCGACGGCACCATCATCACCAGCCTCAACAAGCTGATGAAGAACAATGCCGGCTACGATCTGAAGCATCTGTTCATCGGCTCGGAAGGCACGCTCGGCATCATCACCCGCGTGGTGCTGCGGCTGTTTCCAAAACCGCGCTCGACCATGGCCGCGCTCTGCGCGCTCGAGGACTATGCCGCGGTGATCGCGCTGCTCGGCGCCGCGCGAAGCGGGCTCGGCCCGCTGCTGTCGGCGTTCGAGGTGATGTGGCCGGATTACTGGGACGTGATCACGACTCGCGCCGGCGTCAAGCCGCCGGTCGCCGCAGGCCACGGCCTCTACGTGCTGGTCGAAGCCCAAGGCACCGACGAGAGCCTCGACGCGCCGCGCTTCCAAAGCTGGCTCGAAGAGCTGATGGAGCGCGGACTGCTCGCCGACGCCGCCGTGGCGCAATCGCTGGCGCAGACGCAAGGCTTCTGGCGCGTGCGCGACATCTGCGCCGAGTTCGGCCAGGTGCTGGGGCCGCACATCTCTTACGACATCGGCCTCGCCGTGGCGCGGATGGACGAGTTCGTCACGCGCTGCAAGGCGGCGCTGGCCGACGGCATCGAGGCCTGCGAGAGCGTCTATTACGGCCATATCGGCGACGGCAATCTGCATCTCGTCTCCTGGGTGACCGGGCTTGCCGTCGAGCAGCAGCCGAAGGAAGCGATGGACGCCATCATCTACGGTCTCGTGCGCGAGATGGGCGGCAGCGTCTCCGCCGAGCACGGCATCGGCACGCTGAAGAAGAAGTGGCTCGGTCATGCCCGCAGCGAGGCCGAGATCGCACTGATGCGGACGCTGAAGGCCGCGCTCGACCCCGATCATCTGCTCAACCCCGGCAAGGTGATCTGAGGGCAACCATGCGATCGCTGAAGCTCGATGCACCGAAATCGCTGTCGCAGCGGGTGATGCAGCGGCTTCGTCAAGCCATCATCGACGGCGAGTTCGCGCTCGGCGCCGCCATTTCCGAGGAGATGGTGGCAACCTCCTTCGGCGTGAGCCGCACCCCGGTGCGTGAGGCGATGGGCCAGCTGCAGGCCCAGGGCCTCGTCGTGATCCGGCCGCAGGTCGGCAGTTTTGTCTTTACGCCAAGCGCGGAAGACATCACTTCGCTTTGCACATTCAGGATCGCGCTCGAGCCCAAGGCAGCCGAGCTCGCCTTCCACCACGATCGCACCGGTGCGATCACGACGATGAGCGAGGCGATCGCGGCGATGGAGCCGGCGATCGCAGCCAGGGACAATATCGCCTATGGCCGCGCCGATGCCGCTTTCCACGAGGCGCTGTTCAGCCATTGCGGCAACCGCTATCTCGCCGAATCCTATCAGCTCGCCTCCAGCCGCGTCGCAGCACTGCGTACCAATTTGACTTCGCCGATCGACGTGCGCACGCGCACGTCTTTCGACGAGCATCGCAAGCTGCTCGATCTGTTCGCCCGCGGCGAGTTCGCCGCCTTCGCGACGCTGATGACCACGCACATCACCAATTCGGGCGTGGTCTACGCAAAAGCGCTGCAGGTCGTTTGAGCGCTGCTACCGCGCGCCTTTCGTGCCGGGCCTGTCCAAAAAATCCAGGGCGGTGTTGATCTGTTCGAGCTGGTGTTCGATTTTGTCGCGGTCCTCGACCGTGGGCGCCTTCTCCAGCTGCTCAACCAGCTTCTGCTTTCGGAGCAGCAAGTTCTCTATAACTGTACTCACGGCTCCCCCATCCGCCCGAGGCGAACATCGAGGCAATATTAGACCCCGGAGGCGAGCGCGCGCCAGCCGCGCCCGGCGCAACCCTGCATCAGAATGTTCGCGAGGGCAGTTGGTTCCTGCGTGTGACCCGAGAAGGTGCAGACAGCTGATGGCGGCGCCCGCGAACGGTTAACGCGGTCGCACGCCCGGGCTGCCGGCCGCGGAACCGGATCTTTCGCGTGCCCGTCGGTTGTATTCGCCGTCCCGGAGTCCTATGCGTATGCGCCATGGACATCCAGATCATCGCCGCCGAAAAACCCCTGATGGCGCAGGCGCGCCCGCGCAAGCCGGCGCCGTTCCTCCCGATGAGCCGCGCCGAGATGGACGCGCTCGGCTGGGACGCCTGCGACATCGTTCTGGTGACGGGCGATGCCTATGTCGACCATCCCAGCTTCGGCATGGCCATCATTGGCCGCCTGCTGGAGGCGCAGGGCTTTCGCGTCGGCATCATCTCGCAGCCGGACTGGCATTCGGCCGAGCCGTTCAAGGCGCTCGGCAAGCCCAAGGTGTTCTTCGGCGTCACCGGCGGCAACATGGATTCGATGGTGAACCGCTACACCGCGGACCGCCGCATACGCAGCGACGATGCCTATACCGCGGGCGGCGAAGGCGGCAAGCGGCCGGACCGCTGCACCGTCGTTTACGCGCAACGTTGCCGCGAGGCGTTCAAGGGCGTCCCGGTCGTGCTCGGCGGCATCGAGGCCTCGCTGCGCCGGATCGCGCATTACGATTACTGGTCCGACAAGGTGCGCCGCTCGGTGCTGGCCGACGCCAAGGCAGACCTCTTGCTTTACGGCAATGCCGAGCGCGCCGTCGTCGAAGTGGCCAACCGTCTTGCCGCCGGCGAGGCGCCGCGCGAGCTCGACGACATCAGGGGCGTCGCGCTGTTCCGCCGCGTGCCTGAGGACTACGTCGAACTGCACGCCGACGATCTCGATTCCGCCGACGAAGGCGCTTCGCGGACGAAAGGCTTGACCGTGATCCGGCTGCCCGCTTTGGAGCAGGTCGAGCAGGACAAGGAAGCCTATGCGCGCGCCTCACGCGTGCTGCATCGTGAGAGCAATCCCGGCAATGCGCGGCCGCTGGTGCAGCGTCACGGCGACCGCGACCTCTGGCTCAACCCGCCGCCGATCCCGCTGACCAGCGAGGAGATGGACGCGGTCTACGATCTTCCCTATGCGCGCGCGCCGCATCCGTCCTACGGCGACGCGAAGATCCCGGCGTGGGACATGATCAAATTCTCGGTGACGATCATGCGCGGCTGCTTTGGCGGCTGCACCTTCTGCTCGATCACCGAGCACGAGGGCCGCATCATCCAGAACCGCTCCGAGGGCTCGATCCTGCGCGAGATCGAGAAGATCCGCGACAAGACGCCCGGCTTCACCGGCGTGATCTCCGACATCGGCGGTCCCACGGCCAACATGTACCGGATGGCCTGCAAGGACCCGAAAGTCGAGGCAGCGTGCCGGCGGCCGTCCTGCGTCTTCCCCGAGATCTGCCCGAACCTCAACACCTCGCATGACGATCTGATCCGGCTCTATCGCAAGGTGCGCGAGACCAAGGGCATCAAGAAGGTGATGGTGGCCTCCGGCGTGCGCTACGACCTCGCGGTCGAGAGCCCCGAATACATCAAGGAGCTCGTCACCCATCACGTCGGCGGCTATTTGAAGATCGCGCCCGAACATACCGAGCGCGGGCCGCTCGACAAGATGATGAAGCCCGGCATCGGCGCCTACAACCAGTTCAAGCGGATGTTCGATGCCGCGGCCGAACAGGCCGGCAAGAAATATTATCTGATCCCGTATTTCATCGCGGCGCATCCGGGCACGACCGACGAGGACATGATGAACCTCGCGCTGTGGCTGAAGAAGAACCGCTACCGCGCGGATCAGGTGCAGACCTTCCTGCCCTCGCCGATGGCGACCGCAACGGCGATGTACCACACCGGCGTCAATCCGCTGCGCGGCGTGCGGCGCGGCGGCAGCGACAAGGTCGAGGCGATCAAGGGCCTGCGACAGCGCCGCCTGCACAAGGCGTTCCTGCGCTACCACGACCCCGACAATTGGCCGGTGCTGCGTGAAGCCCTGAAAGAGATGGGCCGCGCCGATCTGATCGGCTCGCGCCCCGACCAGCTGGTCCCCGCGCACCAGCCGCCCGGCACCGGCAAGGCCGCCGGCACGCGGCGGCCGGTTCGTCCCGGCGACAAGACGCAGCGGTTCACGACCAAGAATCTGCGGGTGATGAAGTAGCGGGCGAGCCGGATCAGGTCCGGTTCATTCTCGCACCGTCGTGCCCTCAAAACAAAAACCTCGAAAACAACCCCATGCACAGTAGCCGGCATGAGCGGGATCAATGGGTTAGGCGCGTTGCTGAGACGTTGATCCGTCCGGACAAAAAGTCATTGCTCCGTCGGGCAAAACAGGAGCAGGATGCCATCATCGGACGCATTGGCCATTGCACGGTGGATCAAGCCCGATCGGCGTGAAACCGCTTGGCTGGTTCTAGGTCGTTTTGTCGGGCTTCGGTTTTCGCAGGTCTAGCTGCGGGCTTCTTGCCCGTGGTTTGCAGACCATGAGCCTATGGCCGCCAACATCGCCTGACAGGGGAAGCAACCCGAGCGATTTGCCTGTGGCGCCCCCGTCGAACGTATGAAACTCAGTTACTCGGTTGAGTATGCCCGTTGCTAAATGGATGGCATCAGGAACCCCAAGCGTCTTGCCCCCAAATTGCGCCGTCCGTTGCATATAATAGTCGCGGAGATCGTGCGCCAACCTCGCGATCTTGATGTCCATGCCAACGCGAATAACACGCTTCATGAGCCCCTCTAGGAGGCTCTTCATGCCAGCAGGGAGCCGACTCTCCAGCACTTCGGTAGTTGTGAGAACCGAGGTGATAATTTTAGCTTCCCGCCGCTTCGTGCGTTCGATGACTTCTCGAACACCATCCATATCACCAGTCGGGCGTTCTTCATCCTTGATCCAAGCCAAAAACAGGCACGAGTCCCAGTAGTAGACCGGTTCAGTACCAGCCATCGCGAAGCTCCCGAATGAAAGCTTCGCTACTCAACTCGCCGGTGGCATCTGGAGCCATGCCACGCACGTCGTCCCAATCCGGCAATTCAGACTCAGGCGGGAACGGTTCAATCTGAGTTACCTGTACCTGGTGTGGAAACGTGGCACCGCTCCGATAATGCAGCGTACCGTACACCTCGACCTTGCGTCCGACCGCAGAGACAGCGTCGTCGTACAAAGCCGGCGAGAAATGGCAGGTGACTTTGCGTGGTCCGACCTCAGGATAGACATAAAAAACGTTCGCGCCGTCGTGCAAATTTATCTGCTCTAACATGCCTTCAATCGCACCGATACATTCCTCGTCGACCGCCAGAGCAGTATCGACCTTGGAAGCAATCTTTGGCGTCAGATCCAGACGGTGATCGTTGAAGAGAAGCGTGACGTTGGCGACGGACTTCCCCACGGGCTTGGCGAGACCGCGAATATCCTCGAGTAAGTCAGCATCCAACCCGGAAAGATCATCGCCATTTTCGAGCGCATGACTTACGCGGCGCAATCTCTCAACGATGGTGTGGCCAACATATGGGAGCTTAGGAAGCGCTTGCGGCTCTAGGACAACCCGCACGGGGCTTTTGTAGGAAAGTTCCGCGATCTTATAGACGGTGGCCTGCTTTCCGTCGTTGGCTTCGCGGTCCAGTTTCGTGATGGTCGCATTCAGCTTTTGAAGCTGATTCATGAACGCGCCAAGGCGCACCTGCCCGTTGTCCTCGGGCAAGCCCTCAATGATTAAAGTGATCCGGTCATCTTCAGCCATCAACCGCACCACAATGGGTAAGGGTTCGAAGGAGATTACCCGACGAATGAAGCCTGGTACACAAGCCTTTTGCCAGCCATGAAAGCGAAGAGCACGCGCCGAAATCGGTTGACCTGAATGCAGTTATGTAACATATAAAGTTACATGAAAAGAGACAGTCGATTATCCGGCGTGCTTCACGTTCTGCTGCACATGGCACAGCACCCTGGTCCGTTCACGTCCGAGACCCTGGCAAAGGCCATGGATACGAACCCGGTGGTGATCCGGAGGATCATGGCCGGCCTTCGGGACCTCGGTTACGTCCGCTCCGAAAGAGGCCACGGCGGCGGCTGGACGCTGGCTTGCGACCTCACGAAGGTGACGCTGCGCGACGTCTACACCGCGCTCGGCAGTCCCTCGCTTCTGGCGATCGGCAACCGCACGGAGGCGCCGGGCTGCCTCGTCGAGCAGTCCGTCAATGCCGCCCTCGATCAGGCCTTTGGGGATGCGCAGGCGCTGCTGCTGTCGCGCCTTGGCGAGGTGACGCTGGCGATGCTGGGCGATGATCTGCGCAAACGCCTCGGCTCCCGAAAGCTTCAGGGCATGAGCGCGCATGGCGCGTGATTGGCCCATTCAGCAAGGACGACATCATGGCCGACGTTCAGAACATGTTCTCCGATCCGCAAGCGGTGGCAAGATACACCGAAGGACCGCCACGGTTCGTCCCCGGCTACAATGCCATGCTGTCCATGGCGGCGATCCTTCTGGCCGAGCGCGCGCGTGACGATGCCAAGATCCTCGTCCTCGGAGCCGGCGGCGGCCTGGAGTTGAAGGCCTTTGCGCAAGCGCATCGAGGCTGGAGCTTCGATGGCGTCGATCCGTCCGCGGCCATGCTGGGGCTTGCGCGGCAAACCCTGGGATCGTTCGCGCCACGCGCGCGTCTTCATCAGGGCTACATCGACGATGCTCCGGAAGGCCCGTTCGACGGCGCTACCTGCCTGTTGACCCTGCACTTCGTCGATGTCGAGGAGCGACGCCGCATCGCCTCGGAGATCCGCCGCCGGCTCAAGCCGCGCGCGCCTTTCGTGGTCGCGCATTTGAGCGCGCCCGATGGCGAAGAGGAACGCCCGCTGTGGCTCTCGCGGTACTCCGCGTACCTCGCCGCGTCCGGCGTCGAGCCGGACCGGGCGGCGGCCGCGCGGAACGCAGTCACCAACCATCTGGAAATTCTCGCGCCCGCGCATGACGAAGCGATTTTGCGGCAGGCCGGCTTCTCCGACCCGACGCTGTTCTATACCGGCTTCACTTTCCGAGGCTGGGTCGCGTACGCCTGAGGCGCCACGGCTTCGTCAACACGGCCGGCGTCAATGCGACGCCGGATGCGCCAGGGCGCGTAGTCACAAGCGGTCGAACTGGCGGCCGACTTCAAACTTCCGATCTACCTTGTGAGCCGACATGCAGCGATACCGCGCCAACGGGAGCGATGGGCCAAGCTGCGACATCGGGTCGATGAGCTTCCAGTATGAACGGCAAAAAAGCCCCGCATCATACCGGGCTTTGGAATGCTCAAATGATCAGTGCTTCGCGATGACGGAACCGCGGAACTTGTCGCTCAGATGCCCGGTTCCGAATCTTCACGGTTCCTCAATTAACAAATGACCAGAGCGTTCCACACCCAGATCGGACACGTGTGTCTGGCGCGCTACAGCAAATTCGGTGAGTTGGGTTAAGCGTTTGGCACACGTTGTTTAAACCTGAGAGACTCGAAATGAAAAAGTTCCTTCTCGCTACTGTCGCTTTCGCCGCCCTGGCGGGTACAGCATCGGCAGCTGATATGGCCGCGCGTCCTTACACCAAAGCCCCACCGATGGCGGCCTCGCCGATTTACAACTGGACCGGCTTTTACATCGGCGGTCACGTCGGCGGCGCATTCGGCGGCAGCAACAACATTCTGGCCCCCGGCTTCACCGGCACCAGCAGCAACGATGGCGTGTTCATGGGCGGCGTGCAGGTCGGTTACGACCATCAGTTCTCGCCGAACTGGGTGCTGGGCATTGAAGCGAACTACAGCTTCCTCGACACCAATAACAATCCGTTCGTCAACCGTGGGCTCGGTTCCGTCGCCGGTCGCCTCGGCTACACCTGGGGTCCGGCGCTGCTGTACGTCAAAGGCGGTTATGCCTGGGCTGACTCCCGCCTTACGAACGGTTTCGGCGGCGGCACCTTTACCAACAACGGCGGCGGCCGCGACGGCTACACCGTGGGCGGTGGTCTCGAATACATGTTCGCCCAGAACTGGTCGGGCAAGGTCGAATATCAGTACTACGACTTCGGCACGCGCAACGCTCTCTTCACCAGCGCCGCTGGTGTTGTTACCGCCGTCGGCTTCCGCAATGACGAGCACACCATCAAGGCCGGCCTGAACTACCGGTTCAATTGGGGCGCCGCGTCGGCTTCTCGTTACTGACGGTTTACATAAGATACTTGAAGGGCCAGCCCTACGGCTGGCCCTTTCTCATAGGCCGGAATGGCTGGCGCGCGTTGGCGCCTTGCGTTTTGCCAAGCTCTCCAGAAACTACTTGAGGTCAGCTGATGATCGGACCTCCACGCCTGTGACGGAAGATTACCGAGCCCGAACAAGGTGTGGCCTCTGCTGAGAGGCGACCAAAATACCTTCAGTTGCTCACGACAGCAACACGGGGCAATGCGCTGAATTTCAGCTCCGGGTCAAAAAGGCGCGCTTGCAGCTTTGTCCGTTTAGGTGTGCTTCCCCCGGGGCGGCACCACCTACGAGCACACGCCTTCCATCTTTGCCATCTTTCCTCCGGCCGAGGTGTCGCAAACTCTGCCCGTCATCCATATGTTGCCCCCATGAAAGAAATCGGTTTCCTCTCCTTCGGGCACTGGACGCCCTCGCCGCAATCGCAGACCCGCTCGGCCGCGGACACGCTGCTGCAATCCATCGAGCTTGCGGTTGCGGCGGAAGAGCTCGGCGCTGACGGCGCCTATTTCCGGGTGCACCATTTCGCGCGCCAGCTCGCCTCGCCCTTTCCGCTGCTCGCCGCGGTCGGCGCCAGGACCAGCAAGATCGAGATCGGCACGGCCGTGATCGACATGCGCTACGAGAATCCGCTGTACATGGCGGAGGACGCAGGCTCTGCCGATCTCATCGCCGGCGGGCGCCTCCAGCTCGGCATCAGCCGCGGCTCGCCCGAGCAGGTGATCGACGGCTGGCGTTATTTCGGCTACCAGCCGGCCGAGGGCGAGAGCGACGCCGACATGGGGCGGCGTCATGCCGAGGTCTTTCTCGACATCTTGCGCGGCGAAGGTTTTGCAAAGCCCAACCCGCAGCCGATGTTTCCAAATCCGCCGGGGCTGTTGCGGCTCGAACCGCATGCGGAAGGCCTGCGCGAACGGATCTGGTGGGGTGCCGGCTCGAATGCGACGGCGGTCTGGGCCGCCAAGCACGGCATGAATCTCCAGAGCTCGACGCTGAAGAACGACGAGACCGGCGAGGCCTTCCATGTGCAGCAAGCCGCGCAGATCCGCACCTATCGCGCAGCCTGGAAAGAGGCCGGCCACCCCCGCGAGCCCCGCGTCTCCGTCAGCCGCAGCATCTTCGCGCTGATCGACGATCGCGACCGCGCCTATTTCGGTGGCGAGCGCGGCAGCGAGGACCAGGTCGGCTTCATCGACCCGCGCACCCGCGCGATCTTCGGCCGCTCATATGCCGCGGAGCCGGATGTGCTGATCGAACAGCTCAAGCAGGACGAAGCGATCGCCGAGGCCGACACGTTGCTGTTGACGATCCCGAACCAGCTCGGTGTCGACTATTGCGCGCACGCGATCGAGGCGATCCTCACGCACGTGGCGCCGGCGCTGGGGTGGCGCTGAGGCGAACCCTCGACTTGGCGAAGCGCGCGCTCTCAAAACAAAGCGGCGCTGGCAGCCTGTCCGTAGATCATTGCGGCCACGAGAGAGAGCAGCAAACCCGCGCCGGAAAAGATCGCGAGGACTTTCAGAGTTTCGACGTCGACGTTGGTTCTCGTCGCGCGGGATATCGCCTTTGCCAGTGCAGCCATCATCGCCAGCTCCGAACAGGCCACGCGGAAGGCGCCGCCTGTTCCATCTAGCGTCATTAGGGGCATTTGCGTGTGAAGCAGATTACAGGTGATCTTGCGTGCCGCACCTCGCGGCAGCGATGCGCGAAGAAGATTCAACCGGATCGTCTCACTTGGCGCCAAGGATGCCGCCGGCAAACAAGCGCCGGATCCGGCCATCAAATCCCGCCCGGAAGCTCGACGCCCGCTTCCGTCAGGTCCCGGAGGAATTTCCGCACCAGGAGCATGTTGGTTCGCTGCAGCTCGTGATTATTGCCGAACTTGAACTGGTTAGCCTCAGTTACGATCAGTCCCTGGTCGGTCTCACGGAAAATGCCTTGCTTCTTCAAGCGATCGGCGCGCCGCCGGACGGTTTCGATCGGCAGGCCGAAAAAGCGGGACAGGGCGGCACGGGAAACGCCCTGCTTGATCTTGTCCGGCTCGACCGCCTGGATACTGCCAAATTGCCGGTCCAGTTCGGGGTTCTTCATGATCTTGAGAACGTTGGCGTTCAAGACCGCATGAATGATCATCAAGTCCAGCGGATCGAAATCGTAGTGGCGGAACATTTCGCTGGCCGCGCACAGCATGTAGGCCAACGAGTGCCGAGAGACGGTTCGGATCAAATCCGACGCGATGTCCTCGCCTTCAGTCGTACCAACCATCACCAGTCCCGTTTCTACGGTTTTCCGGTCCGACGCCACAAGCCCGTTGCAAGCCGGTTGTCCGTATCCGTGGCGGAGGGCGTGAGGCAGGATCGGTCTGTTGTTTACCCCAATATGGGTATGGTCGCGGTTCCATCGGGTCAATAGCTGGCTTGTCGGCAATATCATTTTCACCGATACGGGATTGAATTGCCCGGCGCGCAATTGGCGCGTGCCAACGTTGGTCGTGGGCCAAATGACTTTTATCATCGAAGCTATAAAAGACGACTGCCGCACCGTGGATTTCCGTGACAGCGCGATCGTTGCGGTGATCCTGGCCCGCAAGCACGCGGTGAATGGTTTTGCGGTGTCGATAACGGCTCCGGACGGGCAGCTTTTTTCCGCCGATCAGTTCAACCGTTTGCTGACGAGCAAGGGGCTTGGTTCGGATCCGGCGGCGCAGGAAGTTGGGCGGCGCTAAGCGAGTTTGGTCACGGCACGCGGAATCCTGGAAGCAGTGCAGCGAGTTGTACTCGCCAATCGCGTACGCCGCTGGGGATGAAACCGAACCGGTCGGGTGGGGAAATCGGCGCTGATCGCGTATTCCGAAATGGCGCGCCGCGGCCGATGAAGATGGGCACTATCGGTTCGCCCTGACGCTATGATGCTGTATCCAAAATCACGTCAGAACCCGAAGAGATGTGATCGCGTGTGATGTAGCGCGCTCACGCGATGGAATCACTAGACCAATAACTTCATGACGGCATCGCTGAGGTCGCCCCTCAGATCAGCCGGTTGTGCGATGAGGCCCGTGACGTATGCGCCGTTGATGATCAGCGCTATTTGTGACGCGGTGCGGCTGGGATCACCGACGCCAAGTTTGCCAAGCACGGCCGCGAGCCTCGTCCGCATTTCCTTCTTGTTGCGCCGGGCGATGACCCGGCCCGGATGGTTGTCGTCAGGAAATTCCGTCGCCAGGTTGAGGAACGGACAACCGCGATAGGCGGGGTGCGCGATCCGCTTTGCGATACCGGAAAGCAAAGCCTCGAGAATAGCGCGTGGATCACCCGCGTGCTGGTCTTCCACACGATCCCACCACACCCAGAACAACCGATCCTGTTCGGCGGCGAAGGCAGCAATCAAAGCGTCCTTCGATTCAAAAAGGCGATAGAGACTCGTCTTCGAGACACCGGATCGCTCGACGACCGTGTCTACGCCGATGGCGCGGATGCCTTCGCGGTAAAACAATTCGCTTGCCGTCGCAAGAATACGCTCGCGGGCGCTCACTTCGCCCTTTGGCGGGGCGCCCCGCCGGGGTCGGGTTACTGTCTCCATATCCGCTTGCTCTCGCCTTGACGACTTATCGTTTGACAATGTTACAGACCTGTCCGTAATATAAAAGTTACTAACAGGTCTGTAACTTTAATGGAGAATATCGATGCGTGCGATCCAGGCGGAAACGTTCTCCGGCTATGGCGGGCTGCGGCAGATCGAATTGCTCAAACCGAAACCGGCAAAGGACAGGTTGCTGGTTCGCATCACGGCCGCCGGCGTCACGCCGCTTGATCACACAATTCTGTCGGGTGGGCTGCCCCGGGCGAAGGCGCCGTTGGTGCTCGGCAATGAAGGCGTCGGCGTGATCGAGGATGCCGGCGACTCCGGTTTTGCGGTGGGAAGTCGCGTGATGTTCGCCGGTCCCTATGGCGTTCGCGAAAACGGCGCATGGCAAGAATGGCTGCTGGTGAGCCCCAAAGATGCAGCGCTCGTGCCCGACGCGATCGACAATGTCGTCGCGGCCAGCCTCCCGGTGGCCTATCTGACGGCGCAGATCACGCTGACGCTCGCAGGGTTCAAACCGGGCAAATCGGTGCTGGCTCCGGCAATCGGTGGGTCGGTGGGCAACGCGACCTATCAGCTCGCGCGGGCACAGGGCGCCGGCAAGGTGATTTCAACGGCCGGCAGCGCTGCGAAAGCCGCCAGAGCACGCGAGCTTGGTTTCGAAGACGTGATCGACCTTTCCGCGGAAGATCTTGCCAACGGCGTGCGCCGGATAACGGACGGCAAGGGCGTCGACATCGTTATCGATGGCATCGGCGGCACCGTGACCAGTGAGGCGCTGAGCACCCTCACATTCGGCGGTGTCCTGATTACGCTGGGCTATTCCGCCGGACGCAAGACCACGATCGATGTGACAGACCTGATCTGGAAAGGCGCGCGTATGAGCGGTTTCTCTTTGTTCGCCCAGTCTCCGCTCGACGTTGCCGCGGCATGGCGGGACATCATTCCGTTGATCGTGGGCGGGTCAGTCAAACCTGTCGTCGAGCGGGTCTATCTCCTCGGTGAAGCGGGCGAAGCCCTGCGCCATCTGATCGAGGATCGACCGTTTGGCAAAGTCGTCCTCGCTGGATGATCGACATGCCGACGCTATCCGCACAGCTCCCGCGCGAGCGCACAATTCGCTGGGACGATCCGCAAGCCTTGGCCGCAGCAGGTCAGACGATGAGCGGGCGAGATTTCCTCGAAGCTATGCTTCGAGGCGACGTTCCGCTCCCGCCGATCTGCCGTCTGGTCGATTTCAGTATCGACCGAGTTGGGGATGGCAGCGTTGAAATGGTTCTGAAGCCGCAAGAGTCGCAATACAATCCGATCGGCTCAGTCCATGGCGGCATAATCGCCACGGTTCTCGACTCGGTAATGGGCTGCGCCGTCCACACCAAGCTTCCTTTCGGACGGGCGTACACGACGCTGGAAATCAAGGTGAATTACCTCCGGGGCGTCAAGCGCGAGTCCGGACCAATGAAGGCGGTCGGGCGCGTCATCCATCTGGGCCGCCAGACAGCGATGGCGGAAGCGAGCTTGTCGGATGCGAGTGGCAGGCTTTTCGCCCAGGCGAGCACGACCTGCCTGATCTTCGAGGTGGTACCGCATAGAGAACCGTGACGTCGCATGATCGCTGCCGCCCTGAAAGATCGATTGCTGCGAGCTAATGACTGCGACTTCATCACAGCGCCAAACCAGACCAAATCAGAGCTATAGAGCTGCTCAAACAGCGCGCGAGCTGTTGGAAAATGGCGGAGATCAAGATGCGTTTGGGTCGAACGGTAGCCGCAGGCTGTCCATATCGTGCTTTGGCGTAAATGGCGCGCCCGGAACGATTCGAACGTCCGACCCTCAGATTCGTAGTTTTAGCCAGGCGGCAAATCCTGGTTATGGGTCGTTAAGCGAGATCGCGCCGGGGAAGGCTAAGCCTTGGATTTGATGAGGGAAATTAACGTCCCTTAATCAAAACAAGGCTACCCCTCCAGATTGCGATGCGCGGTGCTGGGCTTCTGCTTACGTGCAAATACCGTGCAGGAGGTTCCATGTTGTCCGCTCCGTCTACCCGCCGCATCTTGCTCACCGAAAAGGCCGTGAAAGGCCTGCCCTACTCCGAAGCCAAGCCACAGATCGTCCGGGACGCCCGAATTCCGGGATTCCACGTCTGGGTCGGCAAAACCACCAAGACCTACCGGCTCCAATACGAGACGCCCAGGATCGGCGGCAAGCGCGGCACCACAATGGTCCAGTGGCTGGGTGAACATCCCCATGCCACCGCAGATGAGGCGAGGGCCAAGGCCCTCGAGATCCAGGCGCTGCGCGCCCGCGGCGAGGCCATCCCCCGTCTTGTCGTCGCCGCCGTCCCGGAAGCCGCACCAGCTCTGACATTCAAGTCGGCCTGGGACGCGTACAAAGCGGCAATCACAAAGGAGGGTAAGAGCGTTCGGACCATTGCCGACTACCAGGACAAGTTCGACCGCCACCTCAAGGATTGGCATGGTCGGCCACTGGCCGACATCAAGCGCGAAGACGTAATACAGGAGCACGCCGCGATCACGGAGCGCGCCCGCAAATCAAGGGCGGGCCAAAAATACTCCAGCGGCAAGTACGCCGCTAACGGCACGATGCGCTTCGCTCGTGCGGTTTGGAACTACGCCAAAGATGAGCTTGAAGCCCCGGGACTCCCTGAGCGCAACCCGTTCCGGTCGGGTAAGCTATTCCATAAGGAAAAGGCTCGCAGCACAGGCATGGGCGTGTCAGAGCTTCCCGCCTGGTGGGCCCAGCTCCAGGCGCTGGCCAATCCTATCCGCCGCGAACTGCATCTCTTCAGCCTTCTATCGGGATTGCGACGCACGGACGTTATCACCGGACGATGGGCAAACCTCGACCTTATACGCCCCTCTCTCAAGCTCCCCTTACCAAAAGGGGGCGACGAGCGTGCGTTCGAACTGCCGCTCTCGAACGCCATGGTTGAATGCCTCGAGCGCGCCCGAGAAGGGGGGCGTACCTATTTCCCCGAGGAAAGCAAGGAATGGATATTCCCGGCTTCAGGTGGCCACGTCGCGGAAGTGAAGGAGGAAGGCCGCCAAAAGCTATCCCACACCGGGCACGCCCTTCGGCATTCGTTCCGGACCTTGGCCGCCGCCGCCGGCATCGATCGTCTTCATCTGAAGATTCTGATGAATCATGCCATCGACGACGATGTCACCGACGCGTATGCGAATGTGCCGGCCCTATTCGCGTCCCTTCGAGATGCGCAGGAGCAGATCTCGGCGTTTATAATCAAAAGCATGGTGGCCTCCCAATGAGTTTCCTGGATGCGTGGAAGGCAGAAGCCGACCTTGAGCAGGAGCCAGTCCTGGCAGATGGCCCTCTGAATCTCAAATCGTTTTATATTCTGGGTTTGCGCCAAGAGCGCAAATCGATTGCGCTGCTTAAGCTGATCGATGAGCTCGATCGGCAAATCGCTGCCTCGACTACAAGCAAGGCTTCGAGGCGTCGGTTGCATCAAGCGCGGAGCGGCGCTGCGCAGCAATTCGCAAAACACCTTGACGCCAATCCGTCTCCGAGCCGCCAACTCTGCTTTTATACGGGTGACGGCCGAGAAGTTTGGATCGTCTTTGAAGTGGAAGGAAGTCCGTCTGTTGCTGGCCGCAAAGAGGCTGTCGGATGGATGGCCTCACGGGGCCAACATTGGAAGGGAGACACCAAAACACTACGCGCGACTACGCGCCTAGCGCTTCGAAACGGCGACAAACTCCCAGCCGGCTATTTTGGCTTCCGGGTCGCGCGAACGGTCGCGATTGTTGACGGATCTACAGACGGGATGCGTGTTGAGGTGCCTAATTGTTTTCGTGCCCAAAGACAGGATTAACCCTTTCTCAAGCATGCAGTTGAACTTGTAAGGAAAGACGCATATTCTAGAAACTGACCACATTCGATGGCCGGTGGTCCTCATATCGGAACGCAATTGCCCCGCGACGTAGGCTAACGGAGCCCAGCTCCTTCAGGCCTAGGAACATCGGGTTAGCAGAGGCCATACTGAAGCGTCCGACGAATGCAACCCATCTCGAATGGGGGCGCTCGTCGCTGTCGCTCTTTTATCCCGCTAGAAACATCTTCGACAACGTAGGCGCACCTCATTCGGTCAACACCGAAAGAACAGCGCATGTCGCCTTCAAAAGCCATTTCTTCGCTCGCCGCCTTCACTGGGCAGGATGACGTCGAAGCGCTTGCTCGCAAAATTGCGCAAGCGATTGCCGAACAGCTTGGCGCCGACAAGCTCAATTCACCCTTCATTCGAAGTACCGAATGCGCTGCGCTGCTCGGTGTGACGCCTCAGCACTTGTGCGGAATGCGTGCGCGGGGCCACGGGCCGCCATGGTCGGGCGAGGGCAAGTGGGTCCGCTACGAGCGCCAAGTGGTCGTCGAATGGATTCGCAATTTGCCGAAAGAAGCTGGCGCCCTTCACGCGAGCCCAGATGCAGAAACCCAGGAACAGTCATTCTAATTCGAGAAGGAATTCTATCATGAAGACCAAACGCAAGCGGTATAAAACGAGACGCTGGCCGCAGTTCAGATCCGCCTATCCCTTTTGTGAAAAGTGCAGTTTGCTCGATGCCGGCAGAGCCGAAGTTATGCTCAGCATGCTCGTACTTCCGGATATCCTGCAAAGAAGTGGGAAAGCGGCCTTTATCAAGGCGCTTCACGACGCTTCGGAAGGCGATCCAAACGCCTTTCGAGCACTTTTGAGTGCAGTGCGGACATGGAGCGACTGGTCGTCGCCGGCCGACATCGCACAGCTCGATGCTCTCTGGGCGAAGGCGAAGCTTCGGTCACCGATGGCCAACGCGTTGGCCCTACTCCGCAAAGTCTGCGTGCGGCAACGCTTCATGCCCCCTTCGATGATCGATGCGCTGTTTGACGACGCGTCTTTCGATTTCGCGGCGTACTTGAAATGGCAAAACGGCTCAACGGAAAGCACCGTCGAACTTCCGCAGCGACCATCGCGATTGCAGAATTGTCTGCATGAAAGCTTTCTTTTGCAGGGAGCACACTATGACCAGCAGTAACGCACCAAAGTCTTCCGGCCTCGAAACTGATAAAGAAAAGGATCTTCTCGGAGCTTGGTTAGCCAATAAAGCGCCGAAGAACATTGGATCGGACCAGAAAAGCAGAAAGCGGTTCGATGCAATGATCGATAGAATCATCGCGCGCTTTCCTAGCGCAAGCATCAGCGCAATTCACTATTGTCTAGACAACTGGTGGACTCTCAGAAACCAGCCACAACTTTCACCCGAGTTTTTGAAGGAGCTCCTGCAGGATGCATTCGATGAAGCTGTCTTGGATGGCCGCCACGTCACCGCCAACAGCGAGGAGGGCTGGCGGCTGAAGCGAGACGCACAAAGTCGTCGGACCGAGAAGCGACAAAAAAATGCTCAGCTGGTTAGGCAGGTCGCAGACTTGGTCGGCTGCGGCATCCGTTACGCACGAATGCTGATCTCGGAGGGAACTCCTAACCTTGAGGTGGCGAAGAAGCTGGCACTTGTTTTTGGTACAAAGCCAGATGAGCACCTGCGAACAAAGAAACGTACCGGCCGGCAACCCGACTTGGTTGGTTGGTTCATGAGAACATCGACCCCGAACAGCTCATTTCGAGATTTTGTTCAAGAATCCCCCGCTGGTCTCCCCGCGAGTAGTTGGAATTTGTCAGAAGCTTTGCGAGAGCAAGAGGGAGCCCTAAAGGCGGAGCAGTATGGAATCTCCTCCCTGGAAAATCTTGTAGAACATTGTCGACCTCTAGATTTGGGCTACGCCGTCACTGAACAGGCGGCTCAAATCTGGAGCGCCTACAAACTTTGGAAAATCGAAGTCATCGCGGCGCAAGCTACCCAGATGGCCAACGATGGCCATTGGGCAGACGTGGTAGAGGGAGACAACAGAAAGAGGATGAATTTCTTCTGAGGCGAGCCAGCCTCTCCGCCGAGCGAACTACAGCCGCGGCGGGGAGGTATACCTACATTACCCATAAAGTCGGCCATGTCCGCTTTGCGTCGATGCCGTCCACCTTTGTGCCGCCGCCGCAAATGTCGCGGTGGACCACAAGCGGAATTAGCGATGCCGTGCGAGGGGGCACCAACCTAACAGCCCTGTAGGGGGCAACTATCTCTGGCCAAGTCCATTTGCGAAAACTGAACGACCGCCTCGGTACCGTGGGCTGATCGAAGTTATGAGCACAAGCTCTAGTCCAGCTGCGGCTCCGATGGGCGAGGCGTCGACTATCGCACCGACGTTCAGGAACCGTCGGCAGTGTAGTGGAGCCCCTGGCTGGTGACATGGCGAGCGGCGGCGCGCGGTACGACCATGCAAGTGGTTATCTCCACTCGCTCCTGAAAGACCTCGGGCGCAAAGTGCAGTGATCAGATGCGCCGTTTGCGCTGCTCTTACCGGGCGCCTCTGATCAACTTTGACCTCACGGGACTCTTCTGCCTTCTCGCAGCTCGTTAGACCGCCGCGTCCTCTATTAGCCCCTCGATCTCGACCGCGCGTTCTCCCGGGGTCTAGGGAAGCGCGCGGCGCCTCAATCTTCGAGGCGAGCGACCAGGCTGCTGGAGAACTTTGAATTCGGTACGGAGCCGTCAATAACATTGGAAGATTGCCCTGGTGCCTGTAACGAGCTGCAGTCCTGCTGCACTCGCTCCCAGTCAACAAAGTGTTGCAAACCGGTAAATGACGGACCATCGCCAGCCACGCCCTCGTCTTCGTATCGACAGATTAAAGAAAGCAAAATCGCCAACGTCTCCACCATCGCAAGCCAGCCGCCGATGATCCCCGACGAGCTATCCTCGGCGGCATCTTCTGGGTCTTGCGAGCCGGCGCGCCTTGGCGCGATATGCCGGATCGTCTCGGCTCTTACACGACCATCTATGGGCGAACGTGGCAGGTCCGTGATGCATCGACTCACCAGCTATCATCTAAGATGATCGATGGTCCTTCGCTCCATTGGTCTCGATGTAACCGTACGTGCCTATCCCGATTCGGACGGGCGCGGTATCAGCCCCTTTTTCTTACTCCTTATTCTAATATAAGACTAATCAAGAAGAAGAAGAATAATAAGAAGAGATCTTCTTCCACCGGTGAACTATCTAGAAGGAGTTCTGATCAACCTTCGTAATCCGGCATGGAGAATAGAGAAATAAATCGGAAGTCGCCCTCACCATTTTTAGTGGGTCCTTCCGCCATCTCATTTTCTATGCGGGAAAGAACGGAGCGCAGGACGGCACCCTACAAGGGCAGAAAAATATTTCTTCAGGTAATGTGTTAGCCAGTATGCCCGTGGATAGAGGTGCTCGCCTCCGGATGTGAGCAGATAAAACCGGAGGAGTCGGTGACCCACCCTTGGACGCCACCGCCGCC
This sequence comes from Bradyrhizobium sp. Ken01, assembly GCF_055807355.1. Lineage (NCBI taxonomy): Bacteria > Pseudomonadati > Pseudomonadota > Alphaproteobacteria > Hyphomicrobiales > Nitrobacteraceae > Bradyrhizobium > Bradyrhizobium sp. Ken01. The sequence goes on from NZ_JBVVPC010000006.1 coordinate 143,229, forward strand.
GGTCGCGATCAAGGACGAGCGGTGCAGCTTAGCCAAATGCCGCCGGGGAGCGACGTGGCATGCCGCCCAGCGCCCGCTGGAAACAGGGGCTCAAATGACGAGCATACACTGGGCACGGTGGCTGGATCCGGAGCACCGCTGCGTGGTGCCGTTCAAAGCACAACGAGTTCAACAAGGCCGAGGGCGGCGACATCTGGTTCGCCCTTGACGAGACCCGTCCGCTCTCGTGCTTCGCCGGCATCTGGGCCAACTGGACGTCGGTGCGGAAGGCGAAGGGGGGCGAGACGACCAACGATCTCTACGCGTTCTCGACGACGGAACCGAACGCAGAAGTCGGCGCAATCCACTCCAAGGCGATGCCCGTGATCCTGACGACGAGGTCGAACCTGACGGGGCACTTCGAATCCTCGCACGCGGAGTGAAGGAAGATACCGCACCTCCGCTTTCTTAGCCCAGCGAGCGGCGGCTGGACGGCGCAGCGAGCGGTCATGGCAACGTGGGGAAGCGGGAGTCCTTCGAGGCGCTTGACTTTACCCACGGCATTCGAACAAAAATAGAACAAACGATTCCAACCGCGAAGGTCCGCTTGGCTAAACTGCCGCAACTGCCCGTCTACTACTATCTCGAACATTTCGCCGAAATGCTCGGGTTCGTGCAGCGAACTTACGAATCCGTTCTTGGCCGAGATCATCACGCGTTCATAGCGCGCTTCGAGGGCCTTTCGAGAGATGCCCGATGCCTGTTGATCCGCATGATCAACCGGCGAGGTGCGATATTCAATCGGTCCCTGTTCGAGTACCCCGAGATCGACGATATCGAGCAGGCGACGTCGGATCTGATGATGGTCGGTCATGCCCGGGTGATCGGTGAAACCGACTACGCGGGGTTCGTCGCGTCTCTTCCCAAAGATGTCCTCTTCACCGGAGCACAGGCGGCCGGGCGCAAAGACGTCCGCAAGTCCTGGGCCAAAGCCAAGTTCATCGATTATTATCTCGAACAGATCCCCTTTTCGACGGCCGCGCAGCACTGCGGCGCCCGGAAATTCATCGCTCTCGACGGCACGCGGCCGATCAAATTCCTGCTCTATCTCTACTTCGGCAAGACCGAGGTGAACCTCAAGAACTTCGCGCTGCGTGACCTGGGGATCCTCCGCACCAATAGCGAGACCACGTTCAGCGCACGCTTCACCGATGCCGAGGAGGCGCTTGCCTCGTTCCACTACAGCCAAATTCTTGACAGCCTTGAGGACGGATCGGAGCCTGTCCACAGGCGGGCCGCCATCGACGTGCTGTCCGGGCCTGCCTGCGGGACACAGTATGCCAACGAGCTGCGCAGCCGAGCGGCTCATCAGACCGGACTTTTCTTCGAGAAAGCGGGCGAGAGCGATCTTGCCCGTCAGCTCTACCGGGTGGGGTGCTCGCCGGACTGCAACGAGCGCCTGGTCCGCCTGCTTTACAATACCGGGGATCGCATTGGGGCCGAAGACCTGCTGCAACGGATGATCGATGATCCCGCCAGCGACGGGGAGCATCTTTTCGCCACCGACTTCTACGCTCGCAAGTTCGGAGGAAGGCGCACAGGCGTCTACACCGAACTGCTGCGGTCCGGGCGAACGATCACCGTCGACGATACGCATCGCGGCAATCCAGAAGCAGGCGTCGCCGGCGTTCTGCGGCGCGAGGGCACCAAGGTTTTCTTCACCGAGAATGTGCTGTGGCACACCCTGTTCGGCCTTCTCTTCTGGGACGAGCTCTTCGAGAGCACCCGGATGCCCAGCGGGTTCGACTGGGTACCCCATTGCTTGAAGGACCGCAGCTTCCGTCGGCTCTTCGCCGTGCCGATCGACGAGAAACTGGCCGCCATCGCGTCCGGAGCTTCTCTTCCGTTGATCCTCCGCACCGTCGCAGCAAAATGGGGCAGCCCGAATGGGATCTTCAGCTGGGATCACGTGCAAGTGGAGGCGCTCCGCGCGCTGCTCGAAGGATTCGATCCAGCCGCCATAGCCAGCATCGTCCGCAGCATGTGCGACGACTTCCGCGGCATGCGGGACGGTTTCCCCGATCTAATGCTGCTGCAGGACGGCAAAGCGTCCTTCATGGAGGTCAAGGCGGAGGGGGACGTGATCCGCCGCAACCAGCTGACCCGCCTCCGCCAGCTCGGCGCCGCCGGCATCATCGCCGAGATCGGCCGGGTGGACTATCGTTTCGATCCCGAGCAGGACTACGTGGTGGTCGATATCGAGACGACCGGCTCCTGGTCGAATGGCGATCGCATCACCGAGATCGGCGCGGTGAAGGTTCGCAATCATCGTGTCGTCGACGAGTGGCATTCTCTCATCAATCCTCAGCGTTCCATTCCCGCAAAGATCGTTCAGCTGACCGGCATCACGAACGAAATGGTTCGGGATGCACCTTTGTTCGCGGAGGTGGCGGACCGTTTCATGGAGTTCATGGGGGACGGCATTTTCGTCGCCCATAATGTCAGCTTCGACTACGGTTTCATGGCCTACGAATTCGAAAGGATCGCGCGGCGCTTCAGATTTCCCAAGCTCTGCACGTGCGCCGGCATGCGACGGCGCTATCCGGGACACAAGTCCTACGGACTTGGGAAACTTTGCGAGATATATGGCATCTCGCTCGACAATCATCATCGAGCCTTATGCGATGCACGGGCCTCGGCGCAGCTGTTGAATCTCATCAACAAGAAGCGGAGCGAAGAGGGGTACCGCGAAGCAGCGTAGCCATTCCAGGGAAGGGCCGAGCTATGCGGCCGCATCTGAGAATTCAGTCGATCCTGACAAGGGTTCGTTGATCCGCTGACTTGTAGATCGCTTCCATGAGCTTCATGTCGCGCAGGCCTTCCTCACCCGGCGTCCTTGGCGACCTGTCGGTGAGAACGCATTCCGCCATGTGATCCAACTCGAGGGCTGGTCTTTTGCAGGGATCTCGATCGACGTCTCGGTCTCGCGACTGTCTATTGCGCGACGCACTGTCAGCCGCTGCCCCTTGTACGGATAGGCATTGTCCAACAGGAGACTGCCGCCGTCCGAGTGGACCGCCAGGCGCGATGCCCTATGAATACCGTAGCTGGTCGAAAGGTTGGCCATAGCGCCCGATGGGAACCGCATGATCCAGGCGACGCTCTCTTCCACTTCCCGAAAGCGCGGATCGCCCTTACTCGAGTGAATGCGAGCCTCTATTTCGACCGGCTCTTCGCCGGTGACAGCCCGCGCGGCGTTGAGACAATAGATGCCGACGTCCGGCAGGGATCCGCCGCCGGCCAATGCCTTGCGGAGCCGCCATTGCTCGGAATCTCCCTGATTCTGACCGTTGATCGACTCGACCAGCTTGATCGGCCCGAGCTCTCCGCTTTGCGCACGACGAATGACCTCCAAATGATGAGGCTGGTAGCGGCAGCGATACGCGATCATCAGCTTGACGCGGGCCAATGAGCACGCCTCGATCATCGATCGAGCATCCTCTGAACTCGTCGCCATTGGCTTCTCGCAGAGCACGTGCTTTCCGATCGCCGCCGATCGAAGAACGTATTCCTTGTGCATCGAGTTCGGCAGAACGATGTACACGACCTTGACGTCTTCCATTTCGCGGAGCCGCTCGAGTTCCTCATAACCGAGCAGAGCTTCCCGTCGGACGCCATACTGGCGGCCAAGCACGGTCAGCTTGTCCGGCGATCCCGAAACCAGCGCGGCCAGGCGGCTTTTCTTCGCTTGCCCGAACGCAGGCAGTATTTGCTCGACAGAAAGACGACCCAAAGCGACGATGGCGAAGCCGACGCGTTCGCTCGCCGGGAGCGGTCCGTCCGCATTCTCTTCGCTCGCTTCGCTTGATCTTACGATGGACCGGAAGTTCAACTTGTCCCCTTGCGTCATCCCGGTGTCTACAGGAGCTGCCTGAGCCAATCCGGCACGCGAGGCGTTCACAGCCAGTAACGTCGCTGCCGACAGTCCAAGCGCACCACGGCGCGTCAGGGAAGAATGCGGAGAGCCTATGCCGAGCTTTGTCATCGCACTCAAACCTGCCAAGTCTGCACGGGTTCCTTCACGTCTCGCACCTGCCGGCGAATAAACATTGCGCAGCTAGTGATCCAATGAAGCACCGAAAGCGTAAAGCGCTGCCCAGGATTGAAAGGCCGCACCTTCACCGTGCAATGCGGGGCAAGGGCTAAAGCCTACGGCCAAGTTCCAGTACGACCATGTGGATTTCTGATAACGCGAAATAGCACTTGCGCCGTCGGGCAAAACAGTGGTTCATAAGGCGCTGGTCCTACCAAGACGAAGGAGCCAGCCCGATGGCAAATGACGTCGAGACGTCCTCGGAATTGTCCAAGATTGCGAAACTGAATGGGGACTTCCGAAGGAACTACGGCACGTTCATTGGAGCGGTTTTGTATCTCCGCACCGTGAGCGCCGCCCGCCGAAGCCCTTGGCTTTGGGCCGGCCTGGTTTCGATCGCTCTTTCGGCGGTGCTGAGCTGGTTGGGGCGGCACGGGTGGTTTTTGCCAGCGTTGCTTTGATGGCCGCGAACAGTGCCCCCCTTTCCCGGTAAAGCGCCCCGCGATGGCGACGAAGGGAGCCTGATGCGAGCCAGACGTAGCGTCCCGACCTCAACGAGGCAGGCAGTAGAACGTAATCCTCGATCTCGCGATTTGCCGCATCCAACCGCATCACGGCAAGTAGGCCCGATGAGATCTGCCTACGGTAGGCTTTCCGTTGCGCCGCGTGGTCTTTTCCACGATACGCCAGTCGTCGCGCGACGAGAAACGAAACCACCCGCGCGCCTCCGACATCAAGCCCTATGCCGTCCGGAACAAGATTAGCCTGGAGACCAAGTTCCGTTCGCAGCGCCTCCGCGAGTTCGGTGGCATGCCTCGATTGTTCGGCGGCCCAAAAATCCCGGGTATCGATCCAGTCGCAGTCGCGAGGCGACACATATCCGATCAGCGCATAGGCTTTCCGCAGCGAACCAAAGTGCTTCACGTACGAGGAGACGTGATTGAGACCCAGCGTCGTATTGATGATGTGCGAGTTGAGTTTACCGCGCCGGCGGAGCGTGAGACGAAGGCGCAACAGCATCTCTTCTTCCGGAATCTCCACGCGTCGATCGGCCAGCAGCTTCTGGGCGCGAGCGAAGATGCCTTGGTCCACGATAGGCTCGATCGCCGCAGGACCTCGAACCCAAGCGTTATCCGGATTCTTGACCAGCTTCTGGCCCAAGCGTCTTGAAGTGCGATTGTAGACGGTCTTGCCGATTTAGTTCTCGTTCCCGAGAATGGTGGGTATCATGCCGTCGGTCCAGGGCCGACCGTTGTGATTGGCGATGCCCGCATCGTTCAGTTGGCGACTGATGTCGCTGTAGGATCGCCGGCAGTTGACGAACTGATCGAAAATTTCCCCGATCACAGCGGCCTCTTCGGCTGAGCCGTGCTGCAGCCGAACGCGATCCGATTGCAGAGCCTTCAATTGCCCTTTTGCGAGAAGGGCCTTCGGATGCTCGCTTTCGTCGACCATCAAGCGTCGGAGGCCGTAGCCGACGGGAGCGCCAACGCGGTATCCAAGGCTCGCGACCCGGCATTGTCCGGCGTGCACCTTGACGGAGAGCTCCCGGCTCCACTCGGCGGCCATGCCGCGCTTCAGGTTTTTCGCGATCCCGGAAACAAAGGTGCCGTCGTTCTTGAAGATCTCCGCGCAATACTCGACCTGTACGCCGCTACGCTTGCACAGGAATTCGTAGTACGCACTCTCGTCAACATCCTGGAACCGGCCCCAGCGACCGACGTCGTAAACGAGGATGTGGTCGAAGTCGGCGCGGCCCGACTGAACATCTTCGATCAGTTCAATGAGACCAGGACGCCCCTTGATCCGGAGCCCGCTGCGGCCCTCGTCACGATAGGTGCGCACAATCGTGAGCGCGTTCGTCTCGGCATAGGCGGCGATGGTCGCCATCTGGTTCGCGATCGAGTAGCGCTGGAGCTCTCTCGACATTCGATCGTACTGCGCAGCACGGCGCGCTCGGGTCCGCCTCGCCAAGCCTGTGCCTTTGGGAACAACGAGCCAGTTACCCATGCACCCCTCCTGTCACTTCGGAGGTACCCACGAGTGCAATTACACCTTCCGCGATCGGGATAGCAATGCCGAACAGCCTTCAGGGCACTGGGACGCGCCTCATGCCGGCACCGGAAGGTGGCGTTGTGCACAGCGCCGCGGAACACGGGGACAAACCTCAGCCCTGCCGATTGCGAATCCCTGCTGCGTGCTAACCGCCCGGAACGAAAAGACGGGCGAAGGGATTCGTCCGGCAGGAGCAAGCTCGATGCTGATGACGAAGGAAAGACGGCCGGCGATCAGAACGTTGCGCGGATGGGCGCTCGGCGTGCTGCAGGAGGCGGGCGCCGTCCATGAATGCGAGGAGCACGGCTGGGCAAAGGAGCGGGCCGACCCTCACGCCCGGGAGCGCGCGCTGGACATCGCGAGGCAGGAGCCTCCGGACGGCTTGTCTCCGGACCAGGCTGTCGCCGAGGTCTGTGAAGTGCTGGATTCGATCGGCGATACCTGCCCTGAATGCCCGCCCGACTGAACCGCACCAACAACCCACGGTCCGATGCCGGTGTCGATCAAGGGACCCGGGGCGCCACCATAGTGCCAAGATGCTCGGCAGCGGCGCGCACCCGGCCAGCGTGCTTTCGCCGCTGCTCCGCGAATTCCGCCGCATCCACCGACGAACGCACCTTGTAACCAGCCGCCGTCAAGCGGGCACAAACCCGCGGCAGTGCCGCAGCACTGGTGTCGTCAGATTTTGCCTCAAGGCCGATCAGTCCATTCAGATCGTCGATGAGGCGCAATCCTTCGCTTCGAAGCAGGATCGCCAGCGCTCGGCTCTCGCGGTCCTCGATCAGCAGTTCGAACATCAGTGCGAGGTCCATTATGGCTCCGAGCGTTGCAGGCCAACCCGAGCCGACGCCAACCGATCGAAAGTAGATCAGGGATGGATGGGAAGCATGGCTCTGCAGAACGGTGGCGCACCAGTCCCGTCCTTTGTAAAGCACGCGCCTGATCTCCTCCGGAGAGTCGAGGTCAGCATAACGCTCCAGCAGTCCGAGAGCCGAGGGCGGCTGACCCGCAGCCGTCGTAAGTTTGAGTATTCCGGCATCGCGGCGGGAAATGCCTTCTTGCACCTGGAGCAGGTATGTGACGGCCATGGTCAGGACCGAAAGGCCCGAAAGGCCGGCTAAGACGAGGGCCCAGCGGGCCGGACCGTGGGCCTCGATGCCGCTCAGTCCCACCGTGCACAACGCGCTTCCGACGATGAACAGTGCCTCCTGGAAATCGGCTGGCGGCGCGAACCAATCGCCCAGCGCATGCGCGATCAGGCCGAAGCCCAGCCACAGAAGGACCATCCAGATCAGGAAGGAGCCCATGAGGATCGCCGGCGCAAAGCTGGTGGAGACCCCGCTTTTGCCGCGGCGGGCCCACTTCCAAATCGGAAGCATGATGGCGAGCAGCCGCCGCGCCACGCGCAGCGCGCCTCGGCTCTCACCGGGCACCACCACCGTATCGAATACATCGCGAAGAGCGAGGACGACCAGGACAATTCCTGCGATGATCTCGACCGTCTTTATAATCATGGAGCGCCGCCAGGCGACATCTGCTCGAACTCTTCACAACTGGGCGCGTGGAGGATCAGCGATCCCGCCCAACAGGCCATAACCAAGGTCAGGACCGATCCTGCGGAGCTCTTTCTCCGGCTATCTGCTCGTCGGACCAAATGCATCGGCGCATTTTCAATTGAACCAGCACCAACCGCGCGGTGCCGGGGCCGTTCCTATGCACAGGTGCTCGGAGCCACCCTGCTCGTCCAGAGCGCCCCCATCCGTGCTCAAGCTCTACTGGTTCGCCGCTTTGTTGATCTCAGGCTGCAGCGGCCTCACCCGACCACGAACTGAACTCTTGATCAGATCCTGTGCAGGAGCTTCATCTCGGCCGCCAGCTGGAAACTTCGTTTTCCGGCCAGCGCCGTCGCCTCCCAAACCGCGCCGTTGGCCTCGCAGCTGCCCGAAAAGCCAATGCCCACCTGGTAACCGCCGAAGATCGCGTCGCGAGCCGCCGTGTGTTCCTGGTTGACGATTTCACCGCGCCAGCGGTTATCCGCAGACGAGTAAGAGCCAAGATAGTAGAAGAAGGCGTCCCCGCCCAGCATGCGGCCGTTCTCCAGCAGCATCACACCGGTCAGTCCGCCGTCAATCCCATCGAGCGCGCGGATGCGCAGCCCGTAAAGGCCATTCGGGATGCCGCCGTTGCCGACCTTGCCTAGCGGCGGCAATGACTCCTGATCCAAGCTGGTCATCACGGCATGCATCACTTGATCAGGGAGCCGGACCGGAGAGGCGTCGAAGTGATAGGAATCGCAAACCGCACGGCCGCGCAGGATCAGCTCGTCATCGTCCGCACCATAGAGCTGCCGCACCTCGGGATTGAGGGCATGGCGCTGTCCGGCTACGCGACCGACGATCGCGCCGTCGATCTCTTCGTAGCTTCCGACGTGGGCGAAAGCCGAGTTTCCGCCCAGCATGCGGCCACCGCGGACATGCATGACGCTACGGTTCAGTACGGAACCACCGCGATACTCGCATTTGTACAATCCGTCGAACAACACCCTGTCCCCGCTAAGTGTAGCGTATTGTAGCCGGTCAGATGGTTCGCGAAAAGGCGTCTCCGTACATCAAGAGCAAACCGCCGCCTCAAGGCTCGCCTTGATCATGACCTTCCCCCTGGGACTCATCTTGCGAGGAGCGAATCCCCGAAGCAGGCGAGCAGGGCGGCCGGGCCGGGATATACCTGGACGCATCCAGCTTGCCTTAGCGAACTCTCGGTGAAGCCGCCGCACATCACGCCGACGATCGCGATCTTCGCTTTCCTCGCCGCTTCGGCATCGTAGGGGGTGTCACCGATCGCCACCGCATCGTGGCCCTCGACCCCAAGCTTCTTCAGTACCGCTTCGAAGATGTCGGGAGCTGGCTTCGATTCCTCGACGTCGTCCGACGAGGTCGTCACGTCGACCAGGTCGCCGATGCCCGCGATCTCGAGATATTTGGAAAGTTCATCGTTCTTGGCGGAGGAGGCGACGGCAATCCGGACGCCGGCATCCCTCACGCGCCGCAACAGATCGGGGACCGCCGAGAATGGGCGAACCAGCGGCAGATACTGGGACTTGAAGCGGTTGCTGCGCCATTCCTCCATCTCGTTGCCGTGGTCCCGCTGGGCTTCTTCGGCCAGGAAGTGCGGAATCAGCTTGTCGCCGCCCTTGCCAATCTGGCCTCTCGCCTGCTCGAAGCTGACATCGTGGCCGAATTTCACCATCGCTTCGTGCCAGGAGAGGGCGTGGAGATCGACCGAATCCAAGAGCGTCCCGTCCACGTCGAAAATTGCAGCTTTGGTCAATTCAGGATCCTCCCGAGCGTGAGCGATCGATCTTCGAGTACCATTCGGCGTAGGTTGTGTTTTTGGCCATGTGCCGGTTGAGATCAGGCGAGCCGTCTTCCCACCAGACGGGGCCTCTCTCTCCGAGCTCGCGTTTTGCCTTGTCCACTGCCTTACGCGCTGCTGCCTCCGCCTTGAGGTCTGCGCTCCCCTTGGCGTCGCGGACCGCGCGACGGGCCTTCATCAGATGGCCGACGAGACCGGTCCGCTCCGCTTCACCGAGGCCAGGGGTTGGCCATGCGCCACAACCTGCCACGGACGACGAAGTAGCGACCGTCGGGCGTCACCGGATACTTCACGTTACATCAGGCCGACTTGCGCCGCGCCCCAGATGCCGGCTTCTTCGCACCCGCTTCCTTAGCCGGCTTCTTACCGGTGATCGGCATCAGCATCTCCTTCTGAGCCGCCGCAGCTTTCTTCGTCTTCTTGGCAGGCTTTTTCGGAGCCTCGGTCTTGGCTGCTGCGCCACCGACGCTCTTGCGTAGCGCCTCCATCAGGTTGACGACGTTGGTCGCCGCCGGCTTGTCCTTCGGCACGATCGGCTTGCCGGCGCGCTTCTGGTTGATGAGCTCGATCAGCGCGCTTTCATAATGGTCCTCGAACTTCTCCGGCTCGAATGATCCAGCCTTCTGGTTCACGATGTGCCTGGCGAGATCGAGCATGTCCTTCGTGACCTTCACGTCCTGGATCTCGTCGAAATATTCCTGCTCGCTGCGCACTTCGTACGGATAGCGGAGCAGCGTGCCGACAAGACCCTTGCCCATCGGCTCCAGCGCGACGATGTGCTCGCGGTTGGTCAGCACGACCCGGCCGATGGCGACCTTGTCCATTTCGCGAATGGTCTCGCGAATCACGGCGAAGGCGTCGTGCCCGACCTTGCCGTCCGGACGGATGTAGTAGGGGCGGATTAGGTAGCGCGGATCGATATCGGCCTTGTCCACGAACTCGTCTATCTCGATGGTCCGCGTGGATTCCAGCGCGATCTCCTCAAGCTCCTCCTTGGTCACCTCGATGAACTGGTCCTTCTCGAGCTGGTAGCCCTTGACGATGTCCTCGTTGGACACCTCGTCGCCGGTGTCGGCGTCGACTTTCAGGTACTTGATACGATGGCCGGTCTGCCGGTTGAGCTGGTTGAAGGAGATCTTCTCACTCTCCGACGTCGCCGGGTAGAGCGCGACCGGACAGGTGACGAGAGACAACCGAAGAAAGCCTTTCCAGTTCGCGCGGGGGGCCATGATTACGCAACGCTCCAGGTACGGGGACTTGGACTCAAGACGAACGGCGCGACACAGTTCCGACACTGCCCGCAGGCGTCCACCGCAAATTCAGGCCACTTCCCGGTCAATCGCCTGGCGGACGTGGCGGGCAGTCTTGACTCTTACGAACAAAATAAGAACATGCACTGATGGCCCAACCCATGGCATCTGGACCGGCCAGCTTCGACTTGGAGGACGCTGCCGACCAGGCGATTGCGGCCTGTGGGGGCGATGCCCGGGAAGCTCTCAAGGCGCTCATCGTCGCGAATGCTTCCTCGAGGCGCAGGTCGAAGAGCTGCGGGCTTCGATTTCTGCGGGCTACTCGCGCGGCCGGTTCGACGTCCCGCGCGACTAACATGCCCGCGGTGACCTACTATGTGGCTCTGCCGTTCCTCCGTTCGGATGACGGCGTCGCTGCCGGCGAGGCCGTGGAGTGCTTCAATCCCAACGCTGCCGTGATGAAAGCCGAGGCACTTTCGCGAAAGCCCGGCGTCGTTGGTGCGGTGGCCTTCAGCCGCAGCGGGGATCCGGCGACAGGCGAATTCGGAGACGCAAGCGTGATCTGCAAGTTCGGCGACGTGCCGGAAGACCTGAGCACCTTGTGAAGGGACGCGCGGAGATGTTCTGTGCGGAGCCCTGCAAGGCAACTACCTTCCGCTGAGCGACAGACTCATTCGAGTGACGATGTTGTCCCAGGCGTGCTCTTCCTCTGCGGGATAGTCGATCAACACGCAATGGATCAGCCGCCCCGAGAAGTTGCAGCGGTTGTACCAAACCTTGTCGCCCCGGTAGCTGGACACTGCAAAGAACCGTGGTGTCACTCGCTTGTACTGAATGCGTGAAGGCGGATGCTTTTTGGCGAGAAAGGCCGCGGGTGAATCGTTCTCGACGTTAGGCGCGGCCTGGATCGTGATGTCGGCACGTCCGTCGGCGGTTCGGAACCGTTGCCCGTAGCCGTCAGGTCGGCCAGCTTCTTCCGTGAAGATCGAAGATGGGAAATCCATCGAGGTACCGGTCTGGGGAATGGTGTACCTGGTCCATCGCACCGGCTGCGCCGAGGCCGTCGCTGTCGAGACGACAAGTGCCAATGCGAGAGCGCTCGTCGATTTCATCGCACTTCCCTCCCACTGTCACAGAGCAAAAAGCCGGAACGTCAATTACGTTCCAGACGCCTGATGCTGTGGATTGAAAGCGCGCGAGCTACTCGCCTTGCTCGTGGGGACTATTGGAATCACTGGTCAGCCTGGTCTCCCCGCCGGGCGAGGACCCGCCACCGCGGAAGGCTACGGTGATAGCGCCTCCGATGCTTTGGCCGCGTTGTGTCAGGCAGCGCGCAGCGGGGACGTTGGTCGACGGAGCCGGCCGACCTCCTCCGCCTGGCACCTCGGACACCTGAACTGGATTTGGCGTTGCGCGGAAGCGGACTTTTGGATGTTCGCCGCCATAGGCCATGCGCCGCATTGGGGACATTTCTCCAGCAGGGTCTCCGATTCTATCATCGCGCCGCTCCTACCCGCGCCCACAACTCGCCAAAGCTCGGAGACAACCCTCGTTCCGGACGGGTCCTGCACGAGGAAGGAACGAATCAGCGCGCCCGCGTTGAATCGGCATGTGTGCCGTGGCGTTGCGTCAGTCCCGTTTCGGAGTATCGCGCGTCCATGGCGCCATCAAAGCTGCTATTCCTGGTTACATCGATCCGTGTGATCCCACGCTGCGCGAAAAGCCGCCGCGCGGCGGAGACTGGGTCTACGAGATCAAGGCGGATGGCTACCGCGCACAGCTGCACGTGCGAAATGGGGACGCCGAGGTCTATTCGCGTACGGGCCTGGACTGGACGGAGCAGTTCTCCTCGATCGCAGCCGGCGCCCAATTTCTCAAGGCACACACCGCAATCATCGACGGCGAAGCGGTGGTGTACGGCAGTGGCGGCTTGCCAGACTTCCAGCAGCTCAGGAGAGAGCTCGGCCGAAAGCGCAGCGAGCGTGTGCGGTACCATGCCTTCGATCTCCTATACCTTGACGGGTACGACCTGCGCCGCGTCGTGTACGAGGAACGCAAGCGCCTGCTGCAGCGGCTTCTGAAGGACGCACCGGAGACATTCATCTATGTCGAAGCGCTTGCGGCCGACGGCAACGAGGTCTTCGACAAAGGGTGTAAGCTGGGCCTGGAGGGCCTGGTCGCCAAACGGCTCGGCGAACCCTATCGCTCAGGGCGGCAGGAGAGCTGGATCAAGCTCAAATGCAAGAAGAGCGAGACCTTCCCGATCATCGCGTTCGTGGAGAAGCTAGGGGCGCGCCCGCGCAAGGTCGCCTCACTCTACGTCGGCCGGCGCGAGAACGGCAAGCTGCTCTACGCCGGCAAGGTGCGTACCGGCTACACCGAGACGACGGCCCGGGAATTGCGCGAGCGGCTTCATCCGTTGATCCGCAAGGCTTCTCCGCTCGATGTCGCCGTCACAAAGCCGAAGGCGACCTGGGTCGAGCCGACGCTCGAAGTCGAGGTCCAGTATGGCGCGCTGACCGATGATGGCCTACTTCGTGAAGCCGTGTTCAAGGGTTTTCGAGACGATCTTGCGGTGCGCAAGGTCAAGGCGCCGCGACTGGTGCCCTCGCTGGCTGGCCGGCCGAAGCTGGGCGTTTCCCGAGAAAACATCCTACAGCTTCTGCCCGAAGCGGTTGTCCCCTCGAAAGAAGAACTCGCCGACTACTGGCGCAGGGTGTGGAAGAAGGCCCTCCCGCACCTCGGCCATCGCCCGCTCAAGCTGGTGCGTCACATGCACGGCACGACCTTCTATCACAAGGGGCCGCTGCCAAAGGACATTCCGGCGGCCGTGCACCAGCTCCGGATTCAGAAGCGCGAGGGCGGCGAAGGCACGCGCCTGTGGGTCGAGAGCCTGGAAGGTTTCCTTGGGCTGGTCGAGATCGGGGCCGTCGAGCTGCACCCTTGGAATGCGACCGTCGAGGACTTCGAACATGCCGACCGCATCGTGATCGATCTCGATCCCGGCGAGGGCGTCGACTGGGATGCCGTCGTGGAGACCGCGCTCGAGTTGCGCGCGCTGATGAAACGGGAAGGTTTCGAGACCTGGCCCAAGCTCACCGGCGGCAAAGGAATTCATCTGATGGCCCCCCTGGATCAGCCGGTGCTGCACGACAAAGCACATCGGGTGGCGCATCAGCTGGTGTCCGCCCTCGCAGCGCGCCATCCACACCGCTACCTTCTGTCTGCGCAGGCAAAGCGTCGCGATCGCATCTTCCTCGACTATCTGCGCAATGGCCGCGGTACCACGGCCATCGGCACGTATTCCCCGCGCGCCCGGGAGGGATTTCCGATCGCCGCGCCCGTGACATGGAAGCGGATCGAGAGCGGGATCGCGCCGGGCGCCTTCACCATCGATAGTCCATTTCGCGTCAAGCCAAGGAGGTGAGCCACATGTCGGATGCATTCGATCGATGGCTGAAATGGCGCTACAAACCGCGTGGCGACAGGCGCAACATTCCTGCCGAACTCTACGCTGCCGTGATGTCCCTGGCTGAGGCCGATCGCGCCGACCGGCAACGCGTGAACGCGGCTGTCCGTCACCATGACGAGGCTCGTTGTGAAGAAAGGACCGTATGGCTCTACCTCGACGACCACCAGGACGGCAGAACGCTCGCGGCAGGCGAGCCCGGATGGATAAAGGTGTTTGCGTCTGCCGACGTCGCCGACAGGTGGTTCAAGGAAAATGACCCTGAAGGCGTGGCCTGGGAATACGAAGTGGAAGGCGGTCCAGTCGAAGGATCGGTCTGGCTCTACTCGCCGGACCCGGGCTCCCCAGACGTTGGGGATGCCGATTGGGTCAGGCTCTTTGCTTCCAAAGAGAGCGCGCAGAAATGGGTTGAGGCCAACGAGCCGAAGCGCGAGATTTGGGAATACCCTGTTCAGGAGTGACGCGGATGAGAGCGTTCGTTGACAGCTCGGTCTGGTTTGCCGCCGCCCCAAGCGGGACGCTCAGAATGAGCGCGCCAAATCGATCCTCCGGAGCATCGACCAGCACCTTACCACCGACCTGGTGCTGACCGAAACGTGGCAACTGCTCAGAGCCAAACTCGGAAAGGACGTGGCGGAAAGCTTTTGGGAGCGGCTGCGCGACAGCGGAGTTCGGGTCGAACCCGTCATCCGTGCCGATCTGGATGCGGCTTCGGAGATCGAGGCAAGCTTTCCGGACGAGAGCTTTTCGTTGATCGACCGAACGAGTTTTACGATGACGGAGCGCCTGGGGATCACCCGAGCAGCGACGTTCAACCCAAACTTCGCCGCGTACCGACCCCGCCGGGGTCGCAAGCGACCGTTCCAGATACTGAGCGAAGGCCACAGCGAAGTCTTCACTGCGCTGCGACAGGCGCTTCTCGAACGCCGGCCCGTGCACGTGAGCAATGCCGGCCAGCGCCAGACGGTCTGTCCCTACATCCTGGGCCACGCCGCCGGGGAGGAGCGCGCATTCGCTCTCCTTGTGGACGCCGGTTCGAGCATCAGGCGTCCTCTCCAAGCCAGCTGGATCTGCCTTCGGCTCTCGAAGCTCGATGAGGTTCGCTTGGCCGATGCGTCCTGGGTAGAGCGGGACTACCCAGGACCAGTGCAACGATGTGTCGATCAGGTGCACTTGGGCGCGAGCCTGGTAGCTCGAGGCATCAGCCTCAGCTAGAGTCTGTACTCATGAACCTCGGCTCCTAAGTGAAACTGGAGCGTGATCTGCGGCTTGTGACCCAATGTAGACGTGACAGTCTCGCGGCGAGCCTACCCCTCCGGCACACCTGCCGAGCGTAGGCCCTCGTAGATGCGCTCACGCTGCGCTAGGAAAATCGGGTTTTCGCTGCGGCGTTCGTTGCGAAATCTAGCGACAGTGAAGTTCGGGTCGAGCCGGAGGCCGGCATTCCGCGCTTCTCGCGCCTCCGTAGCGCGGCCGCTGAGCGCTGAGGCCGCCGCCAGGAAGAAATGAGGCATGCCGACATTAGGATTCAATCCGACTGATTTACGTAGCCGGTCCAGGGCAGAGTCGAGCCGGCCGAGGAACAGATCGGCAATTCCAAGCAGGGCGTGCCAGCGATCCAGTCCGGGATCGCGCGGGCTGAGTCGGATTGCGTTTGTGAGACTAGCTTCTGCCTCTTCCGCGCGCCCGAGTAGCACCTTCATGAAGCCTGCGTCGGCGTGAGCCCAAGCAAGATTGTGATCCAGCCCGATCGCGAACTCAAGCTCGCTGAGGGCTCGTTCTGTCGCGCCCGAGACATGCAGGACGTTGGCGTGGACAAAATGGGCAAGAGCGTTGCTAGGGGCCAGCGTCAGGGCCTGAGTGATCGCGGTAAGCGCGATTCGTAGCTGTTCGTCCCGATTGGTCGAGGCAAAGGTGCGAAGTTCGTTGCCATGATAGAACGCGACACCGACCAACGCCTCGATGTTTTGGGCGTCCAACTTGAGCGCTTCGTCGAACAGGTCACACGCCGCACGGTCGCGGCGCAGCGACAAGGGTTGGTTGAGGATCGCCCAACCGCGCATAGCTAGATCTACGGCATCCATGTTGTTTGGCCGTTCGCGCTCGGCCCGGCGGCCTTCCGCAGCAACGAGCTCGATTCCAACAATCCGAGCGAGCCGTGTGGTGATCTCATCTTGCATGTCGAAAATGTCGGCGCGCGGCTTGTCGAAACGTTCGGCCCAAATGTGTGCGCCGGTTTCTGTGTTGATGAGCTGCGCGTTCACGCGAACGCGATCGGCGCCGCCCTGCACGCTACCTTCCATCACGTATCGAACGCCAAGTTCGCGGCCGATCACCCGGACGTCCACTGGCTTGCTTTTGAAGGTGAAGGCCGTGTTGCGAGCTATGACGAAAGCTCCAGGAATGCGGGATAGGTCGGTTGTCAGACTTTCGGTTACACCATCGACGAAGTAGTCCTGCTCGCTGTCGCCATTGAGGTTGACGAAGGGCAGGACGACGATGGAGAGCCGCGGTGCGATGGCGTTGTCCGGCGCCGTTGCTACCGAGCGCGCGGGCGATAGCGTATAGACTTGGACTGGCGCGGCGATATTCTTCAATTTCTGGCGGCCGCGATCTTGCGCCGCGAGATCAATCTTGCCACGTACCTGGTCATAGGCTGCACTGGACAGGCAAATACCGCCAGGCTCGGCAATCCCCTCCAATCGCGCCGCCACATTGACCGCATCTCCCATGAGATCGCCGTCTTCCTCCACGACCACGTCACCAACATTGATGCCGATGCGGAATTCAATGCGCTTATCCGGCGCTAGGTGGGCGTTGCTCCCGGCCAAGGCACGTTGCACATTGATCGCCGTACGAACCGCATCCACAACCGACGCGAACTCGGCCAGCAAACCGTCTCCAGTAGTTTTGACGATGCGACCTCGATGGGCAGTGATGGCGGGATCGATCAAGTCCTTGCGAAGGTCCCGGAGGCGATCGAGCGTACCTTCCTCGTCACTGCCCACAAGCCGACTGTAGCCGACTGCATCCGCCGCCAGGATCGTGGTCAACCGTCGGATTTGCCGGTCGATCGCCAAGTCGCCCTCCTGGATGATCGCGACCAGTCTACGCAGTTGGCTGCGGGTGCCAAGGAATTTCAAATCTTGCACGAAGTCGAGGCGTCCCCCACCGGGACCTAAGTCTGAGCTCTGGTGAGATGCCGCCGGTTATCAGAGGCAGAGCGGACGCATAGCGCCCTGTCAGCGCAAATTTTGACTAGCACCGTAGGTTGGTGGCGCCGGGCGGGCGGTTCTTGCCGGCCCATGACGACTCGCGGCTCGCCGGATTAGTTCCGCGATCGAAGCCTCGCGAAGTGCACTCCTGCCGATCTGCTTCAGCCCGTCAACCGATGTCTCGCCCTTGCTGGCGGCTTCGAGGATCATGGAGGCGACGTGGGTGCGGGCAGAGGTCTCGTAGCGTGACACGCTCTCGCACACCTCGTCGAGGACCGCGCGCAAAAGCGCGGTGGTTTCGGCATCGAACATTGGAGGTCTCCCCCAGCGAAAGCAGCATTCTGCCTGAACCCGCACAGTCAGGGATTCACGCAAGTTACGGTCAGCGGAAATTTCTGCGGAATGAATGCGAAGAATGAGCGTGGCCCGCCTTTTCGGGGGCTGGGGGGCTTGAGGGCGGAGCCACGCAGGCCGTGCATTCGCGCGGGCCCGCCACATCAACGATATCCGGCCGAGCCCGTTCCATGCTCGAGACCAAGACCGCGCGCAGCTCGAATCCCTACGGCTCTGGAGGGCGCAGCGGGCCATCCGCCCACTTGCGGGCACCCGGGTCGTGTAGCGGGTCATCGTTGCAATTGGTGCACACGTACCGCGGCCGCCGTTCCGAAGCTTCGTCGGACACAGCTTTCATCGGCTTGCCGCACCCCGGGCACGCCTTCCGGACCGGATGGAGCATGGCCATCTGTTTTCCCCCTGCGATGGCACTCTAGTTCAGCCGAGATCGCGAGCTCAAGCTGGCCGATAAAAATTAGGTCGGGTTCACGCACTGTTGCGCGCCTTCTTGACTCCGCCGCCGCACAGCACTCAACTCTGGGCAGTGATGTTGAGGGGCGTGTCATGGAGCAGGAGTTCTACCGAGGTCTGGCCCAAAGGGTCCGAGGTATGGCGGAGAAAGCCGATCCGTTCACCCGGCGTCGTCTCCTAGATCTCGCCAAACGGTATGACAGCAGGGGCAGGCAGCCCTCGGCATCCGGACCGACCGAGCGGCCGCTGCCGACGCCTCGCACGACGCCGCCTGCAGCGATTTTCTCTGGGCCCGGCGAGGCGTGACGCCCACACCCGTGTCGTTCTCGATGGTGCCGCACCGCGCACCCGATAGAGCCTGGCGGCCGTCCCGCAGTGCGCGAAGAGAGCCGCGAGAGACGCCTCCCCAGGACCAAGCTCGCCTACCCAGCCGGTGGACCTGGCCTCACCTGCGAGGATTTGATGCCGTGAGCGGGTGCGGCATCGCCTTCCCGAACGCAATCCTAGCGGCTTGGACGGGGTGCGGAGAGGCGCCCCCTTGCACGGGAACGAGCTACCGCGTAGGGCAACCTTCCGGCAGGTTGTCCTCGGCTTTCCCGCGTAGGCGCGTGAGCTCCGACCACGCCAGGGCGGCGGTGATCCATCTCTGCCGTTCTAGCCCATCGGCGTCGGCGGCAAGCTTCATTGCCGCGACGGCCTCGCGCTCGGAGTCGTACGAGGATTCCATGGACCCAAATATAGCTGCAGATCGTAAACGATCACGCACCAGTGGGACCGTAGCAATCCGGGGTCGGCACCACACGCGGGCGCCTGTCTAGCCTTTTGGAGCTGCTCCGCCGATCCGCCCGTTAGCGTAAACCTCTGGAGCGCTCGCGATTGAGGCCCTGCGCGAGCGTCCCGCAAGGGGGTCCAACTGCACCGACACTCCCGAAAAGCTCGTGAATTGCTTGTCTTTCAGATATCTCGCGCCGAGCGGTCCCGATATTGTGGGGCCTGACGGATTACCTCATCGGCTCACCACGAGAAGAGATGTTTCGAGACGCATCGGATCTGGCCGCGATGGCCGAGGCACTAGGCCGATCGAGCGACTACCGGGTGCTTCGGCGCCTGGTGCCGCGGCCAACGTCGATGCCGGCCTCCGGACAGGAAATTAAAGTCGGCATCCTGCTCGACACCGAAACCACCGGCCTCGACCACCGCAAGGACGAACTCATCGAGCTCGGCATGGTCAAGTTCGGCTACACCCCGGAAGGGCGCATCATTGAAGTCAGGGACACGTTCTCCGCCTTCAATGAGCCGTCCGAGCCGATCCCGACCGAGATCACGGCGCTTACCGGCATCACCGACGAAATGGTGGCCGGCCACAAGATCGACGAGGCGGCCGTGAACGCCTTCGTCGATGATTCCGTGGTCCTGATCATCGCGCATAACAGTGGATTCGATCGCAAGTTTTCCGAACGCTACTGGCCCGTCTTCGAGCGGAAGGCGTGGGCATGCTCCGCGACGGAGGTCGATTGGCGGCAGCACGGCTTCGATGGAGCGAAGCTCGGCTACCTTCTGAATGGCGCCGGCTATTTCCACCAGGCGCACCGGGCGGTTGACGACTGTCACGCGCTGCTCGAGATCTTGGACTTCGACCTACCAACGACCGGCGCGCCCGCGCTCGCCGTCCTGCTCGAGACCGCACGACAGAAGACCATCCGGATCTGGGCCGAACAGTCGCCGTTCGAACTCAAGGATTCGCTGAAGCGGCGCGGCTATCACTGGAGCGACGGCACGGACGGTCGGCCAAAGTCCTGGTACGTCGACGTCTGCGAGTCGGCGCTGGACACCGAGCTCGCGTTTCTCCGGACCGAGATCTACCTGCGCGATGTGGAGCCGCGCCTGCAGACGCTGACCGCCTTCACCCGCTTCTCCTGCAGGATCTGATGGCCGCCAACGGCCATGCTACGCGCGCGAACCTGCCCTCAGCGGCCGAGACGTTTCTCGACCCGCTTGCGGCTGTTGCCGACCTTCTTCACGGCCTTCTTCACCGCCGAGGCCGAGCGGCCAGTCTTCTTTGCTTCGTACCGCAATTCGTAGTCCTGGCCTTTAGCCACGCGGGCGCGATCCTGTTTGCGTCCCCGTGCGGTCTTCTTCGCTGCCATCTGCTCCTCCGTCTGCCAAGCTGACGGCAGTGCAACGCTTCAAGGAATCACCGGGTTCCCGCAAAGAAGCTGTTGCGCGCCGAAGCCGAACGAGCGCCGGCAGCATCTCGGCTCCACCTTGGTTGGCCTTTCCATTTTCGTTTGCTCGACCGCCTGCACGAAGGCTTCGTCGCACCGCATGAGCACAGCGGCCCTTTGGCGCAGTCGCCTGAGTTGGCCAGCTCCGAACGCTCCGGCCCAATGAGGATGAAGTACGCGCCCGGAGCCCGCTCCCGTTTTCTTGCAGATCCTTTTCTACATCCTCCATTCCAAACCCACGGACCGGGAAAACTTGGAACTTCTCAGTCCAGCGCATGTTTGTGCCGTGCCACTTCTGGAGGACGACATGAACAAGAGACTGCTTCTTCTGCTAACGGCTGCTTTGCTTCTGGCGGGTCCGTCGTTTGCGCAAAACCCGCCGGCCACTGATCGGCCCAACAATAACGCGGTCAACAGTACCGGTCAGAACAATTCCAACAAGCCGGTCGCAGGGGCCAACAGCTTCACCGAGGGTCAGGCCAAATCGAAGATTGAGGACGCGGGCTACACCAACGTCACATCCCTGAAGAAGGACGACAACGGCGTCTGGCGCGGAAAGGCCAGCAAAGGCGGCGCCTCGACCGATGTGAGTCTGGATTTCCAAGGCAACGTGAACGCGGCGAAATAACCTGCGCCCAACAAAATTGAGGGATTCAAGATGACCGTCACGATTTCACGTCTCTACGATAACTACTCCGATGCGCAGCGCGCGGTGACGAGCCTGGAGGCTGCGGGCGTGCCGCATTCGGATTTAAGCATCGTCGCGAACAATTCCGACAACTGGTACAGCACCGACAAGAAGGTCGATCGAGATCGAGATGGGGTTGATGATCGGGCTGAAGGTGCGGCCACGGGAGCGGGCGTCGGCGCAGGCCTCGGTGGCGCGGCCGGCTTGCTCGCGGGCCTTGGCTTGTTGGCGATACCTGGCTTGGGTCCGGTCGTGGCGGCCGGATGGCTCGCATCGACCGCGCTCGGTGCCGTTGCCGGCGGCGCGACGGGCGGGGTCGTGGGAGCGTTGACGCAGGCCGGCGTATCCGATGAGGAAGCACCACTCTACGCCGAAGGTGTTAGGCGCGGCGGCACCCTGGTTTCGGCTCGTGTACCTGATGCGGACCGCGCGCGCTACGAAGCGATCCTGAACCAGTCCGCCGTCAATCTCCGCGAACGGAGCGCAGCCTGGCAGAAGGCCGGCTGGAAGACTTACGATCCCTCCGCTCAGCCTTATGGCGCGGACGAGGTCCGCAAAGAGCGCCAACTTTACGGCACCGGAGTGCGATGAATTAGCCGGCGGCCCCGCCCCAGCCGGGCCGCCCTTTTCTTGCACGGTTACCAATGATCGAACTGAGGAGCCGAATATGAGCCGCGGAATGCCATCGATGACCGCCCTCTTGGGTATGCTCGCAATCGCCGGTTATCAAAATCGGGACAAGCTCGCCGACATGTTCCGCAATGCGACCGCCGGTCAGCCGTTGGGTGCGCCGGTCAGCCGTTGGGTGCCAAGGATTCCTTGGGCGGCATGCTCGGCAATCTTGGCGGCCTTGTGGGAGGCGGCGGCGTCGGTTCGCTGCTGAACGGCGGGATCGGCGAGTTGCTCGAGCACTTCAAGCAGAACGGACAGGGCGATGCGGCTCAATCCTGGGTCAATCAGGGGCCAAATCGCGAAGTCACCCCGCCCGAACTCCAGCAGGCTATCGGTCCGGACGTTCTTCAAAAGCTGGAGCAGCAGACCGGCCTGTCGCAGCAGGAGATTCTCGACCGCTTGTCCCGAGAGCTTCCTACAGCCGTGGACAAATACACACCTGACGGACGTCTTCCGGCTCCATCGGCGGGATAATCACAGCGATCGAGAGGGAGAGAGAGACATGGGCATCATCTGGTCGATCATTATCGGCTTCATCGCAGGCATCATCGCGAAGTTCATCATGCCCGGCGATAATGAGCCGTCGGGTTTCATCCTGACCACGATCCTGGGAATAGTGGGGGCGTTCGTCGCGACCTATCTTGGCCAGGCCCTCGGCTGGTACCGCCCAGGAGAAGGCGCAGGGCTCGTGGGGGCAGTCGTGGGCGCCATCATCGTGCTTTTTGTCTACGGATTTGTCGCCGGTCGCAGTCGTCGGGCCATCTAGCCACCGTGAACGGAATTCTTCGCGTTAGCGAAGAATTCGCCCGGCGAAAGGCGATCGGCAAGATGAAATGGATGCTCGTTGTTCTGGTAGGAGGAATGACCCCGGTCAACACCGACCTGGTCTTCGACAAGTTCGCCGATTGCCTCGCCGCCGAGGAGCAGATGCGGAAGCACTATACGGACGCTTTCGAGGCTTGGGACAGATGGGCGGCGGCCAATATCGAGCGACGGCGCGAATACTCAAAGGTCCGCGATCTCCAGGCCAAACGCCTGCTCAGCAACATCGGTACGTGCGTTCCTCATGGAGGTGGCGACCCCGCGGCGCCGCAGCAGCAGAGTAGTCCTACACCTTCTCAGCCTCCCCAAGCTCTCCCCACTCCGCTGCCAAGTCCGAAAACGTGACGTCTGAACGTTTCGAACAGGCGCGGCCGCGAACGAATGTGACAGCTGCGCTTTCATCGCCCTGCCTTCTGCGCTGTGACCTGCTGACGATGATAGGCGCACGCCTAAATGTCGATCATAACGGACCTGCGGGCTGACGATGTCGACCGAACTATACGCGAGAATGGGCGTTTACCGACATCATGTCGGACGCTTTTGACTACTTCCGCGCCTACGCTGTCCGGGCTCTTTGCAAGGCCCGATCCATGCCGCAGGGCAGGATGAAGCATCTGCAGCTGGTTGCGGGGCGAATTTACAATCTCCTCAAGAAGGAGGCCGCTTATAGCCCGAACACGCAGCACCTTGAGGACTTCCGGGCAGCGCAGAAACTTGAGGCATCTCTCGATCGCCGGCGCGATGACAGCCCACCCGCTAAAGGAGACTTTGCTCCGGTGAGGACGGGCGCGGAACGGGAGGCTCGTTGAGTGGCTTCCGTGGACGTTCGCACGATCGTCAGTCTCCTGCGAGAATACGCACAGCGGAAGGCGTTGCGTGGCGGGAACCCCTACAGGGCCAAAGCCTACACGCGGGCCGCAGACAGCCTGGCGGCCCTTGCCGTCCCCCTGGACGTGCTCATCGCCGAGGACCGACTGACCGAAATTCCCGGCGTCGGCGAGGCGATCGCCGACATCGTCGCCAAGCTTCACAAGACGGGCTCTCATCCGAGCCTTGAGAAGCTCCGGAAGGAGATTCCCGAGGGCGTGCTCGAGATGCTCGCCGTTCCCGGCCTCCGCCCCGAGAAGGTGCTGCGGCTCTACAAGGATCTCGGCATCACCTCGCTCGCCGAGTTGGAGGCCGCCGCCAAGGACGACCGTATCAAGAAGGCCAAAGGCCTCGGCGCCGCGCTGCAGACCAAGATCCTGCAAAACCTGGCCATCGCCAAAAGTGGAGAAGGTCGCCTCCATCTGCACCGTGCCGCCGCCCTGCTCGCGCACGCCAAGGATTCGCTCCGCAAGGCTCGGCCGGAGCTCAAGCGCGTGACGATCGCAGGCGACTTCCGCCGCGGCTGCGAACTCGTCGGCGACCTCACGATCGTTGCGGAGGCTGCCAAGATCGAGAAGGCGGCGAATGCTTCGGCGACCGACGGACTGCAAATCCGCTTGTCGGACCGCAACCACTTCGGCGCCGCCCTTCTTTTCGGCACCGGCTCAGCCGCTCACATCGAGAGGCTCCAGGCTTTGGCCGCGGAGAAAGGAATGCGGCTGGAGAGCGACGGGCTGCACAAGGGCCGCACCCTGATCGCCGGCGACGAGGTCCAGATCTATAGTGCCCTCGGTCTGCCGTTCATCGATCCTGAACTCCGTGAGGGCCGCGGCGAGGTCGAGCTCGCCCTGAAGGGCAAGTTGCCGAAGCTCGTCACCGACAAGGACCTGCGCGGAATCCTTCATTGCCACACCGATGCCTCCGACGGCACGGAGAGCTTGGACACGATGGCCAAGGCCACGCGCCAGCGCGGCTTCGAGTATTTCGGCGTCGCCGACCACTCCAAGTCCGCGCACTACGCGGGCGGCCTCTCGGAGGAAGAGATCAGGCAGCAGCACCGGGACGCCGACCGGTTGAACAAGCGCTTCGGCAAGGATTTCCGGATCCTGAAAGGCATCGAGTCCGACATTTTGGCCGACGGCTCGCTCGACTATGCGGACGACGTGCTGCAGCGCTTCGACTTCGTGGTCGCGAGCATCCACGGCCGATTCAAACTCGACCCCAAGGCGCAGACGCAGCGCCTGCTTCGTGCGATCTCCGATCCCCACACCACCATCATAGGCCATATGACCGGGCGGCAGCTGCAGCGGCGGCCGGGCTACGAAATCGACATCGAGAAGGTGTTGCGGGCATGCGCTAGGCATGACGTCGTCGTCGAGATCAATGCCCACCCTTGGCGGCTCGACCTGGATTGGCGCTGGCATCAGGCCGCCCTCGAGTTCGGCTGCATGATGAGCATCAATCCGGACGCGCACTCGATCCCCGAGCTCGACCACATGCACTGGGGCGTCGAGATGGCCCGGAAGGGCGGCGTCCCTGCCGACCGGGTCCTGAACGCGATGGCCCTTCCGGAGATCACGCGCTACCTCCGCCAGAAGCGGCGCTCGGTCGCCCGGGCGGCCTGATGCCGCAGGCGCACGATCTCTCGCTGCAGGGAAGGGTGGTGGCGGTCGCCGCCGACCCGGGGCACAACTTCAGCAAACCGCTCCAGGACCGCATCGTCCTGGTGGAAGGCCACGGCGTCGAAGGCGACGCCCACGCCGGCCCATTCGTCCGGCACCGCTATCTCGCCCGCCGCCGGCCAGGCCTGCCCAATCTCCGGCAGGTCCACCTGATCCCGTCCGAGCTCTTTGCCTCCCTCTCGGACGCGGGCTTCGAGGTACGACCGGGAGAGCTCGGCGAGAACATCACCACTGCCGGTCTGGACCTTGAGCGGATGCCGCTCGGGACGCTCATCGAGCTTGGACCAACGGCCATCGTGGAACTGACCGGCCTCCGGACGCCTTGCGTTCTGATCGACCGCTTCCACCCCGGCCTTAAGCAACAGGTGCTCTCGTCGGCGGAAACGGGCCCTCCGTTCAAATCTGGGGTGCTGGGTGTGGTACGGGCCGGCGGGATGGTCGCGGCTGGTGACACCGCGCGGGCTCGCCCTCCGTCCTCCTCGTTTCGGCCTCTGCCGGCCGTGTAGAAAGAGCCTACCATGGCCCGCAAATCGACCCTGCCTTATCGCCTGCAGCCCATGTTGGCCACGCTCACAGATGCGCCGTTCGACGATCCCAATTGGGTCTTCGAGGACAAATTCGATGGTTTCCGCATGGTCGCGGAAATCCGGCGTGGTCGGGTCGCGCTCTACAGCCGCAACGGGAAGATCATCAGCCACTCCTATGTCGAGGTCGCGAAAGCACTTGAGGGAGTGAAGGCGGACGCCGTGATCGATGGCGAGCTCGTTGCGATCGGGAAGGACGGCGTATCCCATTTCCAGTTGCTTCAAAACGCCCTGCGTCACGAGGCCAAGCTTTTGTACTGCGCGTTCGACCTCATGTTCGCAGCCGGCGAGGACCTGCGTGCGCTGCCGCTTCTCGAGCGCAAGAAGCGGCTCAAGGCCCTCTTGCCGCGCCACAAGCTCATCGCGTTCAGCAACCACCGCAAAGGCAGCGGCACAAAGTTCTTTGCACAAGCCGAGCTGAGACATCTCGAAGGCATCATGGCCAAGCGCGCCGACAGCCCGTACGCGTCCGGACGCCGGACCGCCGATTGGCTGAAGGTGAAGACCGCGCAGCGGCAGGAGGTAGTGATCGCCGGCTTCACCGCCGAGGCGAACCCGGCCCTTCTTCGGCGCCCTCCTGCTGGCGGTACGCGACGCCGATGCATGGCGGTACATTGGCCACGTCGGCACCGGCTTCAGCCACCAGGTTCTCGAAGAGCTTCATAACAAGCTCGTCAGGCTCAAGACAGCCAAGTCGCCCTTCCCTGGCAAGGTGAAGGATGAGCGGGTTACGACGTGGGTTCGTCCTTCGTTGGTTGCGGAAGTGAAATTCGCGGAGTGGACCAGCAAGGGCGAGCTGCGCCAGCCGGTCTATCTCGGCCTGAGGTCGGACAAAAACGCCAAGGACGTCGTTCGCGAAACGAGTTGGTCGCGAAAATAATGCCGCCGAGACGAAGCGTTCGATCTGGAGTTCAGCTGGCGGCGCGCTCGGATGCCGAAGGCCACGGCGGCAGGGGCGGCAATCCGAGGGCCTTGCGTACAGGTCCGAATGACCTTCGGTGAGCTGCGCATGCACCAAGCCTGGCGAGAGCTTCATAATGAGCCGGTACCGGGTAGCCCTTGTGATCCGCGAATCCGTAGCCGGGGTGACGCTCGTCGAGGGTCCGCATGACCGTGTCGCGCTCGACTTTCGCCAGGATGGAGGCGGCCGCAATGCTGGCGGACTTGGTATCGCCTTTGATGATGGGCTGCTGAGGGATGTCGATTTCCTTCAACCGCTTCGCATCGATCAGCAAGTGCTGCGGCGTCAACCCTAGGCCCCGGACCGCACGTTGCATCGCCTGGATGCCTGCCCAATAGATGTTGATTTCGTCGATCTCCTCGACCTCGACAAATGCTACACACCAACTCTCTGCCTTTTCCTTGATTTCCTTCGCGAGTTCTTCGCGAGCGGCGGCATCGAGCTTTTTCGAGTCGTCGATTCCGATTATCCGCGTGCCGGGCTTCAGGATCACGGCGCCAGCAGAGACTGGCCCGGCGAGAGGGCTCATTCCGGCCTCGTCCACGCCTGCCACGGCATGTTGGCCGCTTTCCCAGAGAGAGGTCTCGAAGCGGAACATCTTACGGAGGCGCTGCCCTTCGGACCTGTTTTCGGAGCGCCGCTTGTCGATTGAAGCCAGGATGGCACGGGCTCCCGCGCGGGCGTCGGCCCGCAAGATCTGCTCGATGTCGGCCTCGAGCGGTCTTTTCTCGACGACATAGCGCCGGCGCAACGCATCGAGCGAATACTGGGGCATAGGGGCCTTCGTGAAGACTGACTGTGGGAAGCGTGTCGGTGAAATTTGTGGCGATTGTCTGAAGCTAGACCATGCCGTCATCGACTGCGCAGCGCCTTGTCGAAAGGAACCGGACCGGCTCGCCATCTGAGGTCCCGCTATTCTGGAGGGCCACTGATCCAGACCCCGCGTTCGACCTCAGAGCGGAACCAACAGGTGTCATCATCCCTTGAGAAAGAGTGGAGCCTCGATCCCCGGGTGCTTCCGAGGGGGCCGGCCCATGCTCCGACAAGCCAGCAACGAAGAAGAGGTTCTGGATCGCACCGCCGAGGTCGCGGCCACCATCGCGGAAGAAGGCCTCCGGTACGTCAGCGACTCCGCGCCGGGGTACACGCGCAAGCAGACTGGAACCAGCTTCAGCTACTACGACAAGGATGGCAAGCGCATCACCGATGCCGCCGTCATCCGACGCATCAAATCTATCGGCATCCCGCCGGCCTACGAGTCCGTGTGGATCTGCCCGTCGTCGAACGGCCACATCCAGGCAACCGGGCTCGATGCGCGGGGTCGCAAGCAGTACCGCTACCATCCGAAATGGCGCGAGCTACGAGACCAGAACAAGTATGAGCATATCATCCTGTTCGCTGCCGCGCTGCCCGCGCTGCGGGAACGGGTCGCCGCCGACATGAAGCGGGACGGACTGCCGCGCGAGAAGGTTCTGGCCACCATCGTTAGTCTTCTGGAGAAGACATTGATCCGGGTCGGCAATGCCGAATATGCCGAGAAAAACAAGTCTTACGGGCTCACGACCATGCGCCGCAAGCACGTCGAGGTCGGGCGCGGCGTCCTTCGGTTCGACTTCACGGGCAAGTCGGGCAAACAATGGAAGCTTCGCGTCGAGGACAAGCGGATAGCCGCGATCGTGAAGCGCTGCGCGGAGATCCCGGGACATGAGCTCTTCAAGTACCTGGACGACGACGGACAGCCCCGCACCGTCGATTCTGGCGACGTCAACGCCTACATCAAGGACATCACGGGCGAGGACTTCAGCGCCAAGGATTTTCGGACTTGGGCGGGAACCGTTCTGGCGGCGTTGGCGCTTGCCGAATTCAAGAAGTACGACAGCCAGGCCGAGGCGAAGCGCAACGTCGTCGCTGCGATCGAAAGCGTCTCGAAGCAGCTCGGCAACACACCAGCCATCTGCCGCAAGTGCTACGTGCACCCGGAAGTCTTGAACGCCTACATGTCAGGTGACCTCGTGAAGATGATTGAGGCCAAGATCGCGCAGAAGTTCAAGCGCCAGTACGCAAAGCTCACTTCCGACGAGATCATGGTGCTGGCATTTCTCCGGAAGCGTCTCGATTCTCTGAAGGTGCCCGCCTAGCCTCGCGTACCCGGTCTCCGGATGCCTGCGTCTTCCTTGATGCCTCCAGGCAGGCCTCGGCTGGTGCTCTCGTCGGCAAATAGGGGCCTTCCATTCAAAGCCGTGGTGCGGGCCGGCGGGACGGTCGCTTACCGCGCGGGTTCGGCTTCCGTCCTCGCATTCGCGCCTCCCGGCTCGGGTAGAAGGATCCGTGCACAAGTCGCCGTCCCGACCCGAAGCAATGCCGTTCTTAGGTCGGACTAGCCTGGCCGCAAACAACGTAACGGCGGTACGCTTCGGGCTAGGAGGTACGAAAGTCTGGGACTTTTTCAACCGCAGCGCCCACCCGGCGGCTTCTTCTTTGGCTTCGATCCACCTCAAGAGGCGTTCGCTCTCGCGCGTTCGCGCGCCTCACGACGACGTTGGCGGCGTGCGCGCCGCCGCTCGGCACGGTCGGCAGGTTGCCGCAGCGGAGGAACCGGCGCTGTCTCGGATACCAATTTGGGAGCCTCATGGGCTGCGGCCTGTTGGGCCGGCGCGGATGCCTCCGGGCGGGCTTCCATGAATTCAAGCACTGCCCGACCCTTTGCCGTGATCTGCCAGCCCCCGCTGATGCGTTCGACTAAGCCTTGAGAAAAGATGTCGAGGGCGGGGACCTGCGCAGCGAGGCGCTTGGTCCGGTCCGCCCAATCGCGGCCGCTGGTCGCCAGAATGGCCATGTCGCGCTTCAGGTCATCCATGACGGCGAAGCCGTCCGGATAGCTCACCAGGATCTTCAGCACCGTGACCTGGAAATTCACGCCCGCCTCGACCGATCAGCGCCACATCATCGCGGGCGCCGGCCAAAGGGCGCCACGGCCGACCTGCGTGAGTTCGTCCTGCGATACCTCGCCTCTAGTCGCCGCCTCAAGTATCTTTGAGGCGACATGGCTACGCGGTCCGATCTCGCGCTGCAAAACGCTCTCGCAGACCTGGTCCAAGACCGCGCGCACTAGCGCAGTGGTTGCCGCATCGAACATCAATACTCCCCAGAACGCGAAAGTCCCAATATAGCCAACATTCGCTCAGCGCGACTCAACAAAGTTTCGGTCGCGATAGGCCAAGCCAGCTGGTCTGACCGTACCTTTGGAAGATGCCTGCACGGTGGACTTGTCTTGTAAGATCGGGCAAGTCGTAAGGCTATCCTCGAGATCAGGAACACTCGCGTGTCGAGACCCCAGCGAGTCTATAGGCAGGTCGTTCTTTCGATGTCGGTCCTCTTGCTCGTGGCAGCCGGCGCCGCCGCCCAGGAGGATAAGAAGACCGACGACGATAAGCCGGCAGATCCAGATACGGGTGAGAGCACAGTCGAGGAAAAGACGCTCGGCCTTCTGCCCAATCCGCTGCAGAAGTACGGCGTGAAGTTCGCTGCCACTTACATCGGCGAGGCGTTGGGTAACGCTTCCGGCGGCCTGAAGCGGGGCGCTATCTACGAAGGCCGTCTCAACCTTGCGGTGGATGTCGATCTGCAGAAACTCGTCGGCATCGATAAGCTCACTTTTCACGCCAACATGTTCGAGATCCATGGCGATGGCCTGTCCCGGAGCAATCTTCAGAACTTCTTTGTCGTCAGCGGAATCGAGGCTCTACCCTCAACGCGTCTCTACGAAGCGTATTTCGAGAAGCAGTGGGGCGCGAAGAGGATCTCGTTGAAAGTGGGTCAGCTCGCCGCCGACAGCGAATTCTTCAACACCAAATATACAGACGTGTTCACCAACGCCTCAATGGGTTGGCCCGCGATCACGTCGCTCAATCTTCCCAGCGGCGGACCGTCGCCACCTTTGGCGGCTATGGGCGCAAGGCTACTGGTCAACCTGACCGACCAGCTTTCCGTTCTGGGTGGGATCTTCGACGGCGACCAAGCGGGACCCGGACCGGGCGACCCGCAGGAGCGCAATCGCTACGGCGTCAATTTCCGCGTCAACGATCCGCCGTTGTTACTGGGTCAGATCCAGTACGCCTGGAACAACAAGAAGGGCGATGCCAACCTGACCGGCCAGATCAAGTTCGGCGGCTGGCGGCACTTTGGCTCTTTCGCGGATCAACAGCTCGCGTCCAACGGCGTCTCGTTCGCCGCTCCCGGTAGCAGCGGAGAGCCGCTATTGCTGGCAGGAGACATCGGTGGCTGGGCGGTCTTCGAGCAACAGATCTACCGCGTGCCTCACAGCGACGATCGCGGGATCGGTGTGTTCGCAAGGGCCGCCGGCGCGCCCGCTGATCGCAACCTGGTCGATATATACGCTGATGCCGGCCTCGAGTTCATCGGGCTTCGTGACGACCGGCCCGACGACAAGTTCGGGATCGCCGCGGGTTATGCCCATGTGTCCAAACGGGCGCAGGCGCTCGATGCCGACTACCGGACGTTGGCGAATCCAAATTGGCCCTTGCGAAACTTCGAGGGGTTGCTGACGACGGTCTACCAGTATCAGATAAAGGACGGCTGGTCGTTGCAGCCGAACTTCCAATACATCATCCATCCGGGCGGCGGCGCCACGGGGCCGGCGACGTCATCCGCCGGAAAGGTCCTCAAAAACGCCTCGGTGTTCGGGCTCCGGACTACGCTCAAATTCTAGCACCGTGCGCATCGCACGGACTCTGTTCGACGACGTTCAGGCTTAGCTCGTGTAGATGATGACGACCACGCAGGTGGCATCAGGGCGACCGGCATGTCGGGTACTTGGGGCCAACATCTCATTGAGCCTCTTCAGCCTGCTCGCGCTCGCGCAAGCCTCGGGCAAGTTGATCAACAGACGTCTCCTGCGCCAATTCGTCTTGTTGGCAATCCTCGTCATCGACATTCAGCCGCGTGGCAAGCTTCTGCAATATTCTCAAAGATCGCGTCGCCTCCCGTTCAGAGAGCAGATTAATCTGAAGTTCTAGACGATCCCGCTTCTCCAAGATGCGGTCGGTCGCATTTTGGCGAATGAGGACACAGGAGGTGAGAAGTACCGCCTCCAGCGCAAGGAATGTCCCGAGCAGCGGGAACGGGAATGGATCAAGCGCGCGATCGGGGAATACCCCGCCGAACGCAATCCAACACACCACCGCCCCGCACTGCAGCACAACGAACTGCGGAGTTCCCGCAAACGATCCGATTGCATGAAAAACACGATGATGAAGAGCGATCTTTTTCTCATCCTGCTTTTCAAGCCGCAGGATGGCATCGATGTTTTCTACCGGTCTTTTCGATGATGCCGGCGCTGACATCGTCAGCTGGCGATCTGCTCGGCGGCTCGCCGCGCTGACTGTCGGGTTCGGTCGAGTGTCTCATCTCCGGCTTTTTCGGCCCGGGCACGCGCTTCACATTTCGAGCGAAGCTCCTCAATCTCATCATCCGTGAGGTGCTCGATTCCCACGAGACTATTGCGCGCCGCGCTCACGCGAATGAGTTCGTCCAGTTTCACCTGAATGGCCGCGCTGTCACGATTTTGCGAGTTCTGAATCAGAAATACCATAAGGAAAGTTACGATTGTGGTCCCAGTATTAATGACCAACTGCCAAGTGTCTGAGAAGTGGAAGAGCGGGCCGCTTACGCCCCATACGACCACCACACCGGCCGCTAGGAGGAAGGTTGAAGCGCGCCCAGCCGCAAGCGAAGTTTGGTTGGCCAGATTACCAAAGAATTTGGAAATCGAGGATGGTGGGTCGCTCATGGTCTTGCCTCTCCGACTACAATGTTGCGGCCCGACAAGAGTTCCGCCCTGTGGAACTGAAAGCGCACGCTCACCCTGGCGTCACGCACAAGCACTTGAAGCTTTTTCACGAGGTCCCGAAGCACGCCTCATCAACTCCCCGCCCCTTTTCAGATGGCACACCGACGTCAGGGTCCCTTGGTGAAGCTAATCTCTGCGCACCAGTTGTAGTTCAATGAGCGCCAGCCTCTGCAAGGCCACGGGGTCGCGTTCCCCTGCACCTGCAGTACGCAGGATGGACTCTGCAAGAAGGTTGACGTGAGACAAATGCACCGGCTCAGGCAAATTCGCGACTGCAGCCTCAAGAGCGGAGGTCATCGCAGCGATCACGTCCGGCGAAAACGCTGCATTGGCGAGGTTCTGCATAAAGGCTTTGCTCTCCACACCGATTCCCCTCGGCTAACGCCAGGAAAAGGTGGCAGTTCCCGCAGGAGCTCGAATTCAAGGCCCGGCATTTCATGTCGGTCATGGACGCCGGCTTGCAATGGCGGCTACCAGCACATTCGCAAAAAAGGAGATGTTGATGGCTCACAAGCCGCGAGGCTGGCACAATCCAGCATCTAAACTTTCAAATTCCATAAACAACAAAGAGCGTCTTATAGGCAACTATCCATCGCATTTGCGGGGATGGCGATCAACTGTTAGGGCGGCAACATCCTTCAATAGGGCAGCGCTACCCAGACTCGTTGCCTATCTGCATCCCAACGGCCGCGAATAAAAATGCGATCGTCGAGTGCAGATAGCGAAACTTATTAGCCTTCGTGCAATCAAGTTGCTCATCAAGCTAATCATGATAGAAGGCCACTCCAGTTAATCGGAGTCGACATGGCCAAAAAATCAAAGAAGACAGTCAGGCGGGAATACACCAAGGATGATGTGAAGGAATTGCGGGCTCATTCGAAAGCAAGAACACCTGTTACCAAGATCGCAAAGCTGACGAAGAGGTCCGTAGGTTCCTTGCGCCAGAAAGCATTGAAGCTTGGGATCGGATTAGGCCACCAACGCTAGTAGCGGGCTGAAGCTAAGTTTCGTGGGTCCGGTTAGCTCTCCCGAACCGCCGCGGGTGTAGCGATTGCGCTGGCTCGCTTTATCCGCACCACCAACATCAGTGCGTTGATTAGGATCGAGAACATCGAGAGAAGCGCCAGCATGACCCACCAGAATATGCTGTAACCCCTCATCCAGTTATCAAACAACGTAATGAGCAGCATTCCTAAGCCGATCGACGCGCCAATAACATTCAAAAGAAACCAGCGCATCTGAGATATTCCACTGTTGGGCAATAGAAGTATTCGTGTCAGCGCACGTTCGGAAATCATGGTGAGCCGATTGCGAATCTACCGGCTCACTCATGAACAATATCAGGCATCCGGGTAGCCATTCGCCCTGTTGCAAGCGCGACGATCGCGGTTGTAGGCGATCACACCAGCCGTATGACCGTAGAGCTGCGTGATTACCTGGCCGTGGCTGTAAGCCTGTTGCACGCAGGCAACATATGGTTTGTTGCTCATCCAATCGTATGGTCCTGCACTTGCAGTGGAGACCGAGCCGACGGTCGAAACGATTACGGCCGCGGTTGCGATGGCGAAGAGCCCTGTACGAAAACTTGTCATGTTCGTGGTCCCAAGTCAGACGGCACTATTGCGTGTCTGTGCCAATACAATGGGAGCTCACTGGGGTCCTGTATGTGCGGCACGTCACTTCGACCCGGGCCACCCACAACTCTACCGGTCAGGATCGTCCGATAACCAGTTGCGGCGACTTGTGCAAAGCCTGGCCTATGAGCATCAGGGGAACGGCAAGCAAGATCATAAATATACTCATCATAACAAGCTGGTCGTGAAAATTGCCATTGGATGGCGCTTTCGGGATCAGCAGATTCGAAATGATGAGCCCCAGGCCGGTCAACGAAGCTAATATACTGCTTCCCTTCGCAATTAAGCCAAGCCTACGCCACTCGATCTCGCGAGATTTAGCTCTGGTAGCTTGCTCATTGAGCTCGGAACGCAAGGCGAGCAGCTCGGTCTCGATTTCAGCCTGTGTCATTTTTGACTCGCAGATTGGATGCTTTGACCGCTTTTCAAAAGATTCTTGAACAGAATGACAGTCGGCCGCTCTGCCCCGCACCTATTCAATCAACGAACGGTGCGGGCCAAAGTACAACCGCAAAATGGTCGATCAGGATCCCTTGGCGCCGCTCATAACCGGCCCGAATCTCTCCCAACTCTCACCCTTGAACCGCATCATCTGAAGCTGCTCGATCGGGGCAAAGTCATCCGGGCCAGTCTTGATCCGCGTGCCAGGCAGGTAAATTCCAATCTCAAAATCGAGGTTCGCTGCTTGCTTCATTACGTTCTCGCGCGTCAGTGTATCACCGCACTGACGTAGGACTTGCTCCAGGCCCTTTGCCACGCCGTAGCCAAAGACAGTCGCAGAGTCGTCGAGATCACCTTCAGGGTACCACTTTGTCATGAAAGATCGCCACTCGTTCATGGATGCGTCGTTCTTCCACTCAGCGTCCTTCGGATCCTTCAGATATGCGGTGGACAAGATGCCCTGGCTGGCCTCGTAACCGGCAGGTTTGATGACGCCGCCAATTGAACCAGACACGTTTGTAAGAAATTGCACCGGATGCCATCCCATTTCAGCGACCTTCTTTATCGCCTGGGCAGCAAATTTAGGTGTCGCTATGTTTACGAAGATGTCCGGATTGGCTCCCTTGATTTGCACGACCTGAGAATCGACGGTAGGAGAGCTCGTCTCATAAGGAGCTTCAACTACAATCAGCTTGCTGGCTTGGTCACCAAGGCCATCCTTTAGGCCGGTGACGTAGTCTTTTCCAAAGTCATCATTCTGATAGAGCACGCCGACCGTCTTGCCTGGGTAGTTCTGAAGGATGTACTTGCCGTAGATGCGAGCTTCGACCTGGTAACTGGGCTGCCAGCCCATCGTCCAGGGGAAATTCTTTGGATCGTTCCACTTGGCAGCACCTGTCGATACGAACAGTTGCGGGACCTTCTTCGAATTCATGTATTTCTGAATAGCGGTGTTTCCGGGCGTCCCTAGCGGATTGAAAATCAACAACACCTCATCGCTCTCAACGAGCTTACGAGCTTGCTCGACCGTCTTAGGCGGGCTGTACGTATCGTCATAGGAGATAAAGTTGATCTTCCGGCCGTTGATGCCGCCTTCAGAATTGATCTTGGTGAAGTAGGCGGCTTCAGTTTTGCCGATCGTAGCGTACGCGGATGCTGGACCGGAGTACGGCATGATGTTGCCGATCTTGATCTCAGTGTCGGTTGCACCGGGGTCGTATTTCTTTTGAGCAATAGCGGTCGACGAGAGCGTTGCAACAAGTGCCGCTGTGATTGCGGTCGAATAGACAAAGTTGACGTAAGAACGACGCATCGTTGTCCTCCCTTAAAGCGCAAACTGTTCCAGTATTCTTGTGAGCCGTTCAGCCGCGCATTGGCGAGTATGCATGAGAACAGCGCGCGGCAGCAACGAAACGTGCAAGCCGTTTGACTTCAGAGTGAGAAAGCCAAGCTTAGACGCAGCGCACAATTCCTTCCGCAGGAATTAGCGGGAGCAGGCCGGCTGCAAGTTGAACTTGCGCAGCATCGAGCTGAGGCCATCTACTCGGCACTCTTGCGCGTCAGCCAACTTGGCAGCGGACCCGTTCCGTGAGGTACTTCTCGAAGGCTCCGACTTTGGATTTCTGGCTCTGACTCGGCTGTCATTAGGATCGTGCCAGTGGCGAGCAATGAATTGTGGAGCCTTCGCCTTGGCCACTTCGTTTGGCTGAGGCGGTGGCGACGTCGGCGGCTCGGAAGGTGTCGTAAAGGCGAGGGCGACCTTCTCAACAGTTGGTTGGACGTCTTGCATGCTGACCAGCGATAGCCGATCAGCCTTGTTGCCGGCTACAGCAGGATAAGCGATCGAAGGTGTCGGCGCCGGAGCAGACTTGGAGGCGGCGGCAGCAATAGCACCGATACCCCCGACGCAAACCAATCCAAGTACGACGACCTTGATCACAGCGATGCCCACCTCGGAGCATCAAGCCATAGACGACATTTGGCCCGGATTAAGGCGACTTGATTATTGGGTTAATGCCGCTTCAGATCGAGGAGCACGATGCGGCAGGCGTACTCGCACTGACTAAACCGATCAGCGCATGAGCGCACAGGTCGCGTAACTTGCCTTAGAACCGTTCTTCACGACGAAGGACGTCGGCAAAGGTACGTGCCTCGGCCTCAGTCAGGTCTACGGCAAGCTGAGGATCAAGAGTGCGCCAGGTATCGGAACGACCGTGCGGCTCTACTTCGGAAGGACGGAGATCCAGCCGGGCGAGCCGAGGAAGCTTTCGGTTCCTTGCATGAAATCTTCCCGCTTTCAGAGATCTCCGGATACAGGGACACGTGACGAGTGAGTTTCAAGAAGCCTCTCCATTCGCGGGGCCGTGACGCGGTTCCGACACCGAGCGGCGGCATCATTTCCCAATCCGACTTTGGGCGGACTCGACTCTTGTGTTCTTGATATGTTCTAATGGCCCATGGCCGACCGACCCGCGAGCTGGCGCATGCCGACACTGAAGCAGATGGAGAAGATGGCAGCTGCAGTCGGCAGAAAGGCCGCGCCCGGACGCGGGTTGGCCCCGAACGAGGATCTGCCGCCGGAATATTGGCAGGCCGTGCTGGAGGACCCTCGCGCGGAAGCGGTCGGCTCAGGTCCTGGCGCTTCGACACGCCTGCTGCGCCTGAGGCAGATACCCCAGCACCTTCTCAGGGTGGGCTGCCGGCGCTGCGGCAGGGCGGTCGAGATTCAGAAGGCGGACGCTACCAGGCTCTACGGTCCGGGGGCGGTCTGGAGGGATGTCGGTCAGCGGCTGCTCGATGATACCTGCGGCAACCGAACCGGACGCCATGAGGAAGACGGCTGCTGGCCGACCTTCGACGTGGCCTAGGCGCCGCTCGATGTCGCCGAAGTATCACCCGACGCCCCTTTCCGGAGGCGACCGCAAGGCCCTGAAGAAGGAGCTCGGCAAGTCGCGGGCGATGGCCAACATCCTGGCTGCGCAGTCGACTGAGATGCGGGCCAAGGCCGAGATCATGCTGCAGCAAGCGGACAGGTTGCTATGCGAAAGCTGGAACGAGCGGATGTGGTCGGACGGTGAGCCGATCGATCCCTCGCCCACGATCGACCAGGCCATCAATGCGGGCTTCCCGTGGCTGGAAATCCGCTGCCCGCGATGCAAGACCCCGAGCAATGTCGATCTGGCCGCGATGAAGCACGTGCCGACCACATTCATCCACGATCTCGCTAGTCGGCTGCGCTGCCGGAAATGCGCGACAGCGGGGCGGCGACCCGCAGCGACTCTGCTACAACTCACCGCCCAGCTGCGTCATTCCCGAACCGATCCCTGAATCATGTGCAATCTCTACTCGATCACGACCAACCAGGCCGCCATCATCGAGCTGTTCCGGGTGGTCAACCGCTACGTCGGCAACCTGGCGCCGATGCCAGGCGTCTTTCCCGACTACAGGGCGCCGATCGTCCGGAACGGCGCCGAAGGGCGCGAACTCGCCACCGCACGGTGGGGCATGCCGTCGTCGTCAAAGGCTCTGATGGATGCCACCAAGAAGCGCGCCGAGAAGTTGCATGCCAAGGGGAAGAGCGTCGACTTCAAGGAATTGCTCCGGATCGAGCCCGACTCCGGCACGACCAACATCCGCAACGTGCAGAGCAAACACTGGACGCGCTGGCTTGGCGGCGAGAACCGTTGCGTGGTGCCGTTCAACTCGTTCAGCGAGTTCAACAAGGCCGAAGGCGGCGACATCTGGTTCGCGCTCGATGAAAACCGGCCCCTCGCCTGCTTTGCCGGCATCTGGACCAACTGGACATCAGTCCGAAAGGTCAAGGAAGGCGAGACCACCAACGACCTCTACGCCTTCCTCACAACGCAGCCGAACGCCGAGGTCGGCGCCATCCACCCCAAGGCCATGCCGGTGATCCTGACGACGTCCGAAGAAGTCGAGACCTGGATGACCGCACCTATGGAGGAGGCCTTGCTGCTGCAGCGCCCGTTGCCGGACGGCTCACTAAGGATCGTAGCCCGCGGAGTCAAGGAAGATCCGAATGGCCCGCGAACATGAACAAGATCGATCATGTCCTAGACATGCATGGTCCGCTCAACAGCGCCACAGAAGCTAGCGTAAATGCGAATGCGCCGAGTTAATTCGCGTTGTATGGTGCCACTCAAGAGTGCCACACAAAACAGATCCCCGGACTGAACGCATGATAAAATCAAGGTCGAAAACGCCAACTACAACGGTTCTGGCATCGCCATTGTCTAGATCGAGTCCGGTGGCCCTGGCGCTGCGCGCTTTAGAGCATCAGCTCGCGAAGTTCGTTGTGGATCGCCTGCCAGGGAGCGTTGAGATCGACGGTGTAAACAGAGACCGTCCTCCCCATGATTTCATAGCGCTCCCGGATTTGACGATCGACACGAGGGTAGATCAGCACTCCGCTCGCTTGGACATCCCCAATCAAACGTGAATTTTGAAGATAGCTGCAAATCTGATACAGATTGTCGCTGTGAAACTTTTCACTCCCGAAATATGAGCCAACGCTCCGCTGATAAAACTTGGCATCAATGATGCGGTATTCGCCCCGGCGGAAGGCTGAGATGTCCGTCTGCATTCGTGGCAGTAAACGCAACTGCGGATCTGTCGCACTGGTCGCTTGCCAGGCAATGTTTTCGCTCTTGACCTTCCACTCGGAGCATTCGCGTGCGATGAAATTATAGAGAAACGACTGGAATAAAAGGGCCATCCTCGCTTCGTCTCGCGTGAAGTCACGAAACTTAGTCGCTCCAGTTGTTTCATCCACCAACAAAGAATCGAATACAAGTTTGCACACGCCCAGCAAGAATCGATAGAACAGGTTATTGGAGGTCACGCGCACCCTTTCAAAGTCTCTCTGAGAGAGCCGGAAGGGACGTATGCCGTGCAACAACCGAGCTGTGCGATAGGCTCGATGCCTCAGTCCTCGATCCAGCTCCTTTACCTCGATTAAAGCGATCAAGGTTGATTTCAGGATTTGATTAGCGAGGGTATCGACCGACAGCTCATCGAAACGGCAATGAGCGCGCCCCCGCAAGAACAGCGAA
The DNA here is from genome assembly GCF_055807355.1 of Bradyrhizobium sp. Ken01. Classification (NCBI taxonomy): domain Bacteria; kingdom Pseudomonadati; phylum Pseudomonadota; class Alphaproteobacteria; order Hyphomicrobiales; family Nitrobacteraceae; genus Bradyrhizobium; species Bradyrhizobium sp. Ken01. The sequence continues at coordinate 182,983 of NZ_JBVVPC010000006.1, forward strand.
CGGCGCAAGCTCTGAGATATGTCAATGCGGCCACGAATTCCGCCAAGCTCTTCCTCGCGAACATCGTAGCTTTGTTCCAGGCCGCGACGTGCGAGATGATGAATTCCATCGCAAAGCACAAGAGCAAACAAGTCAACCAGCTCCGTTGATGGCAGAGGACTGACGTCAACAAGTTTACCCTGATCCAGTCTATCCCAAGCATAGCAGAGCAAATAATAGAGGTTTGCGATCGGAATCGACGATCCCATGACCTAGACCTTGAACAACTTCATGCGCCACTCTTCGGCACGCATACCCTCGTACCAATACTCTCGGAGCAGTGGAACAATTTCGAGATCAACTACCTCGTTGTAGGAATCTTCGACATCTACGGTCATTGGGAGGTCACAGAAGAAGCTGTGGCCAATCACAAAGCCCGGCCCCAGATCCCGATCTTCAGCGATGGTTTTATTCAATTCACTGAAACTCTGCTTGAGATGCGAGAAGAGATCGTCCGACATGCCCCTAGACAGCATGTGAATTCGAAACTGCTCGGTCTCAAAGCCCGGCATAATGTTGAAGAAGTCGAACCGACGACGTAAAGCATAGTCGACCAGCGCCAGAGATCGATCGGCAGTGTTCATGAGGCCGATGATATGAACGTTCGGCGGCACATGGAAGCGCGCGTCGTCGTCCGTCGAGTATGCCAATTCCACCGCATAGAGCTCTTTCCGCTTATCGCCTTCAATCAGCATCAACAGCTCACCAAAGACCTTGCTCAGGTTGGCTCGATTGATCTCATCGATGACAAAGACGTATGGCCGAGCCGGATCTGCGAGCGCGCGTCGACAGAACCGTATGAAAACACCGTCGCGTCGCTCAAATCCACCCTTGCCATCGGGTCGATAGCCTTGAACGAAATCCTCATACGCATATGACGCATGGAATTGCACCATCCCAATGCGATCTGATTCTACCGCTTGAGTTGCTGCTTGCGCCAATCGCCGGGCCAAAAACGTTTTGCCTACCCCTGGCGGTCCTTGCAAGACGATGTTCTTTTTCAACTCCAACCGTTGAAGCAATCTTTCAAAGAACTCGCGTTCAACGAAAACGTCTTTCAACAGGTCAGCTAATGATAACTCCTGGACGGGCCGGTGATTAACCGACTTGACTGCCGATTGAAGCGTCCGCTCATATCGATCGATGACAGCATCCAAGCGCTCTGTCAGCTTGTTCATTTCCAGACCGTCAGGAACAATAAAGGCAGCGTCTACGAACGAGTCACCATAGCGTTCTGCTTCTCTGCCATGCTTCTCGCGCATTAGATCTGCCACGGTGCTCAATTCTGAAGTATGATCCCAGCTCTTTCCAGGTGGATTGGTTTCACTGACGCCTAAAGCAAGGAGCAGGACCTTGCTTCTCGGTAATAAAGGAGGACCGGATAGATGCCTTCGCTTACCTTTTGGCCAGGAGCCAAGAAGGCAACCCACGGCACTCGCGAAAAAACCCCTTGGCCAAAGCTAACCCTGACTTGAAGACTGCCATACTCTTTCGGATACTCGCTTGTGCGCAAATCTTGACCAGCATCCGCTTGGGCCAAGAACTTGGAGACAAGATCGCCAATCAAGTCCTTCGGCACTATCGAGAAGCCGAGCTTTCTAAGGATCCGAAACGAAGCTGTGTCGTCTCCTCCAGGAAATTCGTTCCTGGGCAGCTCCTTTCCCGTGGCGTATTTGTAAGCGAGTGAAAAGATAAGCTTGGGCGGGTATCGCTTTCCATCATCCAGGAGGTCATATCTTGACGACCTCGCATCAGACGGCACTCCTGCTGCTTTGAGCTCCTGGATTGCCTGTCGCACATGACGATCGGCTATCGACGAACTATCAGCTTGCCAATCCTGCTGCCAAAGCTCCCGAAGTGGGCTTCTATAGAAGTCCAACTCCGCCGTGCCGTATTCTTCCTCGAGCTTGGCTCTCGTCTGGCGCAGTAGCCGGTCAAGCTCTAATGCTGTCATTTTGTTAGTTTCCGATGGTGAAACGCCCGCAAAATGCTCAGCTATTGCTTTGCGATCGCCTGCAGAGAACACTCTCTCGAATTCATCGGGAAACAGCAGATGAAGAAGCATGTGCCGGAACTGACGCGCCCGCGCGTCGGGTACAGATTGCAGCCATTCGGCGAACTCCCACGGCTGGGTCAGCAGCAAAGCTTGTCGGTCCTGGCTCAGCCGCCGGAATGCAAGAAGGACATTTATGCAGAATGTCAGCTCCCTAGGACGGTGATTGCTATATCCAGGGCCCGCGCTTCCAATACCGGAAAGAACTTCGTCAGCTAACCATTCACTCTCAGCAGGATAAGGAGACTCCGACAACTCCCAAATCGTTCTGATATTTTCTTTTTTTCGCTCGGGAGAGATGTTGCTTGGACACACCAACAACAGCCATAATACTTCTGCCGCCAATTGCTTGACCCGACTCGTGCATGCGCTGAGCTGGTCCTGGAGTTTTGCAGAGAACGGTCGATCAGACTCGTCAGGATTTTGGGTAAAAACCTGATCAAGAACCTCTATGTTCGCAGTCGACCACACCTGTTCTGTCGTGAAGATCGAGTTACCTCTTACTAAAGCGACATCGCGCCAGTTCTGGGCGGCAGTCATGACTTTTGGTGCGCCTGTGGGGTAGAAGCGACTCACTGCTCCTCCTAAAGTTTGAACGTCATGCGAATCAGGTTTCTAATTTACTTGAGAACGCTAGGCTGGTCACCGGCGCAGCCTAAGCTAGACAAATCGTTGATCAAGGCGGTCATGGTGGGCGTATCGTTGGCGCAACATGCTTCGTCGAAACCAGCTCGGGGCGAGAGCGCGCCAAAGCCGACAACGAGTCCTATCTGTGCCGGCTGCTTTGGCTCTCCCTGCTCTCACCGGCTATCACCGAAGCCATCCTGAACGGGGCTGCAGTCAGGGACCGAGATGCCTGCTCTGTCGGATACCATCCCAGCTGATTGGGAAAAGCAGGTTCTGGTCAGCGCATCTGCTCGGAAAACTGGAAGCCATTAACTTCCAAGCTGCAATCGGGCGAGGCGCGAATTCGCCAATCGAATGTTATGGAACGACGGGCGAGTATCGGACAGTTCAATCCTGTCTGGCAGCACCAGCTTTTTCCCGGAAAGATCAGTAGCCTATTGAAGGCCTTGAGGTTTTCGGACCGCTCCCTGATACACGGGAGTGATGCATCTGATTCTGAGAATGGCCTGCCCAACCAAAAGACAAGGTACCGACAACTGGTACTATCGCCGCACCATCCCGAAGGATGTCCAAGCGATCTTGCAGAAGCTCCCAAAGGAGCGTCGCCCTCGCGGTTGGTACAAGACGCACATCAGCATCTCTCTGGGCACTGCCGACCGCACAGCGGCCAAGGCAAAGTGCGGTGAAGTCGCGGCCACGGTAGAGCGACATCTCAAGGCGCTCCGCGAAGGGCCCAAGCCTCTCACCGTAAGGCAGATCACCGCGCTGTCTGGAATTGCCTATCGAGCTTTTACCGAAGCGTTGGAGGACAATCCTGGCCTCACCGTGGAAGGATGGCTCAACGTCGCGGAGGCAAACGAGGCAGCAAGGCGAGGCAACCCTTTGCTGATTGCCAAGAGCGGCAAAGACCGGCGCGAAATCTCCATGGAACACCGCTTCGGTGGATTGGCGCACGCTACCCTCCTGCGAGAAGGCATCATCACCGATGACGAAAGCCGATGGAAACTCATCGAAGCGTTGTCGCGTGACCTCACGGAAGGGGCCAAAAAGCTCGCGCGAAATGCGGATGGTGACTACTCACCCGACGCCTATGTCAGCCGCTTTCCCACCGTAGACTCAACGAAGCCCACTGCTAAGGGCGGCAAGACACTCACAGGCCTCGCAGAGGCGTGGCGTAAGGAAGCGTTGGCGAGAGGTGTCCGCCCACGAGACGCGAGGCGTTGGGAGGCAGTTGTCATCAGGTTCAAGGACTGGCTCCGGCACGATGATCTAAGCCGAGTGGCACCCGAGACAGTGCAGAGATGGGGTGACGAACGGAGCGCAAAGGGCATCGCGGCGAAGACTATCAACGACACCGACTTTGCCGCACTGAGAGCTGTGTTTGGGTGGGGCAAAAAAAGAGCTTGGCTGACCTCGAACCCCGCAGGGGAGGCCCGCATCGAAGGGCGAGCCAGGAAAGTCACCCGAGAGAAGTTCTTCCTACCCGGTGAATATAGCGCAATTCTTAGAGCAGCACTGGCCGTCAAAGGCACTGATCGAGAAAATCCCAAGACCTCCGCTGCCAAGCGTTGGGTGCCGTGGCCATGTGCTTATTCGGGAGCCCGAGTCATGGAGATGATCCAACTGCGTAAGGAGGACCTAAGGAAGGAGAGCGGGCATTGGATTGTTCGCCTCACGCCTGAGGCCGGTGATATGAAGATCAATGAATATCGAGATGTCCCGCTACACGAGCATCTCGTCTCATTAGGTTTCATCGATTTCGTACAGAGCGCAAAGCCGGGCCACCTCTTTTTTGAGGTTGGAAAAGACGGCACAACATCGGGTCCTGCCGATGGTGTTTACAAGCGCATTCGGGATCTTCTGCGAAGCGTCGTTCCGGACCCACGTGTTCAACCGAACCACGCGTGGCGGTACACATTCAAGACGTATGGCCACGAAGCGGGGCTAAGCGAACTGACACTCGACGCGATCTGCGGACATGCAGCCCGAACAAAGGGACAGGATTACACGAAGGTGACCTTGAAGAAGCGCATGGAAGCGATCACAGCATTCCCACGCTATCAAGTCTCAACTTAGGCGACGCCTTATACCAGCATCGTCATCATGCACTCCCGCCTCTTGTTCATACGTCTTGACGAGCTGCGTCAACAATGACGCCGCGACGAACGGATGAGAATACTGCAGCGCGTCCGCCCATGAACGATACATGCTCGCGAGCTTCCGCTCATCGCTACCACCCTCTCCACGGAAATGTACGCCTCTTAGATTGTACTTGCCGGTTCTCGCCCCCCGTGAGATGGCGTCGGACTGAACCTCTTCCATGAGCTGCCTCACCGTTTCACAGGGCCAAATGCCATCCGCGCCAATCGGAGCGTTTGCCAGCAACTGTCCTAAAACAATATCTCCGATCTCCGTCCTATCAAGTTGACTGCAGGACTCGCGAACAGTCTTGACCCATTTTAAAAGCTGATCGAGGTCGGCCAGCCCGGGTATGCGGCCAACCGCATCAAGAAGAGCGTGCCCCCGCTTGGCATATTCAGCCTCGCGGCCACGGGGAACCTTGTAGTCTGTCGGATCTTCTCCGCCGGAGGAACGTCTGTAGCTCCAAACAATCGCCTGGACGTATTGCTCTGGATATTTCTCTACGTACTTTGCGAGATTCGGAACACCATAGTCCTTATCATCACTCCATCTGCGATCGAGCGCTTCGACATAAGTAAACTCAAGACCGGCCTTTTGCTCCATCGAAAGATCGGCGCATTGGTCAATAAGCTTAAATACCTTCGCTAGGCTGTAGTACTCGAACTGGTATTCGCCGGGCTTGTCTTCGCCCCCCTTCGCCATTTCCATGAGAGTTCGAAACAGCAACGAGGGCTCGATCTTCTCTGGCCCCAACCGAAGACACGAAAACGCTGCGCGTGGCCGCCGAGCGTCGAGCAAACGCTTAACGGCATCTGCGTTTTCGGTATCAGACTCAAAGATCCACTGCGGTCTAACAGCACCCCAATATTCCTCTCGGTCGGGCGCATCCAAGCCATCAACAAGACGCCAAGTACTCAGTCTAAACGGAGCGGCCAAGAGCACGTGAACGAACTCACAAGCTGAAACCGCCCCCTTGAGCAGCAAAATTACACTCGTCCGCTTGCCGTCGTCCTCGATGGAATGAAGACAACCAGCAACTACATTTCGGATTGACCAGGCTTCCGGATCTAACATTTGCTCCGACGCAGATTGCAAAAACTCTTGCAACTTCTCATCGTTGAGCAAGTACAGCGTAAGCAAGGCGCCGATTTGCGTTCCCGCTCGCCCCTTCCGAGCAAGATCAAAGACTCCTTCAAATCCGCGCTGCGCTAAGATTTCGCGCAAAGCTTTTTTTCGTAGATCGGCGACGCGCTGCTCTCGCTTACGAAAATCAATCTCTTCGCCCTGGACTTCGTCCATTGACTCTTCGACCCATCCTTCCCGGAAGAGCCATTCATGCTTGTTAAGAAGATCCGTGGGCTCCAAGACCTCATAAGCGGCTTGCGCAGCTTCCCTAAGGCGTTCGTAGTCTTCCTTGGTGGACCTTAAGCGCCCACGACGGGATAGGACGGTGACTCGAATTTTTTCACGCAGAATGGCCTTGTCCGCATCCGACGCTTGGCCGGTCGCCCAACTCCTTACGAGCTTCCAGACTTCGATCTGAGCTTGATCGTCGAAGCTCTGAAGCCTCTCAATTAGGTCACTAACCTGATCTCTCGTGTAATTTCTCCAAGTAAGAAGCAGCTTCAGCAAATCTTGAAGAAAAGCGACAATTGGGGCTCGGGTGGGAAACGGCTCTCCGTATCCGTACCCATCGGATCGCCAACGAGGCTTGTGGCTATATGTGCCTGTATCTCCATATGCATCAAATTGCCTGATGCAAATCTTCCACCCCGCATCGGGCACCCGCTGGATCAGCATCTTTAACACTTCAAGGCGTTGATCGTGGTTGGCCGCCGTTTGCGGCATCCACGCTCTAAAGATGGAATACAGAGAATTAATTGGCTTGTTGACCCAATTGTCGCTGATTTCAATCTGAGACAGCTGGGCCAAGATCAGCGCGGAACGTGGCAGTGTGACCGGGCTCCATGCCAGTCCCTCAAGAGCCCGCAGAAGACCCGTCCTGCTTGGATGCGCCCAGAGACTCCCCGGATCGGCCGGTCTGAGAAGGCTGAATACTTGGGGCGCACCTGTCTTTAAGTCACGTTCGATGATGGAAAGAAAAGTGTCGGGCGCCGCTTCGGCGTACGTCGGGAGATCACGATCATTTGCCTCCAGTTTGCGGGCTGCCACTGGGGAAGGCAGGAGCCGTTGCACCAATTGCGATGCCATCTCATCAGTAGCCACCCCCAAACGCTCGAAGAGAGCGTTGCTGTAGACCGCAAGCAAGACAAGGGTTTCGGAGATCCCGTTACGAAAGGCTGCAGAGAATTCCCGCTGCTTGCCATAGATGTGGGCGGCCCAACGCTTGTCGTCTGGCAAATCCAAAGCCGGGTCGTCTTCTGACAGGACTAGCTCCGCTACCTCGAAGTATCTCCTCAGATCGATCGCCGTGATCCAGCCCGAAATTGCAAAGAGTAGATCAATCTTTGAAACGACGCCGCGGTATGAGCCTACAGACCACACGGGTGCATCATCGATCTGCGATAGTAGCTGACACTCCTTCTCTATCTCCTCGTAGCCTACGTCTTCCGCCAACAAAGATAGTGCGGCCTGATCTGTTTTATTGTTTGAGTTCCAAGCGCCAACCAAGAGAATAGGAATTAGGCTCGGAGCGGTCCTCCGATCACTTACCCAACGCGGACTGCGCACAGCGGGGACTTGGGAAAGACGGCGCCGCAGCACTGTCAGCGATCGTCCCGATTCGTCGCCATACCGAGTGATCTGATCCCGATCGAATCCCATGCCATCTAACGCCGACCTAAAATCCTCTTCTTTGGCAGGTTCGAGAATGATGTCTGGAGTAATACCGGTTGCGTTACGTGGATAGATAGCGATGGAATGCAACACCCCCGCAAGCGGGCCCAGTTCGCGCTCAACTTCTCGATTGAAGGCAACCGGGATGAACTCTTGTGCTCCTTGCGCAAGTCGCGGCAGTATTCCGTGAACTCCGAAAATCAGAATCTTACTTCTGTAGCGGCCGAGTTCATCAGAGCTTTCGCTAAACAGCACCGAAAGAAAGGCAAGCGCTTCCTCCGCTGAGTCCGCAGCAATTATGACTGGTCCGGTCGGCGGGCTGGAGAGACGCGCCAACATCGATTTTCTGGGAGCATCCACGCACGACTTAAAGAAACCCTCGACAAGAGGAGGAGTGACTACGTTTGCCCAATCTTGCCAGCATCGATCGAGAGAGCGTATTCCTTCGGAAGGCCGGTTGGTTTCATTCGCAAGCCAAGCCTGTCCTGCCAACGATTGCTCAAGCCATTGTTCCAAGTCTTGCGCGTCGTATGCTCGGACTTCTCTCCATTGTCTCTTGGCTCTCATCGCCGTTAGCCAGGCAGCCTTCCCGGCCCAGCGTCGCGGAGTTACGAACACAAAAGCAATGTCTAGGCGATCGGCTTTTCCGACAGCCCTGACACTCTTCTCGAAATCTCCATCGGCCTTGGATTTGATATCTTGGTTTACTCCGAACTCCCAACCGGAGCGACCGGTGGGTATCCACGGTGTCCCCTCACTCGCCTCGATGACGCCATCCCACCCGGCCCGCTCGGCATCGTCATTCCCAGGAAAATCGACGCTCTTCAGCCCGCTACCCGTTGAATGCACGAGCGTCCGCAGCAACACCGATAGTCTCGTTCGTGGCGCGATCCTGGTCGTCGCCCAATGCTCAATGTCATTCGACTTGAACTGGAGGAAGGGCGGCACGTAAACCTTGGTGTTCGACGGAGCACCTCTTAGCTTCGCTTGTGAAGCATCGTGGGCCGCTTGCATGTCGAGAAGCACCTGAGCAGCAATCCCAAAAGCCCGCTCGATACGTGACGCCATCTCCGAGGTCGCAGCCACCTTCCCGTTCAGAAAGTTAGAAACGCCAGGCCTGCTAATGCCAATCAGCTTAGCTGCCTCGGTTACGGTCATCTTGCGGGGGACGAGCGCCACTTCCCGGACGTACTCGCCGGGATGCCGAGGAATTCCTGGATCACGCGAGAGCAAGGTCATTAGCTGCACCTCCGTAAGGCGTAAGCTAACACCTTACAGATTAGGTGACATACACAATCTGGTGAGAGCCGGCTGCGCCTTGTCCAAATATGGACGGATTCCGAATTACGTCAGAAGCTTAAGCTAGCCCAGGCGATTAATGGCTTGCGAAGCGGTAGCTACTGGAATGACCTGCGTTCTCAGTTCTGAACAGGCACAAATCGGCGAAAGACAAACTCGCCAACTTACCGAGGGCCAATGATCGACTTCCTCAAAGACAAGGCGTTCGACGTTGAACACGCCCTAGTTATGTACGCCAAGAGCTTCGTTTCGTTGCCAGCATTCGGAATCTACGATGACGCGCAGGTCGCACCTCTTCTCGGTGAGATTCGGCATTGCCATATCTATCTCATTGGCACGGTCCCAAAGTTCGATTTCGTGGGAGCGACCCAAGACGAAGACAACCTCGTTACGAGCATCGAGGTCGCAAGCAAGCGACATGACATACACTGGCCGATGCCGACCGGGGCGACACTAAAGGGCAATGGCGAGCAAGGTTGGTACGTCGAGGACCCTGCGGGCAGACGATCCTTTCCTAGCGGCTTTATGATCCAACAACGGCTCGCGGCAGAATACGACGCAGTCGGGTTCGACGTGCTCTACATCGGCCAAGCTTTTGGCCAAGATGGATCTCGCAATGCCCTTGACCGCCTCAAGAAGCACGAGACACTTCAAAAGATCGCCATCAAGGGCGTTCCCGATGGTTACGTGCTTACTATCCTAATGCTTGCCGTCGAGCCTGCGCACCAGCTTGTCACCATGTTCAATCCACGAGCGAAGGATCAAAGCCAGACTTCGAAGCGAATCGAGAAGGGCCTCGATAAGCTTTTTGGGACCAACGAGGCTGAGCGAACGACCCTCTACGAAGCATCTCTAATTCGCTACTTCCACCCCCCTTCAATAAGGAGTTCAAGAACAGCTTTCCTTCCACCAACATGAAGGTTCTTGCTGAATGTTATGAGAAGGATTTCTCAGCGCTTGTTGCCGAGATCAGCATCGACGAGCTTCCGTTCAGATTGTTTAGCGCGACTGCGCCCCGCAGCATCAGCCACATTGCACAGCACAATCTCCACGCAGACGAAGAACGTCGCGTGTTTTTCACTCAGAGCTGAACGAAAGGTTTGGCGAAGGTGAAACAGAAGCTAAATATCGATTCCCAGAACATAGATGGGGACCTGAATCGCGCTCTTGAATTGAGGCAGGTACTTCGTGATCTTCTCGAACGTGAGACTGCCTTCCCAGTTTTGTCCGAGCTTCGCTAGATGCTTCTGAAAGCGTCGGGTGGTTGCTATGTAGACACCTACATCGATCTGATCGAGTGCGGAATAGGATGAAACCTGAAACTTCAGAAGATCTATGCCGATAAAGCTCGCGTGACCAAATCCAACCTCAACACCAACGCGATCCTTCAAGAAGTCCATCTTGGCGCCGAGATCATCGTCTTCACCAAAGACATATGGCTGGTCGGTCCACCCTTTCGCAACGAACGACTCTCGAAGAGCTTTATTGAAGTTAGGACGCGACAATGTTTCTAGAGCAGCTGGACAACCTGTTAGCAGCGACTCAATTTCTTGCTTGATAACGAGTTTGCTGTTGAGCACCTGTTCTGCAAAACGATACGAGAATCGTTCGAGCCTAATTTTGTCCATTCTTGCATTTCCCAATTGTCTGCGAGACTCTATTGCATTCACGGTCGAAAAGCGGCCTTCTGGTAAGAGATCCTTGTGAGTGAGGACACCGATGCCCTGCTATTTTCAAGGCTGCTCTGAGCCCGAAACATCGATGGAGCACGTGCCGCCGAAATGCTTTTTCCCGAAAGATCAGCGCAACCAGCTCATAACTGTGCCCTCGTGTAAGGCCCACAACAATGCGAAATCTATCGACGATACTTACGTCCTCGCCCAGATTTGCCTGAACGCGTCGCCCTCAAACAGGTCGCGCGAGGTCTTCCTAAAGACAATCGTGCCGCAGCTCAGCTACAACGAGGACGCGCTACGTAAGACGCTCACAAGAGACTCGGTTCAACTCTCCTCCGGTGCAGTTGCTTACAAGGTTGACGTCGCCAGGGTTGACCGTGTCTTCACCGCCTTGTCCTTCGGGATCGTCCACAAGGCTTGCGGCGGGACACTCCCGGATAATTTCGCGGTCGGCCACCTGTATCACAACTTCAGCCGAAAAGCGGAAGCCGGAAAGCGGGATCAAATCGAAGATGAGATACTGTCGCTTTACTCTGGCGAGCCAACGGCCTCTCTCGATTTCGGTCAAGTCAGTGCGTTGAACACCAGCATCTACACAGCCAAGATTTTTGGTGCTCCCGGTTTCTATTCTTCGATCACTGTTGTCCACGAGTTCTTTGGGCGCTTTCGCGTGACATCATTGCTAACCAAGCAGTGGCAGCAAGATCTGAGACGCAAGCAAACATATTGAACAGTGGTTCGTCGGAGCCAGTAATTCTCAGGAAAACTCTGAGAGGGCAGGAACGACGATCTGCGGGAGGATTCCCCCCTGGGCCGCTGGCCGCCCTGCTGAAGGAAGTCGGCACGGGACGTCGATCTCGCAGGGCGCGACCCGCCGTGGGAACGGCGGCTCCCCGACGGCGATGTCTGCCGCTAACCGCGTTGGAAAACGTCTTCCCTTGACCGCATCGGCAGCCGCAGTCGCTCACAAGGGTAAACCTTAGCGGGGACCGCACCACTGTCGTTGCTTTTTAATGCGCCGCAACACCTGAGCGGCTGCTCTGAGCAAATGCCGTTTTGCGATCGTGCCGGTGAGGCTAGAGACTTGCTGGCGGGACTTGCCATCACCAACCACCCTGCCAGTGTTGATACTATGTTGACACGTCACGCTTTCGAGATTGGCCCTCAATGAAAAAAGCCACCTTATTGACCTGGCGGCTTTTTCTGGTTTCGGGGATAGGATTTGAACCCATGACCTTCAGGTTATGAGCCTGTAGGCTGCCGCTTGGCTGAGGGGTTGAGACTGATCAGGTTTGCTAGCTGGCACCTGTCTGATCGAGCGGCTTGCGCCCCAAGGACCGAGGTACATTCAAAAAGGGCAGGCTAGGCTGCGGACGGAAGCCTAAGGGCTGCTTTCCTTGCAAATCCCGTAAAACGATCGTACTTTTTGCACGGCAGAAGCCGCTAAGTGCTGGCGCGCCCGGAACGATTCGAACGTCCGACCCTCAGATTCGTAGTCTGATGCTCTATCCAGCTGAGCTACGGGCGCGTTTTTCGCTGACAGTGCGGGCGTGGCCCGCAGGCAGCCCCCGGCGACGCCGGAGGGGTGCGAAAGAGCGCTCTGACTAACCGCTCTTGCCCCGATTGGCAAGGTCCGGATTGGGGAGATTTTGCTGGGAAATGACGGTTTCCGCACTCGGCCGCTGGCCGACTACGCCCGCGCCCGCTCGTTGCGGACGGAGAGCAGTTCCACGGGGCGGTCGGGGATGACGATCCGGAAGGTGGCGCCGATGGTGCCTTCGACCAGATGGATGTCGCCGCCATGGGCGCGGACCAGCTCGGCGGCGATGGCAAGGCCGAGGCCGCTGCCGCCGGGGCGGCCGGAGGTCTGGAACGCCTCGAACAGGTGATCGCGGGTCTTCTGGGGCACGCCGGGGCCGGTGTCGGAAACCTCGATGATGGCGACCGCGCCCTCGCGTTTTCCCGTGATCCGGATCTGCTGCGCACCGCCCTCGGCGGACGCATGGCTTTCCAGTGCCTGGGCGGCGTTGCGGACGAGGTTGAGCAGCACGCGGAAGAGCTGATCGGGATCGGCGTCGACCGCGAGCCCGCGCTCGATTGCGGCGACCCAGGCGATCGAGGCGTCGGAGGCAAGGCCAGCGGTCTCGCGCACCTCCAGCACCACCGGCTCGATCATGATCATGCGCCGGTCGGGCGCGGCTTCCTGGGCGCGGCCGTAGGACAAGGTCGACTGGCAGAAGGCGATGGCGCGCTCGAGCGAGCGCACGAGTTTTGGCGCAAAGCGCTGCACTCGCGGATCCGGCACGCTGGCAAGCTGGTCCGACAGGAGTTGTGCCGAGGCCAGCAGATTGCGCAAATCGTGATTGATCTTGGAGACGGCGAGGCCGAGGGCGGCGAGCCGGCTCTTCTGATGCAGCATCGACATCAGATCGCGCTGCATGTCCGACAATTCGCGCTCGGCAACGCCGATCTCGTCGCTGCGCTGGCTCGGCACGATGATCCCCGCCGAACTCTCGGGATTTTCGTGGAAGCCGACCAGGCTCGCGGTCAGCCGCCGCATCGGGCGCACGAAGAGATAATGCATGGCGAGATAGACGAGGCCCGCGGTCAGCACCGCGATGATCAGCGCGACCACCACGACGTTGCGGGAGAAGCGGTACATCGACTGCCGCAGCGGCAGCTCGTCGGTGACGATCTCCATGAACTGGGCGTTGCCGACGCCGGGCCCGACGATCCGGATCGCCTGGTTGCCGGTCTCCAGCATCATCCGGAACGAGCCGGTGATCGCCTCCCACGCCGTCATATCGCGCAGGTCGATATCGTGCTCGATGGCGGCCGGCAGATTGTCGCTGGCGAGCAGACGGCGCTGCTGGCCCATCTTGATGGCGACGGCGCGGGCATTGATGCTCTTCAGGATCTCGCGCGACAGCGAATCCGGGACCATGCCGAGCGGCGCCGCATCGAGCACCAGCGCCGCCGTGTTGGCCGCGGCGACGCGGTCGTTGAGCCGGTTGACCCAGAAGTTGGCGATGGCCGGCACGTAGAGCAGGATGGCCGCGATCATCACCAGGGGAACGGTGAGCAGCAGCAGCTTGCCGGACAGCCCAAGCCCGCGCGTCCCCCGCGGCAGCGCCGCCGGCGGGTCCCGCTGATCCCCATCCTGGATCGGCTGGAGGTCTGTCGCTGCCACGAAATTCGCCCTCGCTGCCTTTGCCGGATGAAAGATGTCGCCGGGTGAAGGGTGTTGGCGCGTATGAAGATGCGGCCCGCCCCCAGCGCGGTCAAATTACAGATCGTCAATCTGCCAAGGTCGGATGTAAGCGCAGATCTGGCGAGTCGCCACCTCAAGGGTTAAAAACCCCGCACAAACAGCGATATTCGCCGGAATTGAGCTCTTGTGCGGCGTTGACGAAAAGAAGGCGCTCGCTTATAAGCCGGCCAATTGTCCGCGATGACCCGGTGTGACCGCCGGGAGCGGCTCTCTTGGGGCCGAAAAAGGCTCGTTTTGGGCAGCATCTTCCGGACTTTATCATCAATTCTACAGGCAAATTGCCCGGTCAGCGGAGAAAAACCCGTGAAGCGGACTTATCAACCCAGCAAACTGGTGCGCAAGCGCCGTCACGGCTTCCGTGCCCGTCTCGCCACGGCCGGCGGCCGCAAGGTGCTCGCCGCCCGCCGCGCCCGCGGCCGCAAGCGTCTGAGCGCCTGAGCCGGACCCCCTTTTTGGGATTTCATCATGGATCGGCTGAGGCAGCGAGCGGATTTCCTCGCCGTTGCCAATGGCGCGCGGGTGAATAGTTCCGCGTTCGTCCTGCAAAGCCTTGACCGCCGAAGCCTTGACCGCCAAAACCTTGGCCGAGACGACAGCGGCCCGATCCGGATCGGCTTCACCGTCACCAAAAAGAACGGCAACGCCCCCCAGCGCAATCGCATCCGGCGCCGGCTTCGCGAACTGGTGAAGCGGCTCGATCCGGTGTCGATGCAGCCCCATCATGATTATGTGCTGGTCGGCCGAAGGGACGCGCTCTCGCGCGACTTCGCCACCATGCTCGACGATCTGCGCATAGCGTTCGCGAAGCCCGCGCGGCATACGCACAAGGGACGCGGCTCAAAAAGCAGCCCAACAACCGACTCAAGAACCGACGGCTTAAAGCCCGGCCCCGCTCCTGCGACCAGCCGCAAACCGGATTGATGACGAGAGAATGATGACCGACAACCGCAATACCATCCTCGCCGTCATTCTGTCGGGCTTCGTGCTGATCGCCTGGCAATATTTCTACAACATGCCGGCGATGGAGAAGCAGCGCGCCCAACAACAGGCGCAGGCCGAGCTGCAGAAGACCACGCCGCAGCCGACGGCGTCCGCGACGCCGGGCGCCACGCCGCAGGCCGGCAGCACGGCCCAACCGGCGACGCCGAGCACGAACCAGCAAGCCCAGCCGGTCGTTGCGCGCGACGTTGCGATTGCCGCCAGCCCGCGCGTGAAGATCGAGACGCCGCGAATCGCAGGCAGCATCTCGCTGAAGGGCGGACGCATCGACGATGTCGCGCTGGTGCAATTCCGCGAAACGGTCGATCCGAAGTCACCGCCGATCGTTCTGTATTCGCCCTCGGGGACCGCGGAGCCCTATTACGCCGAGTTCGGCTGGGTGCCGGCGACGGGCGTGACGGCGAAACTGCCGGACGCGCAGACCGTCTGGCAGCAGGACGGCAGCGGCAGCCTGACGCCGACCACGCCGGTGGTGCTGAAATGGGACAATGGCGAAGGCCTCAGCTTCCGCCGCACCATCGCGGTCGACGACCACTACCTCTTCACCGTGAAGGACGAGGTGAGCAATGTCGGCAACGCGCCGGTCACGCTCTATCCGTTCGCGCTGATCTCGCGCCACGGCACGCCGCAGGTCTCCGGCTACTACATCCTGCATGAAGGCCTGATCGGCTATCTCGATGGCTTGCAGGAATACGCCTACAAGAAAATCGACGAAGCCAGGACGGTGAACTTCAAGGCCACCAATGGCTGGCTCGGCATGACCGACAAATACTGGGCCTCGGCGCTGCTGCCGGACACCAGCGCGCAGATTCAGGCGCGCTTCTCGTCGAACCCGAGCGGCAACGTCCACACCTACCAGACCGACTATCTGCTCGATCCCGTCACCGTCGCGATCGGCGGCTCCGCGACCGCGAACGCGCGGCTGTTCGCCGGCGCCAAGGAAGCCAGCGTCGTCGGCATCAACTTCCCGCTCGCCGGCCATGGCGGCTACAACAAGGAACTCGGCCTCAACCATTTCGATCTGTTGATCGACTGGGGCTGGTTCTACTTCATCACCAAGCCGATGTTCCTCGGCCTCGACTTCTTCTACCGCTTCTTCGGCAATTTCGGCATCTCGATCCTGCTCGTGACCGTGATCGTGAAGCTCCTGTTCTTCCCGCTGGCGAACAAGTCCTACGCCTCGATGGCGAAGATGAAGTCGGTCCAACCGCAGCTTCAGGCGCTGAAGGAGCGTTACCCTGACGACAAGGTGAAGCAGCAGCAGGAGATGATGGAGATCTACCGCAAGGAGAAGATCAATCCGGTCGCCGGCTGTCTTCCCGTGGTGATCCAGATCCCGGTGTTCTTCTCGCTGTACAAGGTGCTGTTCGTCACCATCGAGATGCGGCACGCGCCGTTCTTCGGCTGGATCAAGGATCTTTCCGCGCCGGACCCGACCAACCTGTTCACTCTGTTCGGGTTGATCCCGTTCGATCCGACCACGATCCCGGTGTTCGGCCACTACCTGGCGCTCGGCATCTGGCCGATCATCATGGGCATCACGATGTGGTTCCAGATGAAGCTGAATCCGACGCCGCCGGATCCGACCCAGCAGATGATCTTCAACTGGATGCCGCTGATCTTCACCTTCATGCTGGCGGGCTTCCCGGCAGGCCTCGTGATCTACTGGGCCTGGAACAACACGCTATCGGTGCTGCAGCAGAGCTTCATCATGCGCCGCAATGGCGTGAAGGTGGAGTTATTCGATAATCTCAAGGCGACGTTCGCGAAGAAGGCGACGTAGCCACAGTTATTGCGAGCGCTTCGCTTCCGCCTTCGCTCTTCGAGCTACGGCGGACAAGTCGCTCGCAATGACGAGGTAAACCAACTGAAAGCCTTCGCATGACCGACGACGAAGATGCGAAGCTGATCGAGGTCGGGCGAAAACTGTTCACCCGCGACTGGCAGTTCATCTGGGCCTCGCCCTCGACTGAAACGCTACCGCCGATGGCGGGGCTGGAGATCGCCTTTGCCGGCCGCTCCAATGTCGGCAAGTCCAGCCTGATCAACGCGCTGACGGGCCGCAACGCGCTGGCGCGCACCTCGCATACGCCGGGCCGCACCCAGGAGCTGATCTTCTTCGAGGTCCCCGGGAAAAGTGACCTGCGCCTCGTCGACATGCCCGGTTATGGCTATGCCAAGGCGCCGAAGAGCCAAGTCGCGTCCTGGACCGAGCTGATCCACAAATTCCTGCTCGGACGCGCCAGCCTCGCGCGCGTCTACGTGCTGGTCGACGCGCGGCACGGCCTCAAGGACGTCGATCTCGAAGTCCTGAAGACACTCGATCGCTCCGCGGTCAGCTACCAGATCGTGCTAACCAAGACCGACCAGATCAAGGCCACCGAGCTTCAATCGCGCATCGTCGAGACCGAGGCTGCGCTCGCCAAACGTCCGGCCGCGTTCCCGAACGTGCTCGCGACCTCGTCACGGAGCGCGACCGGCATGGCCGAGCTGCGCGCCGCGATCGCAAAGCTGCTGGAAGAGCGGACCTCGTGACGGCGGCATTCCGCCTGCTGATCGGGCTTGCCGGTGTGATGGGCGCCGCCGGCGTCGCGCTGGCCGCCGCCTCCGCACATGGCGGCGATGCGAGCCGGCTCGCCGCCGCAAGTGCCATGCTGCTGTTTCATGCAACTGCCATACTCGCGGCCGTCGCCCTGCTCGGCCGCGGCCTTCTGCACGGCGGAATTGGCATCATCGCCGCGTCCGGCTTCGCAGCCGGCGCCGCGCTGTTCGCGGGCGACCTCACCTTGCGGCAATATGCCGGCCATTCGCTGTTTCCCTATGCGGCGCCGACGGGTGGATCGGTGATGATCTTGAGCTGGCTGGCGGTGACGCTCGCGGCGGCGGTGGTGAGGAAATAATCACTCTTCTTCCTTCTCCCCTTGCGGGAGAGGGGAAGAACATCGCTTTGCGCCCCGCCCGCCAATCGGATAGAACGCGGCCCGAGTATCCCGCCAGCGAGATCCGCCTCATGACCGAAATCTCCCCGCTCGACCAGGCCCGCATCCTGTCCGAAGCGCTGCCGCACATGCAGCAGTATGACGAGGAAACCATCGTCATCAAGTATGGCGGCCATGCCATGGGCGACGAGGAGACCGCGAAAAATTTTGCCCGCGACATCGTGCTGCTCGAGCAGACCGCGATCAATCCGGTGGTGGTGCATGGCGGCGGCCCGCAGATCGCGACCATGCTCAAGCGCCTCGGCATCGTCTCGGAATTCGCAGCCGGCCTGCGCATCACCGATGCCGCCACCATCGAGATCGTCGAGATGGTGCTCGCCGGCTCCGTCAACAAGCAGATCGTCGGCTACATCAACGAGGCCGGCGGCAAGGCGGTGGGGCTGTCCGGCAAGGACGCCAATATGGTGAAGGCGTCCAAGACGACGCGCACCATCATGGATCCGGACTCGCACATCGAGAAGGCGGTCGATCTCGGCTTCGTCGGCGATCCCGAGAAGGTCGACCTCACGCTGCTCAACCAGCTGATCGGCTACGAGCTGATCCCCGTGCTCGCGCCGCTCGCGACCTCGAAAGAGGGCCAGACGCTGAACGTCAACGCCGATACTTTTGCCGGCGCCGTGGCCGGCGCGCTGAAGGCAAAGCGGCTGCTGCTGCTCACCGACGTGCCGGGCGTGCTCGACAAATCCAAGAAGCTGATCCCGCAGCTCTCGGTCAAGGATGCGCGAAAGCTGATCGCCGACGGCACCATTTCCGGCGGCATGATCCCGAAGGTCGAGACCTGCATCTACGCGCTCGAACAGGGCGTGGAGGGTGTCGTCATCATCGACGGCAAGATGCAGCACGCGGTCTTGCTCGAGCTCTTCACCAACACCGGCACGGGCACGCTGATCCACAAGTGAGAGAAGAGAAAACGAGAGACGCCGTCATGGCCGGGCCTGTCCCGGCCATCCACGACCTTTCGTCCCGCGCCAAGAACGTGGATGCCCGGGACAAGCCCGGGCATGACGAGTTGAGGACTCGGCGGCCTCGCCGCTCCGTCCTGACGCGCTTCCTGATGACGCTCCCTGCTGCAGCCATCTCGTTCGTGTTCTCCTCCGCACCGGCTTTCGCCGACCTGAAAATCTGCAATCGCATGTCCTATGTCGTCGAGGCCGCGATCGGCATCGACGACAAGGCGGCGACCGCGACGCGCGGCTGGTTCAGGATCGACCCCGCTACCTGCCGCGTGGTGGTGCAGGGCACGCTCTCCGCCGACCGCATCCTGCTCAACGCCCGCGCGCTCGGCGTCTACGGCGCATCCCCGATCCCGCAGAACGGCAGCGACACGCTGTGCGTCGCGCAAGACAATTTCGTCATCGCGGCCGCGCGGCAGTGCCGCAGCGGCCAGACCCAGGCCGCCTTCACCCAGATCACGCCGACGCAAGGCGCGGACGGCAATTTCGTCGCCTATCTCGCCGAGGACTCCGAATATGACGACGAGCAGGCTCGCCTTGCCGGCATCCAGCGGCTTTTGGTGATCGCAGGTTATGACGCCGCGCCAATCGACGGCGTCGACGGGCCGAAGACGCAAGGCGCGCTGGCCGCTTTCCTGAAGAGCCGCGGATTGTCGTCCGACATCCTGTCGTCGCCGAACTTCTTCAAGACCATGGTCGATGCCGTGCAGACGCCGTCTGCGACCGGCCTCACCTGGTGCAACGACACCACGCACAAGGTGATGGCGGCGGTCGCCACCGACGACGGCAAGTCGGTGACCAGCCGCGGCTGGTATCGCATCGACCCCAAGACCTGCCTGCACCCTGACGTAAGCGGCCAGCCGAAGCAGATCTTCAGCTTCGCGGAAGCCATCGACGCCGACAACCGAATCGTCAAGCTGAAGGACAAGCCGCTGAACTGGGGCGGCGACAGGCAGCTTTGCACGCGCGAGACCAAGTTCGAGACCAACGAGCAGACCGACTGCGGCGCGCGCGGCTTCGCGGCGACGGGATTTGGCGCGGTGGACATGTCGAGCGGCGGCAAGACGCTGCGCTTTGCGATGCCGTGACGGGTGGTGTTGTGATCAGGACGCGCACTCCGCTGTCGTCCTGGCGAAGGCCAGGAGCCATGACCGCAGGATTAGGTTTGGCAGAGAACGACGACCAGAGTGCCCCAATGATCCGTCACGGCGTAGGGGTCCTGGCTTTCGCCAGGACGACGATTGAGGGTGGAGCGCCGCCGCGGTCAACGGATAGAGAGTGAAAATGAAATCTCCTCGCGCCTTCGGCCATGTCGACACCTGGGTGTTCGACCTCGACAACACGCTCTATCCGCACCACGTCAATCTGTGGCAGCAGGTCGATGCACGGATCACCGAGTTCGTTTGCAACTGGCTGAATCTGACAGCGGTGGAAGCGCGCAAGATCCAGAAGGATTATTACCAGCGTTTCGGCACCACCATGCGCGGCATGATGACCCTGCATGGCGTCCGCGCCGACGACTATCTCGCCTACGTCCACAAGATCGATCACTCGCCGCTGGAGCCGAACCCGGCACTCGGCGAGGCCATTGCAAAACTGCCGGGGCGAAAGCTGATCCTGACCAACGGCTCGGTCGATCATGTCGATGCGGTGCTGGCGCGGCTCGGCTTTGCCACGCATTTCGACGGCGTGTTCGACATCATCGCCGCCGAGTTCGAGCCGAAGCCGGCGCCGCAGACCTACCGCAAGTTTCTCGCCGACCATTCGGTCGATCCGACCCGCGCCGCGATGTTCGAGGACCTCGCCCGCAACCTCACCGTCCCGCACGAACTCGGAATGACGACGGTGCTGGTGGTGCCGGATGGGACGAAAGAGGTCGTGCGTGAGGACTGGGAGCTGGCGGGCCGTGATGCCGCCCATGTCGACCATGTCACGGATGATCTCGCGGGGTTCTTGGGAAGGCTGTCCCAACCAAGGTAGCCGTCATACCCCGCGAAGGCGGGGTATCCAGTAATCGCCGCCGTCTCGAGTCATCACGACCGCCGCGGCGTACTGGATCACCCGCTTTCGCGGGTGATGACACCGAACCAAGCTTGACTCCGTCCCCCCAAATCCCGAAAAAGCGCTCCAAATCACCGCAAATTCCCGCCTGCCTGTGAGGAAATCCCGATGTCCCTGTCCGCCCTCGAATCCACCATCAACGGCGCCTTCGAGGCGCGCGACGGCGTTTCGACCTCGACCAAGGGCGAGGTTCGCGAGGCAGTGGATCACGCGCTGGAGATTCTGGACAAGGGCGAGGCCCGCGTTGCCGAGCGCGGGGCCGACGGCAAGTGGAAGGTCAATCAGTGGCTGAAGAAGGCGGTGCTGCTCTCGTTCCGCCTCAACGACATGGGCGCCATTCCCGGCGGCCCCGGCAAGGCGACCTGGTGGGACAAGGTGCCCTCCAAGTTCGACGGCTGGGGCGAGAACCGCTTTCGCGACGCCGGTTTCCGCGCCGTCCCCGGCGCCATCGTGCGCCGCTCGGCCTTCATTGCGCGCAACGTCGTGCTGATGCCGTCCTTCGTCAATCTCGGCGCCTATGTCGATGAATCCACCATGATCGACACCTGGTCGACCGTCGGCTCCTGCGCGCAGATCGGCAAGCGCGTGCACATCTCCGGCGGCGTCGGTATCGGCGGCGTGCTCGAGCCGCTGCAGGCCGAGCCTGTGATCATCGAGGACGATTGCTTCATCGGCGCGCGCTCCGAAGTCGCCGAGGGCGTGATCGTGCGCAAGGGCGCGGTGCTGTCGATGGGCGTATTCCTGGGTGCGTCGACCAAGATCGTCGACCGCGACACCGGCGAGGTCTTTATCGGCGAAGTGCCCGAGTATTCAGTCGTCGTTCCCGGCGCGCTGCCCGGCAAGCCCATGAAGAACGGCCAGATCGGCCCGAGCACCGCCTGCGCCGTCATCGTCAAGCGCGTCGACGAGCGCACGCGCTCCAAGACCAGCATCAACGAGCTGCTGCGGGATTGATCCGTCGGTGTCGTCCCGGCGAAGGCCGGGACCCATAACCACAGGCAGTGGTTTGGCGAAGATTTGCAGTTGGGTACGCCGACCGTCCACGACCGATAGATTCCGCGGTATGGGTCCCGGCCCCCGTGCGCAATTGCGCACTAGGCCGGGACGACGCCGAGGGTCCATCGAACCCTCCCTCCCTCCATCGCGACCAACATCCGGGCGACCTCTCCCGCCCGGAGCCTTTGGCATGGACTGGACCTGGTATCTCTTCCGCTTCGACGGCCGCATCAACCGCGCCCTGCTGTGGCAGGCGCTGCTGATCGTCATGGTGCTGGCCTGCCTGCTCGGGATGATCGACCAGGCCATCAGGGTGATGAACGGGGCCGCAACTTTCGCCTTCAACTACAGGCTCGACCTCGACTTCGGTATCGACGGCATCTTCAAGCTGGTCGATCCCAGGGCCTATCGTCTGCTGGCAACCACCGACCGCGCGCCCCTCATCTTCAAGGTGCTCGGCACCTCGCTATTCCTGTGGATCTACCTCGCAACCGCGACCAAGCGACTGCACGATCGCGACCGGAGCGGCTGGTGGCTTGTTCCGTTCTTCGTCGTGCCCGCGTTGTTCGACCAGTTCTCGGACCTGCTGCCCACCAATTCAAACTGGGCTGTTGCCCTCGCCTGGGCCATGCACATTCCGTGGTTTTGGGGCCTCGTCGAAATGTTCATTGTGCCCGGCACCTCCGGCGACAACCGATTCGGCCCCGATCCACTGGCCGAGGTTGAGGATGACTCCGCGCCCGCCTCGCCTGCGGCGAACAGCTGGGACCAGCAGAGCGAGATCGAATTTGTCCCGCCCAGTGCTAGCCCACCCGGCGGCATGCATGTTAAGCGGGGCGTATGACCGATGCTCTCTCGATCGCCCGCGATCTCATCCGCTGCCCCTCGGTAACTCCGGCCGATGCCGGTGCGCTGGGCGTGCTCGAACAAGCTCTCACCGTGGCCGGCTTCACATGCCACCGCGTCACCTTCAGCGAGCCTGGCACCGCCGACGTCGACAATCTCTATGCGCGGATCGGCACTGACGGGCCGCACATCACTTTTGCCGGCCACACCGACGTGGTGCCGCCTGGCGACGAGAGCGCCTGGAGCGTCGGCGCGTTCTCGGGCGAGGTGAAGGACGGCTTTCTGCATGGCCGCGGCGCGGTCGACATGAAGGGCGGCATCGCTTGCTCGGTCGCCGCGGTGCTGGAGCATCTTGCCGCCAACGACGGCAAGCCGCGCGCCGATGTCAAAGGCTCGATCTCCTTTCTGATCACCGGCGACGAGGAAGACGTCTCGATCAACGGCACCATCAAGCTGTTGAAGTGGGCGGCCGAGCGCGGCGAGAAATTCGATCATTGCGTGCTCGGCGAGCCCTCCAATGTCGAGACCCTCGGCGACACCATCAAGGTCGGCCGCCGCGGCTCGCAATCCGGCACGCTGTATGTCGACGGCGTGCAGGGCCACGTCGCCTATCCGCACCGCGCCGCCAATCCGGTGCCTGACATCGCGCGGCTGATCGTGGCGATCTCCGACGAGCCGCTCGACCATGGCAGCGCGCAGTTCCAGGCCTCCAATCTCGAATTCACCTCGGTCGACGTCGGCAACACCGCCAACAACGTCATCCCAGGCCAAGCCCGCGCAAAATTCAACATCCGCTACAACGACAACCACACCCAGGCGAGCCTGCGCGAGCTGGTCGAGACGCGGCTGACCAAAACCTGCGGCAACCGCATCCGCGCCCGCATCGTCTGGGAGCCCTCGAACTCGAACGTGTTCGTGACCAAGCCCGGCCCGTTCACCGAGCTCGCGGTGTCCGCGATCGAGGAGGTGACGGGCCGCAAGCCGGAGCTGTCGACCTCAGGCGGCACCTCGGATGCGCGCTTCATCTCGAGCTATTGCCCGGTGATCGAGTTCGGCCTGGTCGGCCAGACCATGCACCAAATCGACGAGCGCGTGCCGGTCAGGGATTTGGAGCAGCTGACGAAGGTGTATCGCGGGATTTTGACGAGGTATTTTGGGTAGGCTGTGAGGCTATCTCGCTGCCGCCAATCAGTCCGCCGTCATGCCCGGGCTTGTCCCGGGCATCCACGTTCTTCGGCGTCCTTGCAGGAAAGTTCGTGGATGGCCGGGACAAGCCCGGCCATGACGCCTGTGGCGGGAGCTCAGGCCCGCCTTACTGGACAATCGTATCGTAAAGGTCCTTCCATTCGGGATTGTCCTTCAGGATTAGCCTGACCTTCCACGTCCGTGACCAATGCTTGATGTTGTGCTCGCGCTGGATGGCAGTCTGGATGTCTTCATAGCGCTCGAAATAGACGAGCAGCTTGACTCCGTACTTCTTGGTGAAGCCAGGCACGAGTCCATTTCGATGCTCGTACACGCGACGAATAATGTCATTCGTCACACCGACATATAAAATGCCGTTGGCCGCGCTCGCCAGGATGTACACCCATCCCCCATGCATGGTCGCATGTTGCCGCACGTGGATGGCCGGGACAAGCCCGGCCATGACGCCAGTGGCGGCATCACGCTCTAATAATCCACCTGCATCAGGTACAGCCCGTCCGGCGGGGCGACGATGCCGCAGGCGGCGCGGTTGCGCGCGGCGAGCGCCGCGGAGAGATCGTCGGCCGTCCAGCGGCCTTCGCCGACCCACATCAGCGACCCCACCATCGAGCGCACCTGGCTATGCAGGAACGAGCGCGCCGAGGTGAGAATCGTGATCTCGCGCCCGTCGCGCAACACGTCGAGCTGATCGAGCGTCTTCTCCGGCGACCTGGCCTGGCACTCGGTGTCGCGGAAGGTGGTGAAATCGTGCTTGCCGAGCAGGCGTTGCGCCGCCGCATGCATCGCATCGGCGTCGAGCCGGCGCGGCACGCGCCAGGCGTGGCCGGCATCGAGCGCGAGATTGGCGCGGGTGTTGACGATGCGATAGCGATAGTGGCGCTTCACGGCCGAGAAGCGCGCCTCAAAGCTATCAGGCACGATGTCCGCCTCGAGCACCGCCACCGGATGCGGGCGCAGATGCGCATTCAAGCCATCGCGAAAACGGCCCGGCGGAAACTGCTTGTCGACATCGACATGCGCGACCTGGCCGCGCGCATGCACGCCGGCATCGGTGCGGCCCGCTCCGTGCACGCGCGCATCCGCGCCGGTCATCGCCTTCACGGCCGCTTCCAGCGCCCCCTGCACCGAGGGCAGCGTCTCCTGCACCTGCCAGCCGAAGAACGGCGCGCCGTCATATTCGATGATGAGCTTGTAGCGGGGCATCTTGTCCAGTTTCGCTGTCATCGCCCGGCTCGACCGGGCGATCCAGTACTCCGCAGCCTATCCATTCGACCGAGAAGCCTCGGCGTACTGGATACCCCGCCTTCGCGGGGTATGACAGCGTCAGGTGAATTTGGCGCCGGGCTTCAACGGCACGCCGCGCAGGAAATCCGCGGCCTGCATGCGCGCCTTGCCTTCGCGCTGGAGCTCGATCAGGCGGATTGCGCCCTCACCGCAGGCGATGGTGAGGTGATCGTCGAGCACCTCGCCCGGCGCGCCCGAACCCTTCGCCAATTCACAGCGCAGGATTTTTACCCGCGCGTTCTCGCTCACGCCGGTGAGCTCGGCCCAGGCGCCGGGAAACGGCGACAGGCCGTGGATATGGCGCAGCACCTCGCGCGCGGGCCTGGTCCAGTCGATCCGCGCTTCGGCCTTGTCGATCTTGGCGGCGTAGGTGACGCCATCCTCGCTCTGCTTCTTCAACTGGAGCCCGCCGCGATCGAGCGCAGCCATGGCGCGCACCATCAGATCGGCACCGAGCCGGGACAGACGATCATGCAGATCGAGCGCGGTCATGTTGTCCGTGATCGCGAGACGCTCGGCCATGGCGACGTCGCCGGTGTCGAGGCCAACATCCATCTTCATCACCATCACGCCGCTCTCGGCATCGCCGGCCATGATCGCGCGGTTGATGGGAGCAGCTCCGCGCCAGCGCGGCAGCAGCGAAGCGTGCAGATTGTAGCAGCCGAGCTTTGGCGCATCGAGGATCGCCTGTGGCAGGATCATGCCATAGGCGACGACGACGGCGGCATCGGCGTCGAAGGCGCGAAATTCGTCCAGCGCCTCTGGCGTTTTCAACGTCTTCGGCGTCAGCACCGGCACGCCAAGCTTTCGCGCAGCCTCTTCCACCGGGGTCGGCTGCAATTGCAGCCCGCGCCGGCCGCCGGGCTTCGGCGCGCGCGTATACACGGCCGCGATCTCGTGGCCGTGCGCGACGAGCTCGAGCAGCGTCGGCACGGAGAAATCGGGCGTGCCCATGAAGATCAGGCGGAGGGACATGTGGCGGCGCTCGGTAAGGATGGTTCTCCGTCATGCCCGGGCTTGTCCCGGGCATCCACGGTCTTGGCGACAAGCAAGCAACGCGTGGATAGCCGGGTCAAGCCCGGCCATGACGACGAGAGAGAACCCTACTCACTCGCCGCGCTTGGCGGCTTTCTCGAACTTCTTCAGCACGCGGTCGCGCTTGAGCTTTGACAGGTAGTCGACGAACAGCACGCCATTGAGATGGTCGATCTCGTGCTGGATGCAGGTGGCGTAGAGGCCTTCGGCGTCCTCCTCGTGCACCTTGCCGTCCAAATCCATGTAGCGCACGCGCACCTTCGCGGGCCGCTCGACCTCCTCGTAATATTCGGGGATCGACAGGCAGCCTTCCTCGTAAACCGACAGGTCCTCGGAGGAGGCGATGATTTCCGGATTGATGAAGACGCGCGGCTCGGGCTTGGTCTCGCCGTCCTGGTCGGGCTTGGCGAGGTCCATGGTGATCAGCCGCAACGGCTGCGCGATCTGGATCGCCGCGAGCCCGATGCCGGGCGCGTCGTACATGGTCTCGAACATGTCGTCGGCAAGCTTGCGGATCTCCGGCGTGACCTTCTCGATCGGCTTGGAGACCAGACGCAGCTGCTTGTCGGGCAGGATGATGATTTCTCTGAGGGCCATGGCCGCGATTTAAGCCGCGCGTTCGATGCGGTCAATCCGGCCGGGAACCCCGTTAACCCTCCGCTAACCATAAAACTTCGGGTTTCGTTAACCATCAAAATCAACAGGGCATTTGCCCGAAATGTTCGCTATTCGTTCGTGCGGGCGAGCGAATCGGCTAGAAGCAGGGGCATGAACGAGATCATTTTCATGCTTGGCGACTGGCCGGTGCGCACCGTGGACGCGCTGATCGGCTTCGGCGCCCTGGTCCTTATCCTGATGGTGACGATCGCCGTCGTGATCGCCCGCTCCGGGCGGCGCGGGGCGGAACTCGCGATGGCGAACGCGATCCGCGCCGACGAGCTCGAGGAACGCATCAGCCAGATGCTGCATGCCCAGAGCGAGGCTTCGGGGCGCGTCGACGCCATGACCCAGACGCTGGCCGGCCGCCAGGCTGACATGGCACGCGCGGTCAACGAGCGGCTGGATTCGGTGACCCACCGCGTCGGCCAGTCCATGGAGCACACCACCCGCAACACCATGGAGAGCCTGCGCGCACTACACGAGCGGCTCGGCATCATCGACAGCGCGCACAAGAACCTCACCGATCTCACCACGCAGGTGACGACCCTGCGCGACGTGCTCGCCAACAAGCAGTCGCGCGGCGCCTTCGGGCAGGCGCGAATGGAAGCGATCGTCCAGGACGGTCTGCCGAAGGGCGCCTACGAGTTCCAGTTCACGCTCTCGACCGGCAAGCGTCCTGACTGCGTCGTGTTCCTGCCCGACCAGCGGCCGCTCTGCATCGACGCGAAATTCCCGCTGGAAGCGATGACCGCGCTGCATGGTGCGCGCACCGACGAGGAAAAGCGGATCGCCACGCAGCGGCTGCGTGGCGACGTGATGAAGCATGTCAGCGACATTGCGGAAAAATATCTCGTCGCCGGCGAGACCCAGGACATGGCGCTGATGTTCGTGCCATCGGAATCGGTCTACGCCGAAATCCACGACGGTTTCGACGACGTGATTCAGAAGGCGTATCGCGCCCGCGTCGTGCTGGTGTCGCCCTCGCTGTTGATGCTGGCGATCCAGGTGATGCAGCAGATCATGAAGGACGCGCGTATGCGCGACGCTGCCGACCAGATCCAGACCGAGGTGATCAAGCTCGGCGACGATCTCGGCCGCCTGCGCGACCGCGTGCTGAAATTGCAGAAGCACTTTGCCGACGCCAACGAAGACGTCCGCCAGATCCTGATCTCCGCCGACAAGATCGAGAAGCGCGCGGGCCGGATCGAGGAGCTCGATTTCAGCAAGAGCGATGCGCCCGAAGCCCCACATCTCGTGGCGACCGGCGCTGCCGAACTGTTCCCGCGGAAGCTCCAGGCGGGGGAGTAGAATATAGAACACACTGTCGTCGCCCGGCTTGACCGGGCGACCCAGTATCCCAGAGGCGGCAGATGGGCGCTCGCTGCTACTACGTCTACATTCTCGCCAGCAAGATCGGAGGCACACTCTACATCGGCGTGACGAATGACCTCATTCGCCGGGTGGCAGAGCATAAGTTGAAACTGATCGAGAGCTTCACGAAAGACTACGATGTCGTGAAGCTCGTTTACTTCGAGCAGTTCGACGACCCGGAGAATGCGATCAAACGGGAGAAGCGGCTGAAGAAGTGGAAGCGCGATTGGAAGATCGCGCTGATCGAGAAAGACAATCCGGATTGGAACGATCTCTATTCGGGGATTGCTGCCCCCCATAATGCCGGCCTCTGGAATACTGGGTCGCCCGGTCAAGCCGGGCGACGACGCCTCCTCTTTGGCCGGCAGGAGCGACACCTCACTTATGGCCGCCAGAATCTGCTAACACCCTGCCATGACCGCACCCGACGCGACCTCCCCTGCCGGCCCCGGCACGGCCCCCACCTCCTGGCGTGACAGCCTTGCCGTTTACCTGCAACCGCGGGTGCTGATCGTGCTGTTCCTCGGCTTCTCGTCCGGGCTGCCGCTGGCCTTGTCGGGCTCGACGCTGCTGGTGTGGATGCGGGAATCGGGCGTCGATCTCAAGACCATCGGGCTGTTTGCGCTGGTCGGCACGCCCTACACGCTGAAATTCCTGTGGGCGCCGCTGGTGGATGCGATGCATGTGCCGCTGTTCACGCGCGCGTTCGGGCGGCGGCGCGGCTGGTTGCTGTTCTCGCAATTGCTGCTGATCGCAGCGATCCTGCTGCTGGCGCTGACCGATCCCGCGCGCTCGCCGTTCTACGTCGCGCTCGGCGCATTGCTGGTGGCGACGGCCTCGTCGACGCAGGACATCGTGGTCGACGCCTTCCGGGTCGAGAGCCTGCCGGAAAGCGAGCAGGCCGCCGGCATGGCGTCCTATGTCGCGGCCTATCGCATCGGCATGCTGGTCTCGACCGCCGGCGCGCTGTTCATCGTCTCGGGCTTCGAGAGCACCGGCATCACCCGCACGTCCGCCTGGATGTGGGGTTATGTGGTGATGGCGGCGATGGTGCTGATCGGGACGATCACGGCGCTGGTCGCGACCGAGCCCGAGCAGTCGGTGCGGGCGGAAGCCGCGACGCAGACGCAGACCGCGTTGGCGCGCGTGCTGCACGCGGCGGTCGGCGCCTTCTCCGAATTCCTGACGCGCAAGGACGCGCTTGCGGCACTCGCCTTCGTCGTGCTGTTCAAGTTCACCGACGCCTTCTCCGGCACGATGACCGCGCCGTTCGTGATCGACCTCGGCTTCTCCCGCAACGACTATGCGGCGATCGTGAAAGGCGTCGGTCTCGCCGCGACGCTGATCGGCGGCTTTGCCGGCGGCTTCGTCGCGCGGCGCTATTCGCTTGCGACCAGCCTCTGGATCGGCGGCGTGGTGCAGGCGCTCGCGAACCTCTCCTTCTCCTGGCTGGCCTTCGTCGGCACCAGCCAATGGGCGCTCGCCTTCGCCATCACCTGTGAGAACTTCACCAGCGCCATCGGCACGGTGATCTTCGTCGCCTATCTTTCGGCGCTCTGCCAGAACCCGCTGCACACGGCGACGCAGTATGCGCTGCTCACAGCGCTTGCCGCGGTGGGGCGGACCTATCTCTCGTCAGGCGCTGGCTTCGTGGCTGATACCACCGGCTGGCCGCTGTTCTTCGTGATCTGCATGCTGGTGGCGATCCCGAGCCTGGTGCTGCTGGCCTGGCTGCAGAAGCGCGGGCATTTTGATGCGCTGGGGCCGGTAAGGGTTTAGCGCCGCCCCTACTGCTTCTTGATCAAACTCCACTTCGTGATCACGGCCTCGCTCATCTGGCCGGGATCGTTGGCGCAGGCGATCTCGTCGACCTTGACCGAGATCTCCTTGCCGGCGAACGTTTTCAACTGTGCGGCCTGGGCGTCGCCGCTGGGAACGAGCTGGAAGGTTTCGGGGCCGGTCTCGAGATTGCACAGTCCGTTCGGCGGCGGCAGCCGGCGCGGCTCGGAGGTGATCTGGTACATCGCAATCCGCTTACCGACGTTCTTGACGTCGCGCACTTTCATCGTGTTCAGCTCGCCCGAGAGCACCTCGCCGGCATTGATCGGCTTGCCGGGCTTCGACGGCGGCGGAGCGCCGTCGTCCTGCTGCGCGGAGATGGCCGGCGTCGCCAGCATCGTCAGCGTCGCGAGCAAAGCCCATCGTGTGGCGAAAAGTTTCGTCATGTCGTCCGTTCCGTGAGTCTGGATGGCTAGAACAGGGTACGCTGCCGCATCGCGGCCGATAGCGTGCCTTCATCGAGATAATCAAGCTCGCCACCGACCGGGACACCATGGGCGAGCCGGGTTACTTTTACGTTGGCGTCCTGAAGCAGGTCGGTGATGTAATGTGCCGTGGTCTGGCCGTCGACGGTGGCATTCAGCGCCAGGATGACCTCATGCACCTGCGCCTCATGCGCGCGCGCCACCAGCGCCTCGATGGTGAGGTCCTGCGGGCCGACGCCGTCGAGCGGCGACAATGTCGCGCCAAGCACGTGATAGCGCCCTTGCGTGGCATTGGCGCGCTCCAGCGCCCAGAGATCGGCAACGTCGGCGACGACGACGATGATCGAGGGATCGCGCCTCGGATCGGTGCAGACCGTGCAGGGACTTTGCGTGTCGATGTTGCCGCAGGTCTTGCAGACCTGGACCTTCTCGAGCGCGACCTGCATCGCCGAGGCCAGCGGCATCATCAGCGCTTCGCGCTTCTTGATCAGATGCAGCGCCGCGCGCCGCGCCGAGCGCGGGCCGAGGCCCGGCAGCCGCGCGAGAAGCTGGACCAGCCGCTCGATCTCAGGACCCGCAACAGCGCCCATATTACTGGCCGAACAGCCCCGACAGCCCCGGCGGCAGGCCGAGCCCGCCGGTGAGCGACTGCATCTTCTCCTGCATGGCGGCTTCCGCCTTGCGGCGGGCCTCGCCGAACGCGGTGACGAGCAGATCCTCGAGCACCTCGCGCTCTTCCGCCTTCATCAGCGAAGGATCGATCTTGACGCCCTTGACGTCCATCTTCGCGGTCATGCGCACGGCGACGAGACCGCCGCCGGAGATGCCCTCGACCTCGACGTTGGCGAGCTGGTCCTGCATCTCCTGCATCTTGGATTGCAGCTGCTGCGCCTGCTTCATCATGCCGAAAATATCGACCATCGGTGCTGTCCTTGGAAAATTTGGCTCTAGAGATCGTCGCCGTCGGAACCGTCGGGCGGATCGTCGCTGCCGTAGTCGGCATTAATATCGGATTCCGGCGCCTCGGGGGCAAGCCTGCGGACCTCGACGACCTTCGCACCCGGAAAACGCGACAGCACCTCGCGCACGCGCGGGTCGGCCTCGGCGGTGCGCGCATGTTCCTGCTTGGCCGCCTGGCTCACCGAGCGCAGCGTCGGCTGGCCTGGCTCGTTGGAGACGATCACGGTCCAGCGACGCCCGGTCCAAAGCTCGAATTTGCGCGCGAGATCGGAAATCATGGTCTTGGAGGCGTTGGGCTCGAGCGCGACTTCGAGCCGGCCCTCCTCGAAACGAACGAGGCGCATGTCGCCTTCGAGCGCGCCCTTGGTCAGGAGGTCGCGCTTCTGCCCGGCCAGCGCAACGAGCTGGGTGAAGCTCGTGACGCGCAACACGGGCGCGGCAGCTTGCGGATCCGGCGCAGGCGTTGCCATCTGCGGACGGGCACCGCCGCCGCCGAAGGAGGACGGCGAGGAATTCGGCATGCGAACTGGAGCTGCGGACGCTACCGGCCCGGCCGGCGCGTTGCGCGCGGCACTGCCGCCGCTCACGACCGGCGAACCGCCGCCGCTCTGCTCCAGCATCTTGATCGCTTCGTCAGGCGTCGGCAGGTCGGCGACATAGGCGATGCGCACCAGCACCATCTCGGCTGCCGCGGCGGGCCGCGTCGCGGCCTGCACCTCGGTGATGCCCTTGAGCAGCATCTGCCACATCCGCGACAGCACGCGCATCGAGATCTTCGAGGCGAAATCCCGTGCGCGTACGCGCTCGGTCTCGCCATAGGCGACGTTGTCGGCGGTCGCCGGCACGATCTTCACGCGGGTGACGAAATTGACGAACTCGGCAAGATCCGAGAGCACCACGATCGGATCGGCGCCGACGTCGTACTGGTCGCGGAACTCCCTGAACGCGGACGCGATGTCGCCACGCGCCAGCGAGTCGAACAGGTCGATGACACGGGTGCGGTCGGCGAGCCCCAGCATCTGCCTGACGGCATCGGCCTTCACGGTGCCGGCCGCATGCGCGATGGCCTGATCGAGCAGCGAGAGCGAATCGCGCACCGAGCCTTCAGCGGCCCGCGCGATGATGCCGAGCGCTTCCGGCTCGATCTCGACGTTTTCCTTGGCCGCGATGTTGGCGAGATGCTTCATCAGCACGTCGGCCTCGACGCGGCGCAAGTCAAAACGCTGGCAGCGCGACAGCACGGTCACCGGAACCTTGCGGATCTCCGTCGTGGCGAACACGAATTTGGCGTGCTCCGGCGGTTCCTCCAGCGTCTTCAGGAAGGCGTTGAACGCCGCCGTCGACAGCATGTGGACTTCGTCGATGATGTAGACTTTGTAACGGGCGCTCGCCGGCGCGTATCGGACGCTGTCATTGATCTGACGAACGTCGTCGACGCCGGTATGCGAGGCCGCGTCCATCTCCAGCACGTCCATGTGCCGGCTTTCCATGATCGCCTGGCAATGCACGCCGAGCGTCGGCATCTGGACCGTCGGGCCCTTCACCGAGCCATCCGGCATCTCGTAGTTGAGCGCACGGGCAAGAATGCGCGCAGTGGTGGTCTTGCCGACCCCGCGGACGCCGGTGAGGATCCAGGCCTGCGGAATGCGGCCGGTCTCGAACGCATTGGAGACGGTGCGGACCACGGCCTCCTGGCCGATTAAATCGTCGAATGAGGAAGGACGGTATTTCCGCGCCAGCACCCGGTAGGGCGTGCTGGCCCGGCCGGCGCTGTCAGGATTGGGAGGGGCGCCAGCGTCGGTCATCGGTCGATCCGCAATGAAGTGTCTTTCGGCCGGCTTTGCGGAAAGGAGCGCGCTGGCGGCCCGAGCCGCCGGCGCAATTCGCTCGGAAAAACAGGTAGGAGACTGACGAGCGACCCGATCCGGACCTCGTTAGGGCTGCTTCCTTCCGGACCTGACCCGGTTGGCGAGTGGCTCGTCCACCGCCAATCTCCCGGTCCCTATTTGGGGCCAAAAGGACCGGAAAGCAAGCGGGTATCGGCTTGAACAGGCTGGGCTTCACGGTGGCTTGCCCAGCATCCGGGCAATTCCCGGTCTGCCCAGCCGATAGGCTGTGCTTTCACTGCCGGAGGCGCCTTGGTAAGAACGCTGCCGGAACTCCTTCCAACAGAAAAGCGATTGATCCCAATGGTTACACGTCGTGATGTTGCATCGATTGTCGGGCTTGGCGCGATGGCTGCGGCGACGCTGGCCTCCCCGGCCGTGGCGCAGACCGCCGATACCAACGAATCGACTTTCGCCCGCATCCGCCGCACCAAGAAGATGCGGATCGGCGCGGTCGGCGGCGGCGCGCCCTATTACATGAAGGATCTTTCGACGGGCCAGTGGAAGGGATTTTACGTCGACATCGCGAAAGCACTCGCGGACGACATGGAGGCCGAGCTCGAGATCACCGAGACCACTTGGGGCAATTCGGTGCTCGACCTGCAGTCCAACAAGATCGACATCTTCTTCGGCCTCAACCCGACTCCGAAGCGCGCGCTGGTGGTCGATTTCTCGGTGCCGGTCTTCAACAACGCCTTCGGCATTCTCTGCAAGAAGGATTTCAAGCCGAAGAGCTGGGCCGAGCTGAACTCGCCCGACGTCAAGATCGCGGTCGACCAGGGCTCCTCGCACGACCAGGTCGTGAGCCGCCTGACGCCGAAGGCGCAGATCTCGCGGCTGAAGACCGCCGACGACGCCACCGCCGCGCTGCAGACCGGCCGCGTCGACGCGCAGTGCCTGATCACCATGCTGTCGCTGACCGTGCTGAAGAAGAATCCGTCGCTCGGCCAGTTCGTGCTGCCGACGCCGATCTTCGCCACCACGTCGAACGCCGGCTTCCGCCGCGAGACCGACAAGACCTGGCGCGACTACGTCAACACCTGGATCGACTTCAACAAGGGCCTCGGCTTCATCCGCAACGCGATCATCACCAACATGGAACTGGTGGGCGTGACCGAGGCGGACATTCCGCCGGGCGTTTCGCTGTAGTCTTCCACTGTCATTCCGGGGCGCCCCGAAGGGCGAACTCGGAATCTCGAAGTTCCGGGTTCGATGCTTCGCATCGCCCCGGAACGACAATGCCGGCGGTCAAGGCGTACGACGAGCAATACACGCATGTATCAGTGGGACTTCGGCATCCTCTGGAGCTATCGCTGGCTCTTTCTCAACGGGCTCGGCGTCACCGTCGGCTTTACCGTTGTCATCGTGGTGCTCGGCCTCGTCTTCGGCCTGTTCGGCGCGTTCGGCACCCTGTCGCGCTTTCGCGCGGTGCGCCTTCTCGCGCTCACCTTCATCGAGGCGTTCCGCTGCACGCCGATCCTGGTGCAGCTGATCTGGTTCTATTACGCGCTGCCGATCCTGGCGGGTGTCGAGATGACGCCGATCACGGCGTCCGCACTGGCGCTGTCGCTCTATGGCGGCTCGTTCTATTCGGAGATCATCCGCGGCGGCATCATCTCGATCGACCGCGGCCAGTCCGAAGCCGGCGCCGCGCTCGGCATGACTCCGGGTCAGAGCATGCGACGCATCGTGCTGCCGCAGGCGATCAAGCGCATGATTCCCGCGCTGATGAACCAGTCGATCATCCAGTTCAAGAACACCTCGCTGGTCTCGGTGCTGGCGGTGCCTGATCTGGTCTATCAGAGCCAGGTCGCTGCTCATGACAGCTACCGCCCGCTGGAAACCTACACCGCCGTCGCGGTCGCGTATGCGGCCATCCTGATTCCCCTGACCATCATGGTCCGGCGCGGCGAGAAACGACTGGCAGTCGGCGAATGAGCGAGATGTCGAAAATCGAGATCCGTGGCCTGCGCAAGAGCTTTGGCAGCAACGAGGTTTTGAAGAGCATCAGCCTCGACGTCGCCAAGGGCGGTGTCGTGGCGCTGATCGGCCCGTCCGGCTCCGGCAAGTCGACGCTACTCCGCTGCATCAATCTCCTGGTGACACCCGACGGCGGCAGCGTTCGCGTCGGAGACACGCGCTTTGCTTTCGGAGAAGGCACAAAGCTGCCTGACGTGAAGACGCAGGCCAAATTCCGCGCGACCACCGGCATGGTGTTCCAGCATTTTAATTTATTCCCGCACATGACGACGCTCCAGAACGTGATGGAGGGGCCGGTCACGGTGCGGCGCATGGCGAGGGCTGACGCCGAGAAGCTGGCGCGGGCCCAACTCGCGAAGGTGGGCCTTGCGGAGAAGGCGGATCAATATCCGGCAACGCTCTCCGGCGGACAGAAGCAGCGCGTCGCGATTGCGCGGGCGCTCGCGATGGAGCCGGACGTGATGCTGTTCGACGAGGCCACCTCCGCGCTTGATCCCGAGCTTGTCGGCGAGGTGCTCGCCGTGATCCAGCAGCTGGCGTCGGAGGGCATGACCATGGTCATCGTGACGCACGAGATCGCCTTTGCCCGCGAGGTCGCCGACCGAGTCATCTTCATGCGCGACGGTGTCGTGGTCGAGGAAGGCCCGGCGCGGCAGGTGATCGACAACCCGCAGGAAGCCGCGACGCGCGCATTCCTCAGCCATTTCCACCGCACCGGCGCATTGCCGCCGGCCAACGCAGCACCGTGATGCCTGAAATCAACCGCGTCTATCTTGTCACCGGTGCCGCCAGCGGGATCGGCCGCGCCACTGCAAAACTGCTCGCGGGGCCCGGCACCGCGCTGCTGCTGCACACGCGCTCCAACGCAGCCGGCCTCGACGCCACCGCGGCGGAAGCCGAAGCGCAAGGCGCGATCGTTGCGAAATGCCTCGGCGACCTCGCCGAGGGGGCCGCGGTCACCGACGCCGTCGCCGCTACGCAAGGCGCCTTCGGCCGGCTCGATGGATTGATCCTGGTCGGCGGCCATGCCCGCCGCGGCAGCGCCATCGGTACGCCGGCGGATCAGTTCCGCAAGGCAATGGACGAATCTGCGCTGGCGTTCACACGGTTGGTGGACGCGGCGCTCCCGCTGCTACGCGCAGGGCAGGATTCGCGGATCGTGGCAGTGTCGTCGTTCGTCGCGCATGCGATCCGGCCGGAGTTCGCGCCCTTCGCAGCGACGGCCGCGAGCCGCTCCGCGCTCGAAGCGCTGGTGCGCCTCACCGCAGTCGAGCTCGCCAAGGAGAGCATCACCGTCAACGCGGTCGCGCCGGGCCTCATCGTCAAGGACAGGCCCAGCGAAAGCCGGCTGTCACCCGAACAGATCGCCGCAACCGAGGCGCTGATCCCGATGGGTCGCCGCGGGCGGCCGGAGGAAGTCGCCGAGATCATCGCCTTCCTGGCCTCCCCAAAAGCATCCTACGTCACAGGCCAGGTCTGGCACGTCAATGGAGGCCTGACATGACCGAAGCGACCGTCGAACGCATCAGGCTGTTCCTGATCGAAAGCCCGATCAAGATGGCGCGCCTCCAGGGCGTCGGCAACGTCAAGGGCACGGTGAAGCGCGTGCTGATCGAGCTGACGTCGAACGATGGCGTGATCGGCTGGGGCGAGGCGGCACCGTGGGAAGTGTTCACGGGAACGCCGGAAGCGGCCTTCTCCGCGCTCGACATCTATTTGCGGCCCATCGTGATGGGCAAGTCGGCGCGCCGCATCCGCGCGCTGATGGCCGAGCTCGATCGCGCGCTGGTCGGACATGCCGAAGCCAAGGTCGCGATCGAAATGGCGCTGCTCGATATCGTCGGCAAGTCGTCGGGACTTTCGGTCGCCGACCTGCTCGGCGGCCGCGTGCGCGACACGATCCCGCTGTCGTTCTCGATCGCCGATCCGGATTTCGCCGCCGATCTCGAACGCATGCGGAAAATGGTTCCGGACGGCAACGTCATCTACAAGGTCAAGACCGGCGTGAAGCCGCATCGCGAGGATCTCGATCATCTCGCGGCGATCCGGAAAGAATTCGGCGACAAGGTCGATCTACGCGTCGATTACAACCAGGCGCTGCCGCCGTTCGGTGCCATCAAGATCCTGCGCGACGTCGAGCAGTTTGCGCCGACCTTCATCGAGCAGCCGGTGCCGCGCAAATTTCTCGACGTGATGGCCCAGCTCACCGCGGCGCTTGAGACGCCCGTGCTCGCCGACGAAAGCTGCTTCGACCGCCGCGACATGATGGAGGTGGTGCGCCGCGAGGCGGCAGATGCCGTCTCGATCAAGCTGATGAAGGCCGGCGGCCTGTTCGAGGCGCAGGCGATCATGGCGATCGCCGACGTCGCCGGGCTGCCGGGCTATGGCGGCACGCTGTGGGAGGGCGGCATCGGGCTTGCCGCCGGGACGCAGCTGATCGCGGCGACGCCGGGCATCTCGCTCGGCTGCGAATTCTACATGCCGCATCATGTGCTGACCGAGGACGTGCTGGAAGAGCGCGTCGCCAATCGCGGCGGCCACGTCGTGGTGCCGGACGGCCCGGGCCTCGGCATCCGCGTCAGCGAAGCCTCGGTCCGCGCCAATGCGCGGGTGCTTGCGGAGGCGTAAAAGCACGCCCCCACCGTCGTCCTGGCGAAAGCCAGGACCCATTACCCCAAGGAGAAGTTTGTGGCACGAAGTCGGTAAACCCCGAAACTTCGCCAAGCCCAATCCTGTGGTAGTGGGTCCTGGATCTGCGCTGCGCTTGTCCAGGACGACGATCGCGTATGCGGCCCCTGCGGAGCGCCATCCTTCCCCTACCGGAATCGCTGTCGTATGGTCGGAGCAAATATTCAGGGGTTCCGCCCCGCCATGCCCGATACCCATCGGGCCATCCGGAAACCTTCATGTCCGAACCCGTCTGGTCGCTGCACTCCCGTCTGAAAGAGGACACTATCGACATCGGCGATTTGCCGTTGTCGAAGGTGCTGGTCATCAAGGACGCGCATTATCCATGGCTGCTGCTGGTGCCGCGGCGCGCCGATGCGGTCGAGATCATCGATCTCGACGAGGTGCAGCAGGCGCAATTGATGACGGAGATCTCCCGCGTCTCGCGCGCGCTGAAGGAGATCACCCAATGCGACAAGCTCAACATCGCGGCACTCGGCAACCTCGTGCCGCAGCTTCACGTCCACATCATCGCGCGCCGCACCGGTGACGCCGCCTGGCCGCGGCCGGTCTGGGGCGTGATGCAGCCCTTGGCGCACGATGCCACAGAGGTGCAGAATTTCATCAGCGCGCTTCGCCGCAAGATCTGGTTGGGTTGAAAGAACAAGACATGTCAGCATTCAA
Source organism: Bradyrhizobium sp. Ken01 (assembly GCF_055807355.1). Lineage (NCBI taxonomy): Bacteria > Pseudomonadati > Pseudomonadota > Alphaproteobacteria > Hyphomicrobiales > Nitrobacteraceae > Bradyrhizobium > Bradyrhizobium sp. Ken01. The sequence continues at coordinate 221,737 of NZ_JBVVPC010000006.1, forward strand.
CTCGTTTCCGCTGGGACAACCGGCCTTCGTCACCAACATTCTCGACCGCGCCGCGCACCTGCGCCGCGACGACGAAAAGCTGTTCGCGATGGAGCAGAAGCCGTCGTCGCGCGCCTATGTCGTCTACCGCGACTCGCTGCTGGTGAAGCGCGAGGGCGAAAAAGTGCGCGCGCTGCTCTCGATCGAGGAGGCGCTGAAATGCGGCGCCAATCCGGGCACGATCTTCCTAGGCTTGCGTGACGGCGCCGCGATGTTCGGGATGGGCCTGTCGCAGGCCGCGTCCGAGAAGCTGGTCGGGCGCGAAGACTACGCCCTCAGCGAGCTGCGCGGCATGGCGATGCAGGGCGCGGTGCCCCCGCAGGAGCTGTCGGCGATCGCGATGGCGAAGTCGATGGTGAGCTGGCATCAGCGCCACGGCTATTGCGCCAATTGCGGCACCCGTACCGCGATGAAGGAAGGCGGCTGGAAGCGGGAGTGCCCGAGTTGCAAGGCCGAGCATTTCCCGCGCACCGATCCCGTCGTGATCATGCACGTCGGCGCCGGCGAAAGATGCCTGCTCGGCCGCCAGAAGCAGTTTCCGCCGGGGATGTATTCGTGCCTCGCCGGCTTCGTCGAGGCCGCCGAAACCATCGAGGACGCGGTGCGCCGCGAGATCCTCGAAGAATCCGGGATCCGCTGCACCGACGTGGAATATTATATGACCCAGCCCTGGCCCTATCCGTCATCGCTGATGATCGGCTGCAGCGCGCGGGCCGTGAGCGAGGACATCGTCGTCGATCATTCCGAGCTGGAGGATGCGCGCTGGTTCACGCGCGAGGAGGCCGCCCTGATGCTGACGCGGACGCATCCCGACGGGCTCGCCGGCCCGCACCCGTTCGCCATCGCCCATCATTTGCTCGGCCGCTGGGTGCACGACAAGAGCTGAGACCGGAGATGGCGCACTCTGTGATCGCGCCGCGCATCCTCTGCATCGGCATTCCCGTTCGCGACCTGACCTTTCGCGTCGATGCCGTGCCTGCGCGCGGCAGCAAGGCGAATGCCAGCCATCTCGCGGAGATCTGCGGCGGCAACGCCCTCAACGCCGCGATCGCCATCACGCGGCTTGGCGGCCGCGTCTCCTTTGCCGGACCCATGGGCGATGCCGGGGAGACGTCGAGCCACTTCATCCTGGACCGGATGCAAGCTGAAGCTATCGAGACCACACACATCGTCCGCATGCCGGGGCTCACGACGCCGGTGTCGGCGATCATGATCGAGCCCTCGGGCGAACGAACGCTCACTATCTATCGCGATCCCGCGTTGTTCACCGTGCAGCTGCCCGACGCCGACAAGCTGCTCGCCGGTTGTCAGGCGGTGCTCGTCGAGAGCCGCTGCGCATCGTTCGGCACGGGCCTCTGCGCTGAGGCACGCCGGCGCGGCATTGCCGTCATCGTCGGCGTCGATCGCGCGATGTCGTTGCAGGACGGCATGCTCACGGCCGCCTCGCACCTGCTGTTCGCCAGCGAACAGGTGCAGGAGACCGCCGGCATCGCCGATGACGGCGAGGCGTTGCAGCGCCTGGCCGGGCTGACGCCAGCCTTCCTCGCCGCCACGCGCGGTCCGCATGGCACGATCTGGCTGAACGAGGCCGGCGCACTGGAGGAGACCCCGGCGTTCGCGGTTGAGGCGGTCGATACGCTCGGCGCCGGGGACGTCTTCCATGGCGCCTTCACGCTTTGCCTCGCCGAGGGCGATGGCGTGCGGCAGGCGCTGCGATTCGCCGCGGCCGCCGCAGCGCTGAAATGCACCCGCCTCGGCGGCGGCCTAGCCGCCCCGCAACGCGTTGAAGTTGAAGAGCTTTTGCGAAGCGGGCAGCAGAGGGATTCCACCGAGGCGGCGAGAATATAGGCTTGCCGTGGAAAGATTTTCTCTATATCAGGGAAATCAGCTCCTGAAATGGAACAAAGTTCTGCAAATGACCGATCTTGCTGTCCAGCTCCCCGAGACCAGCCGCCGCCTCGACGCCATCGACCGCAAGATTCTGATGGTGCTCCAGGACGATGCCTCCCTCTCCGTCGCCGAGATCGGTGACCGCGTCGGCCTGTCCTCGACCCCCTGCTGGAAGCGCATCCAGCGCCTGGAGGCCGACGGCGTGATCACCAAGCGGGTGGCGCTGGTCGACCAGAACAAGATCGGGCTCGGCATCTCCGTGTTCGTGTCGGTCGAGAGCTCCGACCACTCCGACGCATGGCTGAAGAAGTTCGCCGACGCCGTCAGCGCCATGCCAGAGGTGATGGAGTTCTATCGCATGGCCGGCGACGTCGACTACATGCTGCGCGTCGTCGTCGCGGACATGCAGGCCTATGACGTGTTCTACAAGAAACTGATCAGCGCCGTGCCGCTGAAGAACGTCACCTCGCGCTTTGCGATGGAGAAGATCAAGTCGGTCACCGCGCTGCCGATCCCGGCGGTGGTGGCGGCTTAAGGCTCACTACAAGTAAACTGTCATCGCCCGGCTTGACCGGGCGATCCAATGCGCCGTGACGACTGAAATCGATCGAGAAGCCTCGGCGTAGTGGATGCCCCGCCCCCCCGTGCGCAATTGCGCACTAGGCGGGGCATGACAGCGGCGTGCGTGGCGACTTGCTTACACTTCAAATCTTCTGATTGTACTCGCCGACTTCGGGATGAGTGCGCAGCACGCTGTTCACCATCTCGAACATGTCGTGCATGCGCCGCTCGGAGACCGGGCTCTCGACCACGACGACGAGCTCGGGCTTGTTGGAGGAGGCTCGCACCAGGCCCCAGCTGCCGTCCTCGACCGTGACGCGGACGCCGTTGACGGTGACGAGATCGCGGATCGACTGGTCGCCGATCTTGGCGCCCTTCGCCTGCAAGCCCTCGAAGTGCTTCACGACTTTGTCGATGACGCCGTACTTCACCTCGTCGCCGCAATGCGGCGACATGGTCGGCGACGACCAGGTCTTCGGCAGCGCGTTCTTGAGATCGGCCATCGACTTGCCGGGGGCGCGGTCGAGCATGTCGCAGATCGCGAGCGCCGAGACGAGACCGTCGTCGTAGCCGCGTCCATACGGCTTGTTGAAGAAGAAGTGGCCGGACTTCTCGAAGCCGGCGAGCGCACCCGTCTCATGGGTGCGGCGCTTCATGTAGGAATGCCCGGTCTTCCAATAGGTGGTTTTCGCGCCCTGCTTCTGCAGCACCGGATCGGTGATGAACAGGCCGGTCGACTTCACGTCGACGATGAACTGCGCGTCCTTGTGGATTGCCGACATGTCGCGCGCCAGCATCACGCCGACCTTGTCGGCGAAGATCTCCTCGCCGGTGTTGTCGACGACGCCGCAGCGATCGCCGTCACCGTCGAAACCGAGACCCACATCGGCCTTGTGCTGCAGCACCGCGTCGCGGATCGCGTGCAGCATCTCCATGTCCTCGGGGTTCGGATTGTATTTCGGGAAGGTGTGGTCGAGCTCGGTGTCGAGCGGGATCACCTCGCAGCCGATCGCCTCCAGCACCTGCGGCGCGAACGCGCCGGCGGTGCCGTTGCCGCAGGCCGCGACGACCTTGAGCTTGCGCTTGAGCTTCGGGCGGCTGGTGAGATCGGCGATGTAGCGCGCCGGATAATTCTCGTGGAATTGATAGGAGCCGCCGGCCTTGTTCTTGAACTCGGCGCCCAGCACGATCTCCTTCAGCCGCGTCATCTCGTCCGGGCCGAAGGTCAGCGGCCGATTCGCGCCCATCTTCACGCCGGTCCAGCCATTGTCGTTGTGCGAGGCCGTGACCATGGCGCAGCAGGGCACATCGAGGTCGAACTGCGCGAAATAGGCCATCGGCGTCACCGCGAGCCCGATGTCGTGCACCTTGCAACCTGCCGCCATCAGGCCGGAGATCAGGGCATATTTGATCGAAGCCGAATAGCCGCGAAAATCATGACCGGTGACGATCTCTTGGCTGACGCCGAGCTCCGCGATCAGCGCGCCCAGCCCCATGCCGAGCGCCTGGATTCCCATCAGGTTGATTTCCTTTTGGAACAGCCAGCGCGCGTCGTATTCGCGAAAGCCCGTGGCCTTCACCATCGGCTCGGACTCGAAGGCATAGGTGTTGGGCAGCAACACGGATTTCGGCTTGGGGAACATTGAGACGGTCTCGTAAAAAAGAGCCAGATTTGATGCAGCCTTAGCGAATGCCGGGCTGCAGCGGAAGGCGGGAATGGCAGCTTATGGATGATAATTGCGGCAGTTTGGTAACGGGGAAACCTGTCCGCGAGAGCAATCGAAATAGAGATTTTCTTGAGAGTATGTGGTCGCCGGAGCCTTTGGGAGGACCTTTACTGCTCCAGCACCATCTGACCGTTGGCGTATTCGAACCGCCTGAGGCGGGAGAGGAAGGAGAGACCGAGCAGGTTCTCGGACAGCGCCTCGTCGGGCAGCACCATGGCATCGACGTCGCGTACGACGAGGCCGCCGACATCGAGCATGGCGATGCGGGTGCGCGCGGCCTTGATGGTGCCGTTGGCGGTGGAGACGGTAGCGTTGTAATCGCTGCGCGAGGGACGCAGGCCGAAGCGGGCGGCCGAGGTCTCGTTCAGCGCAACCACGGAGGCGCCGGTGTCGACCATGAAGCCGATGCGCTGGCCTTCAATCCGGCCCTCGGTCTGGAAGTGGCCGCGGCCGTCGCGGGGGATGTTGAGGCTACGGCCGCCGGCCGGCGCGGTAGACGCGACTGCTACCGTACGCGGCACCGACGTCGCCGAGGCGGAGCTCATCCTGTCCGCCATCTGCGCCATGAAGGTGCCGAGGCCGATCATGATCGCCGCGAAAATCATTATGCTACGCATCACACCACTCGAAGCCGAAGCTCGATTTCACCACGCGGCAGGCCGCTCCGCGAGCGACGCTGCGGCCAGAGCGGTGCTATTTTGACGAAAAGGATGAGCGGACGGTTAATGCGCCGGTGTCGCAGATACGACATATCCTCATCCTGAGGGGCCCCGCGAAGCGCACGTCTCGAACGGAGCGGCCAACAGCGGGGCCGTCATCCTTCGAGACGCTTGCTACGCAAGCTCCTCAGGATGAGGAATTGGTAACGGCGCGTGGGACTAGAACGGGCTCACCGAGAAATACCGCAGCCACAGATCGGTGTAGCGGCCCTTCTCCCAGACGCGGAACATCGCCCAGTTCAGGGCCTGACGCAGCACGTCGTTGCCCTTGCGCACGGCGATTCCGATGCCTTCGCCGAAGAAGCGGCTTTCGACGAAGGGACCGCCGGAGAAGGCGCAGCAATCGCCGGAATCGGTGCCGTTGATCCAGAACGCGAGCGCGATGGCGTCGCCGAAGATGAAGTCGACCTCGCCCTTGCGAAGCGCGGCGCGCATCGCGTCGTCGTTGGGATAGGGATGCAGCTCGGCGTCGGTGAACATCGCCTTGAGATAGGCTTCATGCGCGGAGCCGGCGATGACGCCGACCTTCTTGCCCTCGAGATATTCGGGCCGGATCTCCGGCATCACCGCGTCCTTGCGCGAGGCGAAGCGCGCTGGCACGCGATAGTAGGGATCGGTGAAGTCGACGCGGGCGCGGAGCTGCGGGCTCACCGCCATCGAGGCGATGATGGCGTCGCCCCGGTTGGAGGCGAGCGCATCAACCAGCGTCTCGAAGCGGCGCATCTGCACCGTGCAGGTGACCTTGATCTCCTCGCACAGAGCGCGGGCGAAATCGACGTTGAAGCCGGCCGGATTGCCGTCGGCGCCGGTATAGTTGAACGGCGGATAGTCAGTTTCGGTCAGGAAACGGATCACGGTCAGGCGCGACAGGTCCGGCCGTTCCGGCCGCCGCCGCGGGTCCCAGAAGCCCGGCACCGCCTGGGGAGCGGCTTGCGGCGCGACCTGAGGTGAGGCTTGCGGTGCCGTTGGGGGCTGCTTGGCCGGAGCCTGCGCCTGCACGCACGGCGCAGCAACGAGCACGCAGACGCCGACGACCAGCCCGGTCAGCAAGCCGCGGGCGGATTTGGACGATTTCGCCTGTTGCGATGGAGCCATCGGCTGAAATGAACGATTTTCGTTGGGATCGGAGGGCCTTATAGCCCATCCGGCCGGGAACGCGAGCGCGGATTGCGGCCACGGTGCGCTCCCTCCCCCGCTTGCGGGGAAGGGTCGAGGGTGTGTCCGCAGGGGAGAGCCCCTGCGTGGAGAGAGCCCTCACCCGGCGCGTCGCGCCGACCTCTCCCGCAAGCGGGAGAGGTTACCGAGTACGCCGCGCGATCAGTCCGCCAAACTTACAAATACCGCTTCAAGTCCACCGCGGCTTCTTCCGGCGTGCGCTTCAGGTTGAACGGCGAGACGAAGCGGCCGTCGCGATCCATCAGATAGATCAGCGCGGTGTGGTCCATGGTGTAGTCGCCGTCCTTGGTCGGGACCTTCTTGGCGTAGACGCGGTAGGAGGTGATCACCTTGGCGGTCTCGGCAGGATCGCCGCTCAGGCCTTCGAGGTGCGGGTCGAAGCTCGACAGATAATCCTTCATCGCGGCCTGCGTATCGCGCTCGGGATCGACTGAGATGAAGACGGCATTGACCTTGTCAGCGTCCTTGCCCATCGCACGCAGCACTTCCGAAATCTCGAACAGCGAGGTCGGGCAGACGTCGGGGCAATGGGTGTAGCCGAAGAAGATCAGGGTCGGCTTGCCCTTGAGGCTCTTGTCGGTGACGGCCTTGCCGTTCTGGTCGGTGAGCTGGAACGGGCCGCCGATCGCGGCCGGCTGCGCCACCTTGCTGACCCCGCCCATCGCCCAGAATACGATCAGGAGACCAAGGACGAGGCTTGCGGCGAAGGCGGTCGCGATCACCAGCGGACGGGTGGAGCTCATGGGCGGAAAACTTCCTGTCGCGGGTCAGAAGCAGGCGGCGAAACCGGTCCTGATCATTTCGAAGAACACTTGGCTGCCATAGTGGAACCAGAGTGCGAGCGCACCGAGCACAACCAAGCCTCCAACGCCAGCACCGGCCAACAGCAGCACGACCGGCGTCCGGCCGGCAGTGGGCGAATTGTCCGATACAGGATGGGCGGGGTGCAGTGGTTGAGCCATGACAACGATCGGGGTGAAGGGTTCCCTTGGCTCTCAAATAGGCGCTGGGGCGTGGCCGGGCAAGCTTACGTGAACGGCGACGTTCGGCCGTCGCCATCCTCGTCATGCCCTGGCTTGTCCCGCCTGCGCGGCCGAAGCCGCTTCGGCGAGGCAAAGACCCGGGCATCCACGTAATTCTCGCCCGGCCCAAGAACGTGGATGGCCGGGACAAGCCCGGCCATGACGAAGGATCAGGGTTGAACGGAAGCGACGACCGCCGGGCCTATCTTGACGATGGCTTGTTGGCCGAGGCCTGCGCGTCGAGGTAGCAGGGCTTGTACATGGCCTGGAGCTGCCTGCCCTTCAGGAAGAGCATATGCGGCGTGAGGCCGCCGCGCTGGTTGATCCAGCGCTTCACCTGCGAGGGATACATCGCATAGAGCATCTGGGTCGCTTCGGTATTGGTGACGGCGCGGCCGTTGCTGCCGAAATCCCACGCGGCGTGGAAGCCCAGTGTCGCGTGCGACGTCACGCAGATTCGGTCAGGCGGGATGGCGCCGAGGACGATGGTGCAGGCAGAGGCGCAGAGACCGTCGATGATGACGGTGTCGCCCGACTGTCGCAGGTCCTGGTATTTGTCGACGTAGGTTCCGATCCGGCCACCGCGGTCATCCGCGATCCGAACCACCGCGTGAGAAGCGCCCATGCTCGCGATCAGGAGAACCGCCGCAAGCAACCCCGTCAGAAACTTCATTGGCCCCCGCCCCAGTCGAATTCGAATCTGTGTGTCAGGTGGTGATGCCCTGCTAGGGTCCGTCGTAACCGCGGTTTTGTCTAGGCATGCCGGCTCGCTCAAAACAAATTCAAATCCAGTGTTGCGCCGGCGCTGCACTCAGCCGGTCTTTTTCCCGAAGTGGAACAAGTTAACGATGTCTTACGCGCCGTCCTCTTGATCTCAGTTGCAACCGCCGGCTTCAATCCGGGCAACTACAGGGGGGAACCTGTGGAGGGGGAGCACATGGAGGGGGAAACATATGGCCGAACAGATGGCTGAAGAGACTGACGTCATCGTTGTCGGCGCAGGACTGTCGGGCCTCGTGGCGGCAACCGAGATCGCGGACGCCGGCAAGCGCGTGATCGTGATCGATCAGGAGGGCGAGCAGTCGCTCGGCGGCCAGGCATTCTGGTCGTTCGGCGGATTGTTCCTGGTCGATTCGCCGGAGCAGCGCCGGCTCGGCATCAAGGACTCCTTCGACCTCGCGATGCAGGACTGGCTCGGCACCGCCGGCTTCGACCGCGACGAGGATTTCTGGCCGCGCCAATGGGCCGAGGCCTATGTGGCGTTCGCGGCCGGCGAGAAGCGTGCGTGGCTGCGCGCGATGGGCCATCGCATCTTCCCCGTGGTCGGATGGGCCGAGCGCGGCGGCTATGACGCGATGGGCCACGGCAATTCGGTGCCGCGCTTTCATGTCACCTGGGGCACCGGGCCCGGCATCGTCGAGCCGTTCGAGCGCCGCGCGCGCGAGGCCGTCAGAAGCGGCCGGCTGAGCTTTCGGTTCCGCCATCGCGTCGACGCGCTCTCGATCACCAACGGCACGGTGGATGGCGTCGGCGGTGCCATTCTCGCCCCGGATAATGTCGAGCGCGGCAAGAGCTCCTCGCGCAACGTCGTCGGCGAGTTTGCGTTGAAGGCGCAAGCCGTGATCGTCGCGTCCGGCGGCATCGGCGGCAATCACGAGCTGGTGCGGCAGAACTGGCCGAAGCGGCTCGGCGCGCCACCCAAATTCATGATCTCCGGCGTGCCCGAGCATGTCGACGGCCGCATGATCGGCATCACCGAGAAAACAGGCGCGCGGCTGATCAACCGCGATCGCATGTGGCATTATGTGGAAGGCATCCAGAACTGGTCACCGATCTGGCCGCGCCACGGCATCCGCATCCTGCCCGGCCCCTCCTCGATGTGGTTCGACGCCACCGGCACGCGCTTGCCGGCGCCGTTGTTTCCCGGCTCCGACACGCTCGGCCAGCTCCACTACATCATGTCCACTGGGTACGATTATTCCTGGTTCATCCTGACCCAGAGCATCATCAAGAAGGAGTTTGCGCTGTCGGGCTCGGAGCAGAACCCCGACCTCACCGGCAAGAGCTGGCGCATGACAATCAAGCGCGCCACCAACAAGGGCGCACCGGCGCCGGTGGAAGCGTTCAAAAGCCATGGTGTCGACTTCATCGTGCGCGACAAGATCGAGGATCTCGTTGCGGCCATGAACAAGCTGGCCGGCAGCGACCTCCTCAAGCTCGAGCACATCAGGATGCAGATCGAGGCGCGCGACCGTGAGATCGCCAACCCTTACGTCAAGGATGCGCAGGTGATGAACATTCACAATGCGCGGCGCTATATCGGCGACAGACTGATCCGCACCGCCTCCCCTCACCGCATCCTCGATCCCGCGCAAGGGCCGCTGATCGCGGTCAAGCTCAACATCCTCACCCGCAAGACGCTGGGCGGTTTCGAGACCGACCTCTCTTCGCGCGTGTTCGGCGAGGAGGGCAGCGTCATCCCCGGCCTCTATGCAGCGGGCGAAGCCGCCGGCTTCGGCGGCGGCGGCGTGCACGGCTATCGTTCGCTGGAAGGCACGTTCCTCGGCGGCTGCCTGTTCTCGGGCCGCAATGCGGGCCGGGCCGCGGCGAAGGCCGTGGGCTAGATGATGCGGCGGCGGATGCGCATCGCGGCGGTTGTTGCGGCATTGGCCGCCGCCTCGGCTGCGTCCGCCGATACGATCGACATCGACGGCGTGAAGCGGTCCTACACCGTGCAACTGCCGGCGAAGCGGCTGGTGCCGCTCGTGGTCGTGCTGCACGGCAAGACCCAGCGCGGCGCCGACATGATGACGCGCACGGCATGGCCGCAGGTCGCAAGGCGCGAAGGGTTTGCCGCGGTCTTTCCTGACGGCCTCAACCACGCCTGGACCGATGCGAGGACCAAGGCGGGACCGGCGCTCCGCGGCCCGCCCGCGGGCACCGACGACGTCGCCTTCATCACAAAGCTGGTCGAGAAGCTGGTGGCGAACGGCACCGCCGATCCTCGCCGCGTCTATGTCACCGGCGTCTCCAATGGCGGCGCCATGGCGATGACGCTGGTCTGCGCCCGGGCCGATCTGTTTGCTGCCGCCGCGAGCGTGAGCATGAACCTAACCGATGAGGCCGCAGTCACGTGCCATCCGTCGCGGCCACTGCCGATGCTGCTGATGAACGGCACGGCCGATCCGCTGGTCCCCTACGAGGGCGGTCGCGGGTCGAGCTATTATGCCGCAGACGGATTCTGGTCCACCGACGAGACGCTCGCGTTCTGGCGCAAGCTCAACGGCTGCGAGACCGATAATTCCGACATCACCGATTTGCCCGACAGGGCGCCCGCAGACCAATCCACGGTGACACGGATCTCCTCGCACTGTCCTGGAGGGCACGACGTCGTGCTTTATCGCATCAATCAAGGCGGTCACCGCATGCCCGGATTTTCTCCCGATGCCCGCTTCCCGAAGGTCGCAACCAGCTTGCTCGGGACGCAGAACGGCGACATCGACGCCGCCGAGACGATCTGGACGTTCTTCAGCCAGTTTCCCTGAAGCGTAACGCATGCACGGCCACCGACGCATGCGTGCCCGGCAACGCATGCGTGCCTAGGGTGGCACAGGACAGGCCGCTGCGCTAGACAGGGCCGCCATTCAAAGGAGACCCCAATGAGCATTCAACGTCTTGAAACCGGCCCGCGCATGAGCCAGGTCGTCGTGCACGGCAACACCGTCTATCTCGCCGGTGTCGTCGCCAACAACGCCGCCGGCGAAAGCGTGACGAAGCAGACCCAGGACATCCTGGCGACCATCGACAGCCATCTCGCCAAGGCCGGCACCGACAAGTCGAAGCTGCTCTCGGCCACGATCTACATCACCGACATGAAAACGTTCGGCGAGATGAACGCGGTGTGGGACGCCTGGGTCTCGCCCGGCAACACGCCGGCGCGCGCCACCGTCGAAGCCAAGCTCGCGGCAGCACAATACACCGTCGAAATCATGGTCACGGCGGCGAAGTAAGTACGGAAAATTCACGTGCGCTGACGACCTCAGAGGTAATCGATCAGCGCGCGTGAACCTTCGATAGTCGGGTCAGCCGAACAACACGGCGCCATCGAAGGAGACGACAATGACCGACCCCATCACCATCGCCCGCCGCTATATCGACCTCTGGAACGAACGTGCAGCCGATCGCCGGCGCGAACTGCTGAGCCAGAACTGGACGGCGGATGCGAGCTATGTCGACCCCCTGATGAAGGGCGACGGCCATGACGGCGTCGATGCGCTGATCGCAGGCGTGCAGCAGCGCTTTCCCGATTTCAAGTTCAAGCTGATCGGCGAGCCCAACGGCTACGGCGACCATGTCCGCTTCAGTTGGGGCCTTGGTCCCGATGGCATCGACAGCCCGATCAAGGGGACCGATTTCGCCGTGCTGAAGGACGGCCGCATCAGGAGCGTCACGGGATTTCTGGACCAGGTCCCCGCGGGCGCGTGAGCGCGCGCTGATCGTTGCTGCGCCCTCTCTCCTTGTAGGGGCAGGGCGCAGCGGCTCGCCGCAAGCGCTAATTATTCGCGCTCGCGGAGTCGTCCATCGCCTTGAAGGCTTCCTCCAGCTGCAGCGAGATCGGCACGTTCAGCCGTTCGCCGGTCGGAAGTCTTGCAGTGAACCATTTATTATAGAGCGGGACGAGGTCGTGGTTGGAGCCGAGCTTGCGGAAGGTGCGATCGACCACCGCCGCCAGTTGCGGTTCGCCCTTGCGGAACATGATGCCGTAGGGATCATAGGACAGGTAATCGCCGGTGACGCGGAACTTGTCCTGCGCCTTGTGGCGCACGATCAGGCTGGACAGCAGGATGTCGTCGGTCGCGAACGCATCAGCCTTGCCGTCGACGAGCATCTGGTACGACTGTTCGTGATCGGCACCGACAACGATGGTCAGTCCCAACGAGGACTTCTTGTCGGCCGCCTGGATCGCCTGCTCGTTGGTGGTGCCCTTCGTCACCACGATGATCTTTCCCTTCAGATCAGTCAGTGACTGGACGCTGGACGCCTTCGGCACCATCAGCTTGGTGCCGGCGACAAACATCAGCGGCGAGAAGGCGACGCGCTTGGCGCGCTCGGCATTGGCCGTGGTCGAGCCGCATTCCAGGTCGATCTTGTTCTGGAGCACGGAGTCGATGCGGTCATCCGAGGTGACCTTGACGTAGGCGATCTTCAGATTGGGATCGTCGACCTCGACGCCGATCTCCTCGACGATGGCCTCGCAGAGCTCGAGGCTGTAGCCGATCGGCCGGTTGGCTTGGTCGAGGAAGGAGAACGGCGGCGAGCTCTCGCGATACCCGAGCCGCACGGTGTGCGCGGTCTTGATCGCTGACAGCGTCGGGCTAAGCCCTTCGCTGCCGCCGGTCGTCTGGGCGGAGGCACCCGTGGCCAGCTGGCACGCTGCCAGCAACAGGCCGCCCGATATCGCCATTAAAAGGTGCATGATGCACTCCGATCAATGGCCGGCCATCGCAGGCACTTCGCCGGGGATCATGTCCCCCGGCACGGCATCGCCCGCTCCAAGCTCGTGCTCGGGCCCGAGCTCGCCCTCCCATTTGGCCACGACCGAGGTCGCGAGTGTGTTGCCGATCACGTTGGTGGCGCTGCGGCCCATGTCGAGGAAGGTGTCGATGCCCATGATCATCAACAGCCCGGCCTCGGGGATGCCGAATTGCGACAGCGTCGAGGCGATCACGACGAGGGAGGCGCGCGGCACGCCGGCGACGCCCTTCGAGGTGATCATCAGGGTCGCCAGCATCGCGAGCTGGGTGCCGAGCGGCATGTCGATGTGGTAGCTCTGCGCGATGAAGATGCTCGCGAAGGTGCAGTACATCATCGTGCCGTCGAGATTGAAGGAATAGCCGAGCGGCAGCACGAAGCTCGATATCCGCGACGAAGCACCGAACTTGTTCAGCCCCTCCAGCGTCTTCGGATAGGCCGCTTCGGAACTCGCCGTGGAGAATGCGATCATCAGCGGCTCGCGGATCAGCTTCAGCAGATGGGCGTAGCGCGGCCCGATCACGATGAAGCCCACGACCACCAGGATGCCCCACAGGAGCGCGAGCGAGAGATAGAAGCCACCCATGAAGACGATGAGCTTCCAGAGCACCAGCAGGCCGTTCTTGGCAACCGTCGCGGTGATGGCGGCCCAGACGGCGAACGGCGCGAACATCATCACATAGCCCGTCACCTTGAGCATGATGTGGCCGATATCGTCGATCAGCGCCAGGATCGGCTTGGAACGCTCAGGCATCGAGCCCATCGCCACCGAGAAGAACACGGCGAAGATCACGATCTGCAGGATCTCGTTCTGCGCCATCGCATCCGCGATCGAGGTCGGGATCAGATGGGTCAGGAATTTTTCGATCGAGAAGGCGGAAACCGGCAGGCCGGTCGACTGCGCCTTGTCGGGCAGGGTACCGGGGAAATTCGCGCCGGGCTGGAGCAGATTGACCATCACGAGGCCGAGCATCAGCGAGACGAAAGAGGCGCTGACGAACCAGCCCATGGTCTTGGCGAAGATGCGGCCGAGCTTGGAGCCCGAGCCCATATGAGCAATGCCGCCGACCAGCGTCGCAAACACCAGCGGCGCGATGATCATCTTGATCAGGCGCAGGAAAATCACGGCGATCAGGTTGATGGACGAGGCCCAATCGCCCCGCGTGTCGGGCAGGAAATTGTAGATCGCCGCGCCCATGATGATGCCGAGCACCATCGCCACCAGAATGAATTGCGTAAACCTGTTCGACATTGAACACCCCCGCTACACCGACCGCTTCATGATGTCGCAGATATGACGGCCGCGCAACACGCTTGGCGTGCGACCGTCGGGGCGGATGTTCCCGTTGCGAAACTGGCGCCCGCGATCTAGCTTCATGCAGCGCACAACGAATGCGGCTTGCACTTTTTTCTTGCGGCAGCTGCATCAATAATCGTCAAACGACCGAGGGGAAACATCATGAGCGGCAGCGTCAATCGTCAGATTCTTCTGGTGGAAAAGCCCAGCGGCAAGCTCGGCCCCGAGCACTTCAAGATGGTCGAAGGTGCGGTGCCTGAGCCGAAGGACGGCGAGGCCTTGCTGCGCGTGCGTTACATCTCGCTCGACGCCGCCAACCGCGCCTGGATGCACGGCGCAACCTATCGCTCAGCAGTCGAAGCCAACAGCGTGATGGCCGGCGGCGCCATCGCCGAGGTCGTCAGCTCGAAGGCGCCGGGGCTTGCGCCGGGCGACATCGTGTTTGGTGACACCGGCTGGCAGGAGTTGGCGGCAGTGCCCGCCAAGCATCTCACCAAGATGCCGAAGCTCGAGCCGATGACGCATCTGCTCAGCGTGTTCGGCATCGCCGGCCTCACCGCCTATTTCGGCCTGCTGGAGATCGGCAAACCCAAGGAAGGCGAGACCGTCGTGGTCTCCGCGGCTGCAGGCTCGGTCGGCTCGATCGTCGGGCAGATCGCGAAGATCAAGGGATGTCGCGTCATCGGCATCGCCGGCGGTGCCGAGAAATGCAGCTGGCTGACCTCCGAGCTCGGCTTCGATGCGGCCGTGGACTACAAGGACGGCGCGGTGTTCAAGGCGCTGCGCGCGGCGGCGCCGAAGGGCATCGACGTCTATTTCGACAATGTTGGCGGCGACATTCTCGAAGCGTGCCTGCCGCAGATGAACAATTACGGCCGCATCGCCTGCTGCGGCGCGATCTCGCAATATGACGGCGCGCCCTCGGCACACGGCCCGCGCGGCGTGCCCGGCCTGATCGTGGTGAAGCGGCTCGTCATGCAGGGCTTCATCGTGATGGACTACATGAAGGAAAGCCAGCGAGCGCTCGCCGACCTCCAGGCCTGGGTCAGATCCGGCAAGCTGAAGGTGCAGGAGGATATCATCGACGGCCTCGAGAACACGCCGAAGGCGCTGATCGGATTGCTGGCGGGCGACAACCGCGGCAAGCGCATGGTCAAGCTCTGACGACCTAGTTACGTCGCAATTGCAAAGCCAATATCTACTTGCGGTAGAGGTCGCGGCGGCCAATGATGCCGCGCGCGACATCACCCGCGACGATTGTTTGCATCACATTTGAAAAATTGTCGGCGTTACCGACAGGGCAGGAATTCACTCAGATGTTCAACATGTTGAAACATACGTCGGCACGCGGGGCGTTGCTGGTGGCGACTCTCTTCGCAACTGCAGCAGGCGCATTCGCACAAGCACCGAGCGAGGCGCAGAAGAGCGCGATCCGCTCCGCATGCCGCTCGGACTTCATGGCGCACTGCGCGAGCGTCACGCCCGGCGGCATGGAGGCCTATCAATGCCTGCAGAAGAACATGTCCAGCCTGTCATCGGGATGCCAAACCGCGGTTCGTGCCGTCGAGCCTGCTGCGGCGCCGAAGACCGAAGCCGCGCCGAAGACCGAGGCTGCACCCAAAGAGACTGCCCCCAAGGAGGCTGCCCCCAAGGCGGAGGCCGCGCCTGCCGCGCCGAAGGCTGAATCCGCTCCCGCGGCAAAGCCGGCATCTGGAGCCGCGCCGAAGGCCGCGGCAGCCAAACAGCCAAGCAGCGCGCAGGTCGCTGCCGTCAAGAGCGCGTGCCGCGCCGATTATCCCAAGGTGTGCGCCAGCGTGCCGCCGGGCGGCGCGCCTGCGCTGGAATGCCTGGAGAAGAACAAGGCAAAGGTTTCGCCGGCCTGCGAGAAGGCCGTGAGCGCCGCGGCCGGCGGTGGCGCGGCAGCCACGGCGGCACCTGCGGGCGCAGCTCCTGCGGCAGCTGCACCGGCAGCCGCGCCTGCCGTTATCGTGCTGCGCCCGCTGCGGCCGCGCGAAGAGCTGTTCATCGTCCAGTCCGCATGTCGCGAGGATGTCCGCACGCTGTGCGGCAGCGTGGCGCCAGGTGGCGGTCGGATCATCCAATGCGTTGCCAACAATGCCGCTTCGCTGTCGCCCGCCTGCAAGGACGTTCTGGCGCCGTTTGCCGCACGCTAGAGAAGCGAGCCGTCCGGCAGCTGCACCACCGTGGTGAACGGCGGCTGGTAAAGTGCTGCGTCTGACGTGCGGATGGCCAAGCCGGCGCGGTTTGGCTATGCTTCGCACTCACTGCTTCGGACCCGCCGCCAAACGCGCGTCCGGGCACAAGCTTCGGCGCGCCCGCGCTTTGCCGATAATTCCGCTGGCGCGGGCGACCGGAGCACATTAGTCTACCCCTAGATAGTAAGTATACTGTCAATTAGGGAGGACAGACGTTGCGGATCGCCGTGATTGGCGGGGGGCCCGGTGGGCTCTACTTCGCTTATCTCTGGAAGAAGCGTCACCCCGAGGATCAAGTCGACCTGTTCGAACAGAACCCGGCCGACGCGACCTGGGGCTTTGGCGTCGTGTTCTCGGACCAAGCCCTGGAATTCTTGCGTGCCGACGACCCCGAGACGGTCGACGCGATCGCGCCGCACATGGAGAGCTGGGAGAACATCACGCTGAACCTGAGCGGCGACAGCGTCGCCATCGACGGCGTCGGCTTCTCCTCGATCGGCCGGCTCGAGCTCTTGCGATTCCTGCAGCAGCGCGCGCTCGATGTCGGCGTCACCCCGCGCTTCGATACGCCGATTCATGCGATCGACCAGCTCAACGGCCATGATCTGATCGTCGCCGCCGACGGGCTGAACTCGCTGGTACGCCGCGCCTTCGAGGGCGATTTCGGCACCTCGCTGTCCTACTCCTCCAACAAGTTCGTCTGGTACGGCACCTCGAAGCGCTTCGACACGCTGTCGCAGACCTTCGTAAAGACCGACCGCGGCGCCTTCAACGCCCACCACTACCGCTACTCTCCAACCATGAGCACGTTCCTGGTCGAATGCGATCATGCGACGTGGCAGGCCTACGGTTTCGCCTATAAGGACGTGGAGCAGTCCAAAGGTGTCTGCGAGGAGGTGTTCGCCGACACGCTCGGCGGCCGCTCGCTGGTTTCCAACAAATCGGTCTGGCGCAACTTCCCCTGGGTCTGGAACGAGCACTGGTCGTTCAAGAACATGGTGCTGCTCGGCGACGCGCTGCACTCGGCGCATTTCTCGATCGGCTCGGGCACGCGGCTCGCGATCGAGGACGCCATTGCGCTGGTCAAGGCGCTGGAGTCGGATGCGCATCTCTCCACCGCCCTGCATCGCTACCAGGCCGCCCGAAAGCCGGTGGTGCAGAAGCTCGTCAACGCCGCGCGGACCAGCGCTTTCTGGTACGAGCACTTTGCTCAGCACATGCAGCAGGGCCTGATGGACTTTGCCTACAGCTACATCACCCGCTCAGGCCGCATCGACGACTCCCGCCTGCGCGCGATGTCGCCGGCCTTCATGGCGCGCTACGAAGCCGCCAAGAACGGTGGGGACGAGGCATGAGCGAGCAGATTCACGACCAGGTGCCCGCCGACTGCGCGGGCGCACGCGAGATCGGCTTTTCCGTTCCGCAGGTCTACAATGCCAGCCGCGTGCTATTCGGCAATCTCGCGAGAGGATGCGGCGACAAGCTCGCGCTCATTGGCCCCGCGGGCATGCGCACCTACGCCGAGCTCTGCGCGGAAGCCTGCCGCTGGGGCAACGGCCTTGCCTCGCTCGGCCTCAAGCGCGGCGATCGCGTGCTGCTGTTCCTCGACGACACCCCGGCCTATCCGGCCGCGTTCTTCGGTGCGGTGCGCGCCGGCTTCGTGCCGTTGCTGATCAACACGCTGACGCCGCCGGATCTGCTGCAATTCTATCTCGCCGATTCCGGCGCTTCTGTCGCGGTGGCGGACGCCGAGTTCTGTGCACGTTTCAACGCCGAGGCCTGCAAGGACACGAGCCTGCACACCTTGGTCGTTGTCAATGGCGCCGTGGGCGATCACGCCGCGCCGAACGCCGTTTCCGCCGCCAATTGGCTGTCGCAATTTCCGTCCGAACTTGCGGAAGCCGACACGCATCGCAACGAGATGGCGTTCTGGATGTACTCGTCCGGATCCACTGGCCGGCCCAAGGGCATCGTGCATCTCCAGCACGACATGGCCTATAGCGAGGTCGCTTTTGCGCAGAACGTCTTGAAGCTGACGCCGGATGACATCTGCTTCTCGGTGCCAAAAATCTTCTTCGCCTATGGCTTTGGCAACGCGATCACCTTCCCGTTCTCGGCGGGCGCGACGACGCTGCTGTTGCCGGGCCAGCCGAAGCCCGCGGCGATCTTTTCGGCGATCGAGCAGTACAAGCCGACGGTCTTCTTCGGCCTGCCGACGCTCTATACATCGCTGACCAAGGCCGAGAGTGCCGACAGGACCGACTTCTCGTCGCTGCGCATGGCGCTCTCGGCCGCCGAGGTGCTCTCGGCCGACGTCTTCAACGGCTGGAAGACGCTCACCGGTCTCGAGATCGTGGAAGGCCTCGGTTCGACCGAGGTGCTGCACATCTATCTCTCCAACCGCCCCGAGCGGAAGAAGCTCGGCGCGGCCGGCCTGCGTGTGCCCGGCTACGAGGTCGCGCTACGCGACAAGGACGGCCGCGATGTCGCCGACGACGAGGAAGGCATCTTGTGGGTGCGCGGCGATTCCAACACGCCGCTTTACTGGAACCGGCCGGACAAATCCGCCGAAACGATCCGGCAGGGCGGGTGGATCTACACCGGCGACCGCTTCGTCCGCGATGCCGATGGCTTTCACTTCTTCCGCGGCCGCGCCGACGATCTCATCAAGATCTCCGGCCAGTGGGTCTACCCGCTCGAGGTCGAGCTGTGCCTCGCCGACCATCCGGACATCCGCGAATGCGCGGTGTTCGCCGCCGAGCTGCCGGACCGGCGCATGACCCTGAAGGCGGTCGTGGTGATGAACAGCCGCGCGGCCGATCAAAGCGAAGCGACACGACGGCTGCAGGATTACGTGAAGGGCAAGCTGCTTCCCTACAAATATCCCCGCGAAGTGATCTTCATCGACGAGCTGCCGAAGACGGGCACGGGGAAGATCGACCGGCAGGCGCTGTTGCGGATGTGAGCGGCGGTGTTGCTCACTCTCGCTGTCGTCCGGCGAAGGCCGGGACCCATACGCCGAGTGGGAGTTATTAGCGCGAGCTGGTCACCACCTGTCTTCGCCAAACCGAACTCGGTGGTTATGGGTCCCGGCCTTCGCCCTAGGGCATGCACATATCTCTAAGGCTCCATCCTGCTGCAACGGCGTGGAAGTATTCGAGGCCGTTTTTAAAGGTGA
>NZ_JBVVPC010000007.1:0-205720 GCF_055807355.1 Bradyrhizobium sp. Ken01
TGCAGCCTCCATCCTTGGCACGGCGACGCGAATCTACTGCGAATCTATGATTGCGAACTTGTGACTCAGGACACTAGTATTGGATGCCCGTCGTAACTTAAGGCTCCGCGGTTCGCGGGGCGCTTTGCAGTAGCCCGCCACTGGTTGCAAATGCCGCCCAGAGGTTTGCAATGAGATCAAACAAGCCGGGAAGCTGCGCCATCAACTATGCGACAACGGTGGCTGCTCTCGTGCTTTGCGCTGATGTTTCGCATGCCGACCAGGGCGGTAGCTCATTCTGGTTTCCGGGTCAGTTTGCGAGTCTCGCCGCCATGCAGCAGACACCGGGCTGGGCGCTCAGCGTGATCGATTACCATTCCAGCGTCGCCACCGCTGGGAGTGCTGCTGCAGCCAAAGAGATCCTGGCCGGCAAAATCCCCGCGAACGTCAATGTTAATTTGAATCTGAGTCTGAGCGGGCGGGCCGATCTGGTCGCCCTTACGCCATCGTATACATTCGCGACGGCGGTGCTTGGCGGTCAGTTGGTCGTAGGCATATCGGGCCAGTACGGCAGAGCCGCCACCAGTATCGCCGGAACGCTGACTGCGATAGCCGGACCGATTGTGGTGACGCGCACCGGAATGCTGGAAGGATCGCTTACCTCCTACGGCGACCTCGCACCGTTCGCGGAACTGCTATGGAACCATGGCGTCGACAATTACATGGCTTACGTCACGGGCAATGTTCCCGTCGGCGACTATGATCCGACGCGGATTCCCAATATCGGGCTCGGGCACGGCGCGATCGACATTGGGGGCGGCTATACCTATTTCGACCCGGCGGCAGGAAACGAAATCTCGGGCGTCGCCGGCCTGACCTACAATTTCAGGAATCCCGACACCCAGTACCGGAGCGGCATCGATTTCCACTTCGACTGGGGCGCATCGCACTACCTAACGAAGCAGCTTTTCGTCGGCATTGTCGGCTACGCCTACCAGCAAATCACCGACGATTCCGGCCAGAACCCGATCCTCGGTGGTTTCAGGTCACGCGTTTTCGGTGTCGGTCCGCAAATCGGGTACAGCTTCCCGGTCGCAGACATGCAGGGCTTCCTTGGTCTGAGGGGATACGGCGAATTCGGTGCAGCCAACCGTCCGTCAGGATGGAATACTTGGCTGACGTTCACCATTTCCCCGTCCGCGCCTGCCGCCATAGCACCCACGAAGCATCTGGTTGTGAAATAAACCTCGTGCCAGCTCGCCTACGCCGCGTAGGTCGCCCGCAGCTTCTTCGGATCAAGCAGCGCCAGAACGCCATCCGCCGACACCGGCCGGCTGATGAGATAACCCTGGACTTCGTCGCAACCGATCTGGCGCAGATATTCGAGCTGGTCGGCGGTCTCGACACCTTCCGCGACCACGCCGATGCGCAGGTCGCGCGCGAGCCCAATCACCGATTTCACGATTGCGGCGCAGTCCGGCTGCACCAGCATGTCGCGGATGAAGGACTGGTCGATCTTGATGCGGCTGAACGGCAGCTTGCGCAGGTAGGTCAGCGAGGAGAAGCCGGTGCCGAAATCGTCGAGCGCCACGGTGACGCCGAGCTCCAGCAGCGCGTTGAGGACGGACGCGGCGGAGGCGTATTTCGACAGCAGCATCGATTCCGTGATCTCGATCTCGATCTCGAGCCGGTGCGGGGCGATCTTCGCGTCCGCGAGCGCCTGCACGATGACCTGGAGCAGGCCGTTGTTGTGAAATTGCGCGGCCGAGAAATTCACGGCGACCCTGATCTCTTCGGGCCACTCGGCAACCGTCGCGCAGGCGCGGCGGACGACCCATTCGCCGATCTCGTGGATCAGACCGGTTTCCTCGGCGATCGGAATGAACTCGCTCGGCGGCACCAGTCGGCGCTGGGGATGCTGCCAACGCAGCAGCGCCTCGAAGCCGGTGATGCGGTTGCCGCCGAGGTCGAGAAAGGGCTGAAAGACCAGGAACATTTCGTCCCTGGCGATGGCGCCTTCCAGATCCAATTGCAGCGCCTTGCGGTCGCGTGACGAGCGGTCGTCGGCTTCCTCGAAGAAACACACCGTGCCGGGTCCGGCCTTCTTGGCGCGGTAGAGTGCGGTGTCGGCGTTCTTCATGATGTCGAGTTGCGTGCTGCCGTCACGCGGCGCCAGCACGATGCCGACGCTGGTCGCGCCGACGATCTGGCGGCCCTCGATCTGGAACGGTTCGTCGAAGGCCGCGACGAAGCGCTCGGCGATCTCGAGCGCATCCTCCGGCCGCGCCAGATTGGCCATTACCAGCGCGAACTCGTCGCCGCCGATGCGCGCGACATGCTCGGCCGCGCGGGTGCAGCGTTGCAGGCGACTCGCGATCTGGACCAGAAACTCGTCGCCGGCGGGATGGCCGAACTTGTCGTTGACCTCCTTGAAACGATCGAGATCGAGCAGAAAGACCGCGAATTCCTCGCCGGACAGAGCGAGCCGCTTCAAGGCTGCATCGAGCGTTTCGTTGAACGCGACGCGATTGGGCAGATGCGTCAGCGGGTCCTGCCGCACCGTACGTTCGGCCTCGATCTGCCGCATCACGCGCCGTGCGAACGCGATCGAATTGACGAACACGCTGCGCAGCAGCACCGATCCGTAGACCACCACCAGGAAGGCGATCAGCAGAAACGCCGGATCGCCATTCCTGCCGAGGCAGATCGCGATGCCAGCGAAGATCGGGGCCGTGAATGCGATCGCGGCGATCGGGATCGTGGCGAAGGCCAGCGCGCCGCCGGCCAGCATCCCCGAACAGAGGCAGGTGATGACGAGCTGCCCGCCCGTTGAGGCATCGGCGAAGAATGCGACCGGAACGGTGCCCCAGCCGGCGCCGAGGAGAAAGGCATTGCGCACCAGCCGATGCATGGCCCGGCGCGAGACGAATTGTGGTTTGGTGATGCGGCGCGCGGCATGGGATTGCAGGCCGAACGCGATCGCGGCGCCCGCCACGATGGCGGCCCAGATCAAGGCCAGCTTCAAGTCCGGCGAATGCCACAGCGCGACGACGAGCACGCCGGCGTTGCAGGCATTGGCCAGCATGATGCCGACCGAATAGCCGAGCACCAGCGACATCTGTTCGGCGCGGATATGGCCCGCGACGGCTTCGTCGGTTACGGGACCGCCAAAGGCCGACAGATCGCCGGCGAACAGCCGCGCGAAATAGCTGGTCGTTTGAGTCCGCATTCCCAGAGCCTAGCAGCATGGGCCGCTTGTCCGGCCCGGTCCGGAGAATTCGCTGCAAACCTTTGACGAACTATGAATTATCTGAGCTTGCGACGATTGCTGTGACCACTTCTGCGTGTTCGCGATATTGTATCGATAACAAATCGATACAAATGCGAGGCGCGGTCGTCATCGTCGTCGCGGCAGGAGCATGCTCACTACCAACTCCGCTGTCATGCCCCGCGAAGGCGGGGCATCCAGTACGCCGCAGCCTATCGAGGAATCACTGCCGTCTCTGGAATACTGGATCGCCCGCCTTCGCGGGCGATGACAGCTGTGCTTTAGGCATCACCGCCCCAACTGCTTCGGATCGTAATAGAACCGTTCTTCGATCAACTGATCGTCCCGCCATGTCTGCCATGCGATCTCGTCCAACGTTCGGATGATGCCCTCGGCATTGGTGAAGCTGAATCTCCAGCGCGTCGCGACATGGTCGCCTTCGATCAGGCTTGGCCCGATGCGCACCGCCTTGACCTCCCTAGAGGCTGCCAGCACGCCGCGCTCCTTGGCCGCGAGCTTGTCGCGTCCGACCAGAGGTTCGGCCTGGTTTTCATAGGTGGCGGCGTCCGGCGTGTAATAGTCGAGGATCGCTCCGACGAAATCCCCGTCCTCCAATCGTTTGGCAAAAGCTTCGACGACATCACGGCTCGGCATGGGCGCACCTCACGAGTAAAACCGACTTATAGTCGGTAAATACCGACCGGCGGTCGAAAAGTCAACTGGCTGTCCTGGCCCGTTTCGACTACAGCAGAGCCATGGCGAAACAGGCGGAGCGGCGGGCTGCGACATCGGAGGCGATCCTGACGGCGGCGCGCCGCCTGTTCGGGACGCAAGGCTTTGCCGCGACGACGATGGACGAGATCGCCGAAGCCGCCCACGTTGCCAAGGGCGCGGTCTATCATCACTTCAAGACCAAGGAGGCGGTGTTCGAAGCGGTGTTCGACCAGGTCTCGCGCGACCTCGTCGCCGAGATCGACAGCACGGCCCGCGCCGAGAAGGACGTGCTTGCCGCGATGGTCGCAGGCACCCAGCATTATTTCGCCGCGACCGCCAAGGGCCCGACCGGCCAGATCATCCTGCGCGACGGCCCGGCCGTGCTCGGCTGGGAGCGCTGGCGCGAGATCGACGCCAGACATTTCGGCGGCAAGCTGCCGCGTGCGATTGCGGCGGCGATGGAGGCCGGCCTGATCGCGCGGCAGCCGGTCGAGCCGCTGGCCCGGCTGCTGCTCGGCGCGGTCACGGAAGCGGCGGTCGCCTGCGCCGGACGCGCCGATATCGCAAGGGCGGGTGCGGAATATGCCCGTGCGTTCAGGTCGCTGGTCGAGGCGCTGCGCGTCGCTGCATGATCGTGCTAAGTGATGATTGGAAACGCCCACACCAACAAAAAGAACAGTAGCGCATGAACGCAACTTCCTCCCTGACGCCCTCCGATCCTGAATTCGACTACATCATCGTCGGTGCCGGCTCTGCCGGCTGCGTGCTCGCCAACCGGCTGTCGGCGAACGGCAAGCACAGCGTGCTGCTGCTCGAGGCAGGCCCGAAAGATTCCAACATCTGGATCCACGTGCCGCTCGGCTACGGCAAGCTGTTCAAGGAAAAAACCGTCAACTGGATGTACCAGACCGAGCCGGAGCCCGAGCTGAAGGGCCGTCAGGTGTTCCAGCCGCGCGGCAAGACGCTGGGCGGATCGAGCTCGATCAACGGCCTGCTCTATGTCCGCGGTCAGCACGAGGATTACGACAGATGGCGTCAGCGCGGCAACGCCGGCTGGGGCTATGACGACGTGCTGCCCTATTTCAAGAAGGCCGAGAACCAGTCGCGCGGCGCCGATCAATATCACGGCAGCGGCGGCCCGCTGCCGGTGTCCAACATGGTGGTGACCGATCCGCTGTCGAAGGCCTTCATGGACGCCGCGGTCGAGACCGGTCTGCCCTACAATCCTGATTTCAACGGCGCCACGCAGGAAGGCGTCGGCCTGTTTCAGACCACGACCCGCAACGGCCGCCGCGCCTCGACGGCGGTGGCCTATCTCGGCCCCGCCAAGGCCCGCGGCAATCTCAAGATCGAGACTGGCGCGCTCGGCCAGCGCGTGCTGTTCGAGGGCCGCCGCGCGGTCGGCGTTGAGTACCGTCAGGGCGCCACGCTGCGCCGCGCCCGTGCGCGCAAGGAGGTCGTGCTGTCGAGCGGCGCCTACAACTCGCCGCAGCTGCTCCAGCTCTCCGGGGTCGGACCCGGCGACCTCCTCCGCAAGCACGGCATCGATGTCGTGCTGGACGCGCCGGGCGTCGGGCACGATCTCCAGGACCACATGCAGGTTCGTATCGTGATGCGCTGCTCGCAGAAGATCACGCTCAACGACACCGTCAATCATCCGCTCCGCCGCACCATGGCCGGTGCGCGCTATGCGCTGTTCCGCAAAGGTTGGCTGACGATCGCGGCCGGCACGGCGGGCGCCTTCTTCAAGACCAGTCCGCGGCTGGCCTCGCCGGACATCCAGGTCCATTTCCTGCCGTTCTCGACCGACAAGATGGGCGAGAAGCTGCATGGTTTCTCCGGCTTCACGGCGTCGGTATGCCAACTCCGTCCCGAAAGCCGCGGGTCCTTGCGCATCAAGAGCGCTGACCCGACAGTGCCGCCGGAGATCCGCATCAACTACATGTCGACCGAGACCGACCGCTCCACCAACGTGGAAGGCCTGAAGATCCTGCGCAAGATATTGCATGCACCGGCGCTGAAGCCGTTCGTGGTCGACGAATACGATCCCGGAGCGAAGGTGTCCACGGATGCCGAGCTGCTGGATTATTGCCGTGAGCGGGGCAGCACCATCTACCATCCGACCTCGACCTGTCGTATGGGCAATGATGCGCTCGCGGTGGTCGATCAGCGGCTGAAGGTGAGGGGCCTCGAAGGCCTCCGAATCGTCGACGGCTCGATCATGCCCGATCTCGTGTCGGGGAACACCAACGCGCCGATCATCATGATCGCCGAAAAGGCCTCCGACATGATATTGGAGGATGCGCGGTAAACTCGCGTCTTGAGAGGATTTGGGCTTGGCTACGCGATTCAAGATCGGCACACGCAAGAGCGCGATGGCGCTGGCACAGACGGAAGAGATCGCGCGCCGCCTGACCGCCGCCATGCCCGATCTCGACGTCGAGATCGTCAAGTTCGACACCACGGGCGATCTCGACCAGACCAGCAAGCTGTTGCCCCATGGTGGCAAGGGCGGTGCCTTCGTGGCGCAGATCCGCGCCGCCGTGCTGTCGGGCGAACTCCAGGCGGCGATGCATTCGCTGAAGGACATGCCCGGCAACGAAGACACGCCCGGCCTCGTGATCGGCGCCACGCTCTCGCGCGATCCTCCCAACGACGCGCTGGTGCTGCGCAACGGCGTGACGCTGGAGGCATTGCGCCAATCGCGTGGCAAGGGTTTCAAGATCGGCACCAACGCCGTCCGCCGCGCCGCCTATGCGCGGCGATTGTTTGCCGACGTCGAGATCATCCACTTCCGCGGCGCCGCCGACACCCGCGTGCGAAAACTCGACTATGGCGAGAAGCAGCGCCTGCCGGATGGCGACGCGGTGGGGCCTGCGGATGCGCTCATCATGGCGCGGTCCGGCCTCGACCGCGTCGGGCTTTCCCATCGCATCGGCTACGAATTCTCCGCAGCGGAAATGCTCCCGGCAGCGGGGCAGGGCATCGTCGCCGTCGAATGCGCGGCACAGGACTGGCAGACGCGTCGCATCCTCGCATCGATCGACGATCCCGCTGCGCACGCCTGCGCCGATGCCGAGCGCGAAGTGCTGTGGGTGCTGAACGGCCATTGCAATTCGCCGGTGGCGGGCTTTTCGACCATTGCGGGCGATCAGATGTCGCTCACCGCGTCCGTGCTCGATCTCTCCGGCAACACCATCATTGAAGCCTTGCGTTCGGGTCCTGCCAATCGTCCCCGCGAACTCGGCCGTGCGGTAGGACTGGATCTGCTGGCCAGGGGCGCCGCCGAGATCATCGAGCGCAGCCGGCCGAGCTAAGTCGGCCGCGAGGCGGGCATAGGTGCGATGATCGCATCATGCGCCTGTTTTGCCCGACGGGTCAAATGTTGGCGCGACCTGATGTGATGACGGCGCACCTGATTTCCGTCCGCCCTAAGTCATTGATCGGGCGTGGCCTCTCTACTGTGCATGGGGTTGTTTTCGCGCTTTTTTGTTTTCCCGCTCCCCAGGGCGCAAAATAAATCAGCCCCGCACCCGCTTCAGCATCTGCTCGACATGGGCGATCGGCGTCTCCGGCTGGATGCCGTGGCCGAGATTGAAGATGAACCGCCCTTGCGCAAAATTCGCCAGCGTGTTGTCGACCGCGCGGTCGAGCGCGGCGCCGCCTGTGATCAGCACCAGCGGATCGAGATTGCCCTGAACCGCAACCTTGCTCTGCACGCGCTCGCGGATGAAGGCCGGCTCCGCGGTCCAGTCGATGCTGACCGCGTTGACGCCGGTCGCCTCGACGAACCCGGGCAGTTGCGCACCGGCACCGCGCGGAAAGCCGATGATCTTCGCGTCCGGCACCTTGGCGCGCACGCCTTCGACGATGCGCCGCGTCGGCTCAATCGACCAGCGCGCGAACTCGGCGGATGGGAGCACGCCGGCCCAGGTGTCGAAGATCTGCAAGGCGTTCGCGCCGGCCGCAAGCTGTGCCAGCAGATATTCGATCGAGTTCTCGACCAGCACGTCGATGATCTCAGCGAACGCCTCCGGATGCCGGTAGGCCATCATCCGCGCCGGCGCCTGGTCGGGCGTGCCCTGGCCGGCGACCATGTAGGTCGCCACCGTCCACGGCGCGCCGCAGAAGCCGATCAGTGCGATCTTGGGATCGAGCGCCCCGCGCACGATCTTGAGCGCCTCGAACACGGGTGCGAGCTTGCCGAAATCGGCTTGCTTCGCCAGTGTCGCGACCTTGGCGGGATCATCCAGCGGTTCGAGCCGCGGACCCTCGCCGACCTCGAAGCGCACGGAACGACCGAGCGCATAGGGGATCACCAGGATGTCGGAGAAGATGATCGCCGCGTCGAAGCCGAACCTCCGGATCGGTTGCAGCGTCACCTCGGCGGCAAGCTCCGGGTTGAAGCAGAGGTCGAGGAAGCCGCCGGCCCTGGCGCGCACCTCGCGATATTCCGGCAAGTAACGGCCGGCCTGCCGCATCATCCAGACCGGCGGAATGACCTGCCGCTGGCCGGAGAGGACGTCGATGAAGGGTTTTGTCGCAGACTGGGGCACGAACGGTCCTGAAGATGGTTAGGGCTCCTGATACACCGCCATGGCCCGAAGCGGAACAGGGGAACCAAGCGCAATTGGGCCGCGTTGACCAGCCAACGGAGGACGAGACCATGGCTGAGACATTCAACCCCGCGCCGCATGACAAGCACGCCGACGACCTGCACCAAGCGCTCGCCGCCGACCGCCACGCCAAGCTCGACGCCGGCCTGAAAGATACCTTCCCTGCGTCCGATCCCGTGAGTGCCGCCCAGCCGACGCCCTCGAAGGCCGATGCTGAGGCCGACAATCCCTCGCTCTGGGACAAGGTTAAGGCCATCTTCAGCTAAGGCGGGGAGCGCCGGATTCCGATAGGTTTGCTAATGCCTTGTTAGCGATGCGCCGATTCCGGCGTACGTACGACTACGGGAAACCGGCAACATCACTGCATATTTATCCCGGCGTTTCAGAGTTCAATAACAGAAGCAGCAGAAGTTCCGGAGATCGGAGATTTCTGCTGCATGAGCGCTGTGACCCAAAGAGCCGGATGGAGCCGCCTGCCGCTGCGAGCGGCTGCGTTCGTCGCGCTGACCTGCGTGGCCATCCTCGGCGTCAGCGGCTGGCGGGAATGGGCGGCCCGCGACGCGGTGCTCAAGGGTGCCGAGACCGAGATGGCGAATGTTGCTCGCTCGCTGACGCAGCATGCCGAGGACAGCCTCGATCTGCTGGATTCAGGCGTCGTCGGCGTCGTCAGCCGGCTGGAGATGGACGGCGCCGAGCCGGCCACGATCGCCAAGCTCAGAACCCTGCTGGAGGCGCGCAAGAAGGCAATAGAGCGCATCCACAGCCTCGCCATCATCGACGAACACGGCAACTGGTTGACCTCGCCTGGCACGATCGGCTCGACTCTCAACGACGACGCGTTCTTCCGTTATCACCAGCTCTCGCCGAAACGGGAGCCCCATGTCGGCCGTCCCGTGAAGAGCCTGCTCGACGGCGAATGGGTCGTCACCTTGTCGCGGCGGTTCAACAAGCCCGACGGCAGCTTCGGCGGCGTGGTGCTCGCGACCATCAGCTCCAACTATCTCTCGCATTTCTACGAACAGTTCGAGATCGGCCGCAACAGCTCGGTGGCGTTGACGCACGGCGACGGCCTGATCATCGCGCGCAACCCCAGCAACGACAGGTTCGTCGGCCGCAGCGTTGCCGATACGCCGCTGTTTCGTGACGCCGGCCTGCAGCGGCCGGGCGGCGCCTATCATTTCAAGTCGCCGCTCGACGGCGCCGAACGCGTCAGCTTCTTCAAGCGCTCTGGCCGGTATCCGCTGGTCCTGCTCGCCACCGTCGATAAGGCCGAACTGCTGGCGCCCTGGCGTGCTGCGGCGACCTCTCGCATGCTCTACGTGCTCGCGCTGGTCATGCTGATCGCGATTATCGGTGCGGTGCTGGTGCGGCAGTTGCAACGGGGCCAGAGCATGGCGGCCGCGCTGGTCGAGAAGGAAGCGCATTTCCGACTTCTTGCCGAAGGCTCCAGCGACATGGTGACGCGGATCGGCCTCGACGAGCGGTTGCGCTATGTCTCGCCGTCGTCGATTGGCGTCGTCGGCTGGCGCGCCAATCAGCTGATCGGGACCCTCGCGCTCGCCGGCGTTCACGCGGACGACCGGCCGCAGGTGCAGGCTCTCGTCGACGCCATGAAACGCGGCGAGAAGGAGGAGGTGCGCGTCACCTATCGCAACGCGCACCGGCAGAATGCCGAAGTCTGGCTCGAATCGACCATGCGGGTGACCCGCAAGGAGAATGGCCGCGTCGACGGCGTGGTCGCGATCTCGCGGGACATCACCGAGCAGAAGAAGCTCGAGACCCGGCTCGAAACGCTCGCGATCGAGGACAGCCTCACCGGGCTTGCCAATCGCCGCCGCTTCGATGAACGAGTGAAGGAGGAGTGGGCGCGTGCCTATCGCGAGCGCTCCAGCCTCTCTTTGCTGATGATCGACGTCGACCACTTCAAGTCATACAACGACGAATACGGCCATCCCGCGGGCGATGCCTGCCTCCGGCAGGTGGCGCAGATCATCGCCGCAGAGATGCATCGTTCCGGCGATCTGGCGGCGCGCTACGGCGGCGAGGAGTTCGCCATGCTGTTGCCGAACACCGACGCTGCCGGCTGCGCCCTGATCGGCGACCGGATTCGACGGGCGATCCGCGATGCGGGCCTCGTCCACACCAGCAACCATGCGGCTGGCTGCGTCACCGCTTCGCTCGGCGGTGCTGCCTGCCGGCCGGCGCTGGAGCGCACGGCCGGCGTGGTCTCGCTGATCGAGGCGGCCGACCAGGCGCTCTATGCCGCCAAGGAGGCCGGGCGCAACCGGCTGATGATGTCGGGCGAGGTGAGCAACCTCCTGCTCAAGGCGTCCGGTCAGTAACCCCGCTCAATAGTGCGGCGGACGCTCATTGGCGGCTCCCGGCGCATTCGCCTCGGCCTCCTGCAGCCGCTCGCCGAGCTCCGCGATCCTCCGCGTCAGCGCGTCGATCTGCTTCCACTGCGCGGTGATGGTCTGGTTCAGCGTCTCGATCGCGTCGTCCTGATAGGCGAGGCGGGTCTCCAGCGTGTCGATGCGCTCGCCGAGCGTCTTGATCTCATTCGTCACGTGCCGCGTCCTTGTCCCGTTCGCGCAATTTACATTCTTGCAAACCAAGTTGCTGCAAACCATGGCCGAGCGCGACGCGCTCGTCGAACACGAAGCATTCGCCGCGCCAGCGGCTCTCGGCCTCCGGCACCTCTTCCAGATATTTGAGAATGCCGCCCTTGAGTTGATAGACCTCGGCAAAGCCGCGCGCGAGCAGGTGCGCGCTCGCCTTCTC
Source organism: Bradyrhizobium sp. Ken01 (assembly GCF_055807355.1). Classification (NCBI taxonomy): domain Bacteria; kingdom Pseudomonadati; phylum Pseudomonadota; class Alphaproteobacteria; order Hyphomicrobiales; family Nitrobacteraceae; genus Bradyrhizobium; species Bradyrhizobium sp. Ken01. The sequence continues at coordinate 11,359 of NZ_JBVVPC010000007.1, forward strand.
GCAGCGGATGCCGCCGGTGCAGAACATAGCGATTTTGCGGTGTTTGGCCGGATCGAGCTGCTCGGCCGCAAAATCTTTGAATTGGCCAAAGCTCCTGATGCCGGGGTCGAGCGCGCCGTCGAACGTCCCCATCGCCACCTCGAAGGCGTTCCTGGTGTCGAGCACCAGCGTGTCGGGCGCCGCGATCAGCGCGTTCCATTCGCTCGCATCGACATAGGTGCCGACCTGCCGCGTCGGATCGGCGGTTTCGTCACCGAGCGTGACGATCTCCTTTTTCAGCCGCACCTTGAGCCGGCCGAATGGCATCGTCTCGGCGGTCGAGAACTTCAGTTCGAGATCGTTCAACCTGCCGCTGAACATGTCGCCGTGCGCGAGCTCATGGGTGAGGGCGTCGATCGCCTCGCCCGGGCCCGCGACCGTGCCGTTGATGCCCTCCTGCGCGAGCAGCACGCTGCCCTTCAGCGCCAGGCCGGCGCAGAACGCGCGCAACGGCTCGCGCAGCTCGCGGTAATCGGGCAGGGCGGCGAATTGGTAGAAGGCGGCGACCTTGTAAATCATGGCGCCCGTTTAGCAGGCGCAGCGTGCCCGGAAAACCCGCAACGAGCAGCTCTATTCCCAACGGATGGCAGCCATTTCCCTGGCATGCCAGCATTGCCCCGGCGGGCCGGAATGTGTCATGTAGGCCCGACTTTTCCGAAACGACACGCCATCCGCGCCAGACGCCAACGAGAGCAAGAATTCGATGAGAAACTTCCATTTCCCCGGCAGGTCCACGGTCCACGCCACCAACGCGATGGTGGCGACCTCGCATCCGCAGGCGTCGCTCGCCGCGATCGAGGTGCTGCGCGAGGGCGGCACGGCGGTGGACGCGGCCGTCGCGGGCTCGGCCATTCTCGGAGTGATCGAGCCGCAATCGACCGGCATCGGCGGCGACTGCTTTGCGCTGATCCAGCCGCGCGGTGAGGGCAAGATCATCGCCTATAACGGCTCCGGCCGCGCCCCGAAGGCGGCGAACGCCGACTGGTATCTCGAGCGCAAGATCAACTCCGTGCCGCTGACCTCGGCGCATGCGGTCTCGATTCCCGGCGTGATCGACGCCTTTGCGACCGTCTTGCGCGATCACGGCAAGTTCGGCTTCGACCGGCTGCTTCAGCCTGCGATCAAGGCCGCCGAGGAAGGCTATGTCGTCGCCCCTCGCATCGCCTTCGACTGGAAGAACCAGTTCGAGAAGCTGAAGGGTGGCACCAACACGGAGCGGTATCTGTTGCCGCACGGTAAGCCGCCGGTGGCCGGCGACGTCATCCGCCAGGCCGAGCTCGGCAAGACGCTGCGGGCGATCGCCAAGGACGGCCGCGACGCCTTCTACAAGGGCCCGATCGCGGAAGACATGGTGGAGACCCTGCGCGGAATCGGCGGCCTGCACACGCTCGACGATTTCGCCGCGCATACCACCGAAACGACGACGCCGATCGGCACCATGTACAAGGGCTACGACGTCTGGCAGTGCCCGCCGAACGGACCGGGCCTCACCATGCTGCTGATGTTGAACATCCTGTCGCGGTTCGACCTGACCAAATACGCGCCTCTCAGCGTCGAGCGTTTCCACCTCGAAGCCGAGGCCGCGCGCATCGCCTACATGCACCGCGAGCTGCATGTCGCCGATCCCGAGCATATGCAGGTCGAGGTCGCCAAGATCCTCGCCAAGGAATACTGCAACGAGCACATCGACAAGATCCGCATGGACGGCATGCTCGACCTGCCGAACGTCGCGCCGCCGATGAATCCCTCGACCATCTACATCACCGTCGTGGACAAGGACCGCAACGTCTGCTCGTTCATCAACTCGGTCGCGCATTCCTTCGGCTCGGCCATCGTCTCGAACAAGACCGGGGTTCTGCTCCAGAACCGCGCCGGCGGCTTCCGCATCCAGCCCGGCCATCCGAATTGCATCGCCGGCGGCAAGCGCCCGCTGCACACGATCATGCCGAGCCTGCTCACCAAGGGCGGCCGTTCCGTGATGCCGTTCGCGGTGATGGGCGGACAGTATCAGCCGGTTGGCCAGACCCATGTGGTGACCAACATCCTCGATTATGGCTGCGACGTGCAGGAGGCGATCGATATGCCGCGCGGCCTGCATTACGAGGGCCAGTACCAGCTCGAGGACAGCGTGCCGGCCGAGATCGCCGAAGGCCTGAAGAAACTCGGCCACAAGACCACCAGCGTCGTCGGTCCGCTCGGCGGCGCGCAGGCGATCTGGATCGACTGGGACAAGGGCACGCTCACCGGCGGTTCCGATCCGCGCAAGGACGGTTGCGCGCTCGGGTACTGACCACCGCGCACGGGGTTCCCCGCGCAAGATCAGGAAAAGTTGACGAAAGGGCGGCGCGGCATTTGCTGCGTCGCCCTTTCTCGTTCGGAACGGAGTTCATTGCTTCAGGTTAAGGGCCGATGAGCGGTGCAGGCGTGCGCTGCTTGCCCGAAGCGGCGGAGGCCCTCCCATGTCGGAAAAACCAGGTTCCGGACCGTCCGGATTCGATCGGCGCGCCTTCATCGCGGGCGCCGCCGGCAGTGCGCTGGTCCCCATGACGGCGCGTGCGGCCGCGCAGGATGCGAGCATGCCGGCCGCCCAGGATCCGGCGCTTCCCGTCGATGTCACGCTGCGGGTCAATGGCAAGGATAAGCGGCTGTGCATCGACGCGCGCACAACGGTGCTCGACGCGCTGCGGGAGCATCTCAAGCTCACCGGCAGCAAAAAGGGCTGCGACCACGGCCAATGTGGTGCCTGTACGGTGCTGATCGACGATCGACGCGTGGTGTCGTGCTTGACGCTCGCGCTCGCGGCCGAGGGGCAGGAGATCACGACGATCGAGGGTCTTGCCACCGACGATCATCTGCATCCGATGCAGCAGGCCTTCGTCGACAACGACGCGTTCCAATGCGGCTATTGTACGCCGGGCCAGATCATGTCCGCCGTGGCCTGCGTCAAGGAGGGGCATGCGGGCAGCGAGGCCGACATCCGCGAATACATGAGCGGCAACATCTGCCGCTGCGCCGCCTATCCCAACATCGTCGCTGCCGTGAAGCAGGCCGCGCCCGAGATCATGAAAGGCTAGGCGCATGCGACCGTTTTCGTATCAAAGGGCAACAGACCCGGACATGGCGGTGCAGGCGCTCGGCGCTGCCGCGGCTGCGAACAATCCGCTGACCAAGGCTACGGTACAGCCGCTCGCGGGCGGCACCACGCTGATCGACCTGATGAAGCTCGACGTGATGCGGCCCGCCGCGATCGTCGATATCAATCCGCTTGCGCGCAGCTGGTCGGCGATCGAGCTCGGCAGTGACGGCTTGCGGCTCGGCGCGCTGGCGAAGATGTCCGACGTGGCCGCGCATGCCGAGATCCAACGCAACTATCCGGTGATCGCGAATTCCCTGAAGCTCGCCGCCAGCGCCCAGCTGCGCAACATGGCGACGCTCGGCGGCAACGTGATGCAGCGAACGCGTTGCAGCTATTTCCGTGATGTCTCCTATGAGAATTGCAACAAGCGCAATCCTGGCTCGGGCTGTGCCGCCATGGATGGCGTCAATCGCATGCATGCGGTGCTCGGCACGTCCGATCAGTGCATCGCGACCTATCCCGGTGATTTTGCCCAGGCGCTGATCGCGCTCGATGCGATGGTCGAAATCACCGGCAGGTCCGGCACGCGCAACCTGCCGTTCGCGGAGTTGCACAAGGCGCCCGGCAGGACGCCCGAGATCAAGACCACGCTTCAGCCCGGTGAGCTGATCTCTGCGTTTTCCGTTCACGGCCGCTGGCCGCGCTCGGTGTATCTCAAGGCGCGCGACCGGCAGTCCTACGAGTTCGCGCTGTCGTCGGCTGCGGTCGCGCTCGACGTGCAGGATGGCACGATCAGGGACGCGCGTGTCGCGCTCGGCGGCGTCGCCACCGTGCCGTGGCGGGCGCGCGAGGCGGAGGCGATGCTGAAGGGACAGAAATTCGACGACGGTCTGGCGCAGCGTGTGGCCGATGCCGCCTTTGCCGACGCCAAGGGCCGCCGTCACAACGGCTTCAAGATCGCGCTCGGCAAGCGCGTGGTGGCGCGCGCGCTCCAGCAGGCCGTAACGATGGAGATCTGATCATGACCGCTGCAGCTCCCGAGCCGAAAGCAAACATGGGCCGGCCGGTGCCGCGCTATGACGCGGCCGCAAAGGTCACGGGCCGGGCGACATATGCATCCGACATGCCGCTCGACAATCCAGCCTACGCATTCCTGGTCACGAGCGGCGTCGCCAAGGGCCGCATCGACAGTTTCGATCTCGACGATGCCAGGCAGGTCCGCGGCGTAATCGACATCGTCACGCACGAGAGCGCTCCGAAGCTGAAAGAATCGAAACTGTTCAGCAATGGCGGCTATGCCGGCACCACGATCCAGCCGCTGAAATCGGCCGACATCGCCCATGACGGCCAGATCATCGCCGTCGTCATCGCCGAGAGTTACGAGGCGGCGCGCGAAGCCGCCAATCGCGTCAAGGTCAGCTACACGGCCGTAGCGCCGAGTGCGAGCTTCGAGTCGACGGGGACCACCACGGCAGCGGCAAAGGGACAGAACGCACAGTTCAAGGAAGACCCGGAGGTCGGCGATTTCGCCAAGGCGTTCGACGCGGCCGAGGTCAAGCTCACCGCCTCCTATGAAACGCCGACCCAGCACCACAATCCGATGGAGCTGTTTACGACGAGCTGCGCCTGGATGGGCGACGAGCTCGTCATCTATGAGGGCAGCCAATATGTCTATGGCCTGAAGAACGGCGTCGCCGAGCAGCTCGGCATCGACGCCGACAAGGTCCGCGTCGTCAATCCCTATGTCGGCGGCGGCTTTGGGTCGCGCGGCTCGATGACGCCCCGCACCGCCATCATCGCAGGCATTGCCAAACGCCTGAACCGGCCGATCAAGCTGGTGCCGACCCGCGACCAGGGCTTCACCATCGCCACCTACCGCGCCGAGACGCGCCATGAGATCAGGCTCGGTGCTGGTCGGGACGGCAAGCTGGTGGCTTTGAGGCATGACGGCGCGGAGGTTTCGTCGCGTCCCGATGCCTATTGCGTCGGCGGCACCAAGACCACGACGCGGCTCTATGCCTGCCCGAACGTCGCCAGTCTGGTGTCGATCGTGCGCGCCGACCGCAACACGCCGGGCTTCATGCGCTCCCCGCCGGAGGTTCCGTATCTCTTCGCGCTGGAGAGCGCGATGGACGAGCTTGCGGTGAAGCTGAACATGGACCCGGTCGAGCTCCGCCGCATCAACGACACCACCATGGAGCCGATCGGCGGCAAGCCCTATACCTCGCGGTCATTGATGGCGTGCTTCGACGAGGCCGCGAAGGCGTTCGGCTGGTCGCAGCGTTCGCCGCAGCCGAAATCGATGTCGGATGGCGATTGGCTGGTCGGCTATGGCTGTGCCGCCACCTGCTATCCGACGCAGATGGCGCCTTCTGCCGCGCGCGTTCGCCTCCAGCGCGACGGCCGTACCCGGGTCGAGATCGCCGGTCACGAGATCGGCACCGGTGCGTATACCGTGATCGCTCAGACCGCGGCCGAACGGCTCGGCGTGCCCTTGGAGAAGGTCGCGGTCTTCCTGGGTGACAGCGATCTGCCGCCGGCGCCTGTTGCCGGCGGTTCGAACTCGACTGCCAGCACCTGCTCGGCGGTGATGATGGTGTGCGACCGGATTCGTCAAAGGCTGTTCAAGGCCGTGATGCCAAGCAACAGCCTCGCCGACAAGGCCAAGGAGACTGTCGGCATCAGCCAGGCGCCGAGCACGCAGGCGGCGCAGAGCGATCGTCCTCTCGATCTTGAGAAGGCCTTCGACGCGCTCGGCGTCGGTATCGTCGAGGAATACGGCGAGTGGAAGCCCGAAGGCGCGCCGCTGGATTCCTTCACGGCGATGCACAGCGGGCACGCGCGGCTCGTCGGTGGCCATCAGATGAAGGACAAGATCGCCTACGCCTTCGGCGCCGAGTTCGTCGAAGTCCGCGTCAATCGCTTTACCCATGAAATTCGCTGCCCCCGGCTGGTGGGAGCGTTCGCGGCGGGCCGCATCATGAACCCGCGCACGGCGCGCAGCCAGCTCATGGGCGGCCTGATCTGGGGCATGTCCTCGGCGCTGCTGGAAGCCACCGAGATCGACGAGCGCAATGCGCGCTACGTCAACGACAATTTTGCCGACTATCTCGTGCCCGTGAATGCCGACGTGCCCGGTGTCGAGGTGTTGCTGCTCTCCGAGCAGGACGATCACATCAACCCGGCAGGCGTGAAGGGCCTCGGCGAGCTCGCCAATGTCGGCACCAATGCGGCGATCTGCAATGCGATCTATCACGCCACGGGCCAGCGTATTCGCAAGCTCCCCGTGCGGCTGGAAAATATCGAGGTGTGAGGGGTGGAAACGGCGTCGGCGTTGCGCTAGACACCTTGCGCCTCAAACGGAAGGTCTCTTATGCAGCGTTCACAGCGCGTGCTCCTCGCCATCATGTCGGCACTCGCGATCACCGTGATCGCCGGCGTGTCCGATTTTGTTTCCACCACGGCCTCGGCCCAGACCGCAGGGAAGACCATGACCACAGCTTCAGGTTTGCAGATCACCGACAGCGTCGCCGGCACCGGCGCTTCGCCCAAGCCCGGCCAGATCTGCGTGATGCACTACACCGGTTGGCTCTACGAGAACGGCCAGAAGGGCAAGAAATTCGACTCATCGGTCGACCGCAACGAGCCGTTCGAATTCCCGATCGGCAAGGGCCGCGTCATCGCCGGCTGGGACGAGGGTGTTGCCTCCATGAAGGTCGGCGGCAAGCGTACGCTGATCATTCCACCGCAGCTCGGCTATGGCGCCCGCGGCGCAGGCGGCGTGATCCCGCCGAACGCGACGCTGATGTTCGACGTGGAATTGCTCGGGGTGAAGTAAGCCCGCAAACAAAAAGACCGGCCTCTCGGCCGGTCTTTTCGCTTTCAGTGCGACGTGTTATCTCGTCTTATTCCGTCGCGCGCTTGGCCGCAGCGGCTGCGCGATCGACCGCATCCTTCGCGGCGTCCTTGGCGTCGCCCATGGCCTGCTGGCCCTTGCCCTTCACTTCCTGGACTGCACCTTCACCCTTCAGGCGCTCGGACCCGGTGGCTTCACCGACGCCCTGCTTGGCCTTGCCCATTGCCTCGTTTGCGGTGCCCTTGATCTTGTCGGTCGTGCTACCCATGAAACTCTCCTCGCGTTTTGCTCGCTAGGACAACGTTCGACGGCTATGAGGGTTCCGATTTTGTTATGGCTCGATGTCGCGGCTTTGGGTTAGTTTGCCGCACACGGAACCAACAGAAAGCAAGTCTCATGACCGGCCATGACCATTCGCATTCCCACCATGACCACGATCACGACGATCGCTGGAAACATGACGGCGTGCGCGTCATTCCCGGCAACCAGCTCGATACCAACGTGCCTTCGACGGCGGGCATGGACCGCGCGGCCGCGATCAATTTCGCGCGCGTCGGTGCGCAGAAATTGTGGGCGGGCACGGTCAGCATCAAGCCCGACGCCAAGACCGGCGCGCACCACCACGGCCATCTCGAAAGCGTCATCTACGTGGTGAAGGGCAAGGCGCGGATGCGCTGGGGCGAGAGCCTGCAATTCACCGCGGAAGCCGGCCCCGGCGACTTCATTTTCGTCCCGCCCTATGTGCCGCATCAGGAGATCAACGCCAGCGCGGACGAGGTGCTGGAATGCGTCCTGGTGCGCAGCGACGGCGAGGCGGTCGCGGTCAACCTCGACATCGAGCCGATCGAGAAGCCTGAGACCGTGCTGTGGGTCGATCCCATTCACCGCGATCCGAACGAGAAGAAGTGAGGAGCGCCTGAAAGCCAGCGGGTTCTGTGCGACAGAACCTCGCAGGCAAGGGTCAAAAAAAGATCCGGAAGCCGTGTCGGATCGCCGCCTGGCCGTCCGTCCTTGGGCAGAACCCCGCCCAAGGAGCTCCGATGCCCAGGATGATTTTCCTCAATCTGCCCGTGACCGACCTCAAGCGCGCCACTGCCTTTTACGAGGCGGTCGGTGCGACCAGGAACCCGCAATTCAGCGACGAAACGGCGAGCTGCATGGTCTTTTCCGAGACCATTTACGCGATGCTGACGACCCACGAGAAATTCCGTCAGTTCACGCCGAAGCCGATCTCGGATGCAAAGACCTCAAACCAGGCGCTGTTCTGCCTGTCCGCCGACAGCCGGACCGAGGTCGACGATATCGTCAGCAGGGCCGCGGCTGCAGGCGGGGTGGCCGATCCCAGCCCGAAGGACGAATACAGTTTCATGTACGGCCGCAGCTTCGAGGATCCGGACGGCCACATGTGGGGCGTGAACTGGATGGACATGGCGGCCTTCGCGGCGCAGTCCGACATGGCGAACGCCTGATCCAAGCCCACAACAGCAAGAAACTGAAGAGGAGCATTCAAGATGTCCAAGCTCGTGCCCTGCATGTGGTTCAACGGCGATGCCGAGGAAGCCGCGAAGTTCTACGTCTCGCTCGTTCCGAATTCGGAGATCACGCACGTTCAGCGCAACGTTTCAGATGGCCCGTCCGGCAAGGAAGGCTCCGTGCTCGTCGTCGAGTTCTCAGTGGCGGGACAGCCTTTGGTCGCGCTCAACGGCGGCATGAAAATGGAATACACCCACGCGATCTCGCTGATGATCCATTGCGACGATCAGGCCCAGGTCGATAGCGTCTGGAATGCGTTCCTGGCCCATGGCGGCAAGGAAGAGCAGTGCGGCTGGCTCAGGGATCGCTGGGGCGTGGCTTGGCAAGTCGTGCCGAAGGTGATGTTCGAGTTCCTTTCGAGCCCCGACAAGGCGGCTGCCGCACGCGCGATGCAGGCCATGATGAAGATGGTCAAGCTGGACGTGGAAACCTTGCGCCGCGCGTTCGAGGGCAAGTCGGCGGCGTAAAGGGCGTGCCCTTGCCGCATACTCACTGTCATCGCCCGGCTTGACCGGGCGATCCGGTACGCCGAGACGGCCGTTGGTCAATCGATAGACCGCGGCGTCCTGGATGCCCCGGTCGAGCCGGGGCATGACAGTGGAATTTGAGGCGAAAGCCCGCCGCTAATAATTGATCCGCAGCCCCACGCCGCCATGGATGGTGTTACCCACCGGCTGCGGGCCGAGCGTGCCGTTGGCGAACAGGTCCACGATCCAGCCCTTCTGTACGCGGAAGCCGAGCCGGCCGCCATATTCGAACCAGCCCTGGTTGCCCATGGTCGGCACCACCACGCCGTCGCCGGTCACGGTGGCGACGATGCCGCTGTGGGCAGCGAATGACTGCACCCAGCCGCCATTGATGTTGGCCTCGATATTGCTGCCATAGAGATGCGTCCACTGGCCGCCGATCTTGACCAGGCTGGTGCGGTCGGTACCGGTCGCGATGCTGGCGTCGAACGGATTGAACGCCACTGCGCTGTCGGTGTAGCCCGCGACGCGCTGCCACAGCTGCCAGACCTCGATCGAGGCGGCGACCTCGTCGCGGGGCGACACGCGACTTATCCAGCCGGCGCGGCCGTAGACGGCGTAGTTCGAAGCGTTGGTCGAACTCGTAACGCTCACCGGGCCGAGGCTGGTGTTGTAGCTGCGGGTGTAGCGCGCCTTCTCCCACGGCGTCAGGATCGTGCCGACGTCGAAGAACGGGCGCGACGAGCCCCAGTCGGTGAAGTCATAACGCAGCGCGAAGGCGCCGATCGGTGCGCTGGTGATGTTGTAGCCGCCCTCGCTGTATTGCGTGTAGGCGATGCCGGCGAGCAGCGACAGATTGTTGGTCAGCTCCTTGCGGCCGTGGATGCCCGCCGAGAACGAGCCGGCCGAGCCGAACGCGCTGACGCAGTTGCTGCAATTGACCTGCTCGTTGACGCCGAGCAGCACCGTGCCGAGCACCCGGTTGGTGATCATCTGGTTGAAGCGCTGGTTGGCAAGGCCGCCGATCGAGCCGCCGCTGGAATCCGCGCCGGTCGGTGTCGGCGTCGGGCTCGGCGACGATGACGGATAAGGGCTCGGCGACGATGACGGGGTGGGGCTGGGCGAGGGCGAGGGGCTGTAGGTCGGCGTCGGCGAGGGGAAATAGCTCGGCGCCGGTGTGGGCGTCGCCGTGGCGGCTGCCGCCAGACGGGTATCGACCGCGATCAGCGCAACCGCGGCCACGGCGGTCAGCACGCTCCCGAGCATGAAGCGCCTGATGGTGGTGGATATCGCCATCTTCAGCGTCCGCACAGCATGCCGTCGTCATGAACGGCGGGCGTGATGGTCGGCGACGCGTCCGCATATTGGTTGACCGCGCACAATCCCGCGCTCGCGGCGCAGGTCGCGGCAAAAGTCCAGGGCGGCGTATTGGTCTTACTGATGGAGACCTTGCCCCCGGTCGAGGTGATGATTGCAGTGTCGCCGGGCTGGGTGAGCTGCACGCACTGTTGGCTTGTCGTGCAGACACTGGCGGCGCCGTCCTGCAGCACGACGACCGAGCGGCCGCGCTGGGACAGGATATCGAGTGTGGTGCCGCGCACGCCGATGGTCGCGAGCGGGGTCGTGATCTTGTAGGCGGTCTTCTCGGAATGTCCGGTGACGAAACGGAATGCGCCGGTCGTCATGCGGATTGCGACGTCGCGATAGCTGTGCTCGTCGTTGAAGACGGTGCGGTCGAGCTTGAGCGTCGCGCTCGGACCGAGCGACAGATTGGTGCTGTCGGCCATCACGAAGCGCGCCGCGCTGCCGGCGCCGGTGCGCACGGTCTCGTCGCGCAGCATGCTGTCGCCGACGCTGATCGGCGTCGTGTTCGCGGCCACGCGAACGACTTCATTCTGAATCAAGACGGCTTCACCGACGCGCGTCTGCGCCTGGGCGCAAGGGGTCGCGCACAAGCCGGCCGACAACAGCGTGAAGAAAAGCCAGAAACGCAAATTCATTTCGCAACCGATCGATGTGTCCCTGATCGTACCGGATCATGCGCGCTTGCGATGTGGCGGAATTATCACAAGCGGCGCGCGACCTGCGTTATGCTTAGTGACAGTTGCGGCAGAATGCGTTCAATGAAAACCGCGATCCCTACTATTCTCCGCGGTGACGCAAAATTGCCACGCAAAACATCCCCCCAAATGCCGCTCGACTTGCCCGCGGTTCCGAAGGTGTCGCGGAGCGCAGTGATTGCTGTCGCGATTTTCCTGGTCGCGCATCTCGCACTGCTGATCGGCCTGACGACGCCGGAAAAGTTTGTCTTCGACGAGGTGCACTACGTGCCGGCGGCGCGACAGATGCTGGCACCATCGATGTCGCAGCCGATGCTCAATCCGATGCATCCGCCATTGGCGAAAGAGCTGATCGCGCTATCGATCGCGGTCTTCGGCGACACCGCGCTGGGCTGGCGCTATCCCGCGGCGTTGTTTGGCGCCCTCGCTATCGTCGCGATCTATCTGTGCGGCCTCGCACTGTTCGCCGCGCAAGGGCCTGCGATCGCCGCTGCGCTGATCGCCGGCTGCAATCAGATGCTGTACGTGCAGGCGCGCGTCGCGATGCTCGACATTTTTGCGCTCGGCTTCGGCCTGCTCGCGATTGCCGCCTTCATGCACGGTTTTCGAAAGGATCGTCCTCATGCGTTGTTCGCGGCTGCCGGCAGCCTGTTCGGCTGTGCTGCGGCCTGCAAATGGAGCGGCCTGTTTCCGCTCGCAATCTGCATCGTCATCGTCGCGGTGATCCGCCTGATGCAGGGCTGGCACACTATGTTTGCCGACGCGAAGCCGGGGGATTGGTACCGGCCCGATCTCTGGCCCGACTTCAGACTACATCACGTCGTGCTCTGCTTCATCGTCCTGCCCGTGGCGACATATCTTGCGGCCTTCGTCCCGCTCTACGGCGTGTCGCTGCCGGATCTGGTCGAGGCGCAACGCCGGATCTTCGCCGACAACACCACCACCGCCATCGCCGGCCACACTTATATGAGCGCGTGGCCGTCATGGCCGCTGCTCGCGCGCCCGGTGTGGTTCCTGTTCGACAAGGGCGCGGACGACAATGTCTCCGCGATCGTCTTCCTCGGTAACCCCCTGGTGCTGTGGCCGGCGCTGCTCGCGCTCGCCGTCGTGCTGCGCGACTTCGTCGTCGCGCGTCGCCGGGATGCGTTCCTGATCGTGGCCTTCTATTTCGGATCCTGGCTCTCCTGGGCGTTGCTGCCGCGCACGCTGGCCTTCATCTATTACTATCTGCCGGCCGCGACCGTGGCGTCGCTTGCACTGGTCTACGTGCTGCGCCGGGACGGTCTGCCACGCTGGCTGTTGTGGGCCTATGTCGCGGTCGCGGCAGCAGGCTTTGCCGCCATGCTGCCGATCTCGGCGGCCTTCGTCGGCACGTCGATGCAGACCTTCAACCGGCTGATGCTCTTCCAAGCCTGGATATGACATCGCCGCCTGCCGGGGGAGCGGCAGGCGGCGCCTTTATGGGCGATGACCTGTGAATTATTTCGACGCTGTCTTGGTGTCCATGTTCACGACCTGGACGCGGCGGTTGATCGGGTCGGCGCCGTTGGCGGCGTCCTTCAGCTTGGTCTTGCCGTAGCCGACGGTGACGAGATCGGTGCCGGTGAGGCCGTAGTTCTGCACCAAATATTTCTTGATGGTGTCAGCACGCCGCTCGGAGAGCCCCTGATTGTATCCCTCGGTGCCGACCGCATCGGTGTGGCCGGCGACCACGAAGGTCGAGCCCTTCAGCGAGGGATCGGACAGCGCCTTGCCGAGCGCCTGCACCGACGGCACTGACGTCTTGGCGATGTCGGCCGAGTTGTAGTCGAACTGGATCTCCAGATCGATCTTCGGCTTGGTCGCGGCGAGCTCGGCAATCTGCTCGCGCTCGCCCGTCGACAGCGACCGCGTCGAGCGGTTGCGCACGGTGTTCAGGAACGTCGATTCCTTGGCCTGCACCGCCGGATCGACCTGCGGACCTGCGGACAGGCCGCGGGTCGTCGACTTCGGCTTCAATGCATCCAGGATCTGGTTGGTAGAGACATTGCCGTCGCCGGCCATGGCCAGGCCGGCTGTCATCGACAGAAGTGCCGAGAGGGTCATCGCCTTCAGTGCAAAAGACTTATTGAAACTAGTCATTGTCGTATCCTCATTGTGACGCCTGATGGCTATTTGATGCTGCAAGCATAGGGCAGGTTCAAAACCCCTGGTGTGATCTTGGTCACGGTGGAAACGGGTTCCTCCGGGGCCATGCAGCGAATTTCAAGCGGTTTCGGGTTCATGGAGGGCCGTCCCGCGGTCCGCTCCAAGGACGGATGCTGACGCGTGAAGAGAGTGGTCGCACGCCTGCCGACGAACGTTCGAGCCGTCGCAATCCTGGCGTGATCCGCATCACTGAGGACCGCCGCGCCCAGGGGCCGCTCGGGGGCCGGGGCCCGGTTCACTCAGGAAACCTGTGCTGACCGATTGTCGCAAAGCCGTCGCGTGATGGCCTGTCTGTGAACAATTTTTCGGCCAGATGGGCGCCTAGCAGGGCACAGCCTCCGACAAGCGCGAACGAAGGGAGCCGAGTTCCACCCAGTGCCGAGGCCGAGTGATTATCAGTTCTATCGCAGTGGCCCGCCGGATCGGACCGTGTCCCTGAGCTCCATGCCCATTTACATCGGCGCGGCGATGATCGCGGTGGCGATCCTGCTGTCGACACTGATCACGGGGCTGACCTCCCGCTATGTCGGGTTTCAAGCGCCGACCGACGAGAACATGTGGCTGGTCGATCGTCTCACCGGCAGTGTCTATCGGTGCCAGGCGGAGGAGCGCGGCAAGGCCTCGTGCGAACCCGATGTCGCAACAGGCAGCGTTGGCGACCGGTCCAAAGCCCCGAAAGCTGGCCGCTGAGCCCTCCGCCTTCGCAGCGCAGCAAGAAAATTGTCTTCTCCCCGAAACGTCTTCGCCGGAGAATACGTATTGCGAAGGCCGGCATGACGCCGGTTTCGTTTTTACGGAGGAGACTTTTCGATGAAAATGTTGCTCACAGCCGCAGCTTTGGTCGCGCTCACCCTTTCCCTTTCACCGGCATCCGCCGCCATGATGGCGTGCACCGGCGATAACATGATGAAATCGACAGCCATGATGATGGGCACGGCCGATACTCCGGCCAAGGTCGCGGCCAACAAGGAAATGGCCATGGCCAACACCGACATGAGCAATGGCAAGATGAAGGGCGGCTGCATGCATTACATGAAGGCGCAGAAGGCCATGATGATGAAATAGGGCCTCGGCCACGCCAAGCGGCCGCGCTGTCAGCAGATGGCAGCGCGGCTTTTTCTTTTGCTGCGTCCAGTCCGCTTCTTTCTCCCGGCGCGAATCCCGCTACATTCCCTCCCGCAATGTCCCGCGCCCCCAAACCGATTCCACTGACCACGAGACAGGCCCGGCAAATCTGGCTTCATGCCCAGCGGCTGGACGAGCGCGCGCCGTTCGGTGACGGCGCGCAAGCCGTCTCCGACGCGGTCGCCCATCTCGGCTATGTGCAGATCGACACCATCAACGTGATCGAGCGCTGCCATCACCACATCCTGTTTAGCCGGATCCCGTCCTACCGCCGCGCCGACCTGCGCCACGCCCAGAGCGTAGATAGAAGCGTCTTTGAGTATTGGACGCATGCGCTCTCTTACGTGCCGGCCGGTGACTTCCGCTTCTTCCTGCCGGCGATGCGCGAGCACCGCCGTGAGGGGCACAAATGGTTCGCCTCGGTAAAACCCGCCGACATGCGCAAGGTGATGCGGCTGGTGCGCGCCGGCCCGCTGACGATCCGCGACATCGAGGACGACGTGCTCACCGAGAAGGAGCATCTCTGGCAAAGCCGAAAACCCTCGAAGCGGGCATTGCAGCTCGCCTTCTATACGGGGGCCGTGACCGTCAGCGAGCGCCAGGGCATGCTCAAGACCTATGAGCTGATGACGCGCCATTTCGGCTGGGAAAAGCTGCCGAAGCCGGCCTCGGCAAAGGACATTACAGGCTATCTGCTCGATCGTGCGCTGCGATCGCAAGGTGTTGTGAGCCTCGATTCGGTCTGCCATCTCGACGCGCCGCGCAAAACGGGGGTGGCTGCGCTGATCGCCTCGCGCGTGCGCCGTGGCGAGCTCGTGCCTGTCGCCATCGAAGGTGCCGGCAAGCAGGAGCACTGGGCGTCGCCGGCTGCGCTCGAGCCAGGCGAGCGTGCGCCGCCGGACCTCGTCCATATCCTGTCGCCGTTCGATCCGCTGATTATCCAGCGCAAGCGCACCAATGTTATCTTCGGCTACAACCATCTGTTCGAGGCCTATGTGCCGAAGGCCAAGCGCAAGCTCGGCTATTTCGTGCTGCCCGTACTGGTCGGCGACGAGATCGTCGCCGCGCTCGATCTGAAGACCGACCGGCAGGCAAAGAAGCTGCTGATGCAGAAATGGACCTGGGTCGGCGAGGGGAAGAAGACCGCAGGGCGCAAGGAATTCAAACGGAAGATCGAGGAGGAGCTCGATCGTTTTGAGAAGTTTCAATTGGCGGAGTAGTTGTGCGCTGCGCGGATGACCGAGCTCTGTCGTAGCGCAACGTGGTGACGGGCTGCGCCCCTCGCATTGCTTGCTCCATTGACTCTTTTGCGGTGATGCTCAAAACCCCGGATCAGCCCATAAAAGCAACAACCCCGGGGGAAGCCATGAGCCAGACCACGACCTATGCCGGTTCGACCGGCGCAGCCAAGTCGGAAATCGAGACCTCGACGATCCGCGCCATCTCCTGGCGCCTGATCCCGTTCCTGGTGCTCGCCTACTTCTTCTCCTATCTCGACCGCGTCAATCTCGGTTTCGCTGCGCTGACCATGAATGCCGAGCTGAAATTCACGCCGCTGATCTTCTCCTGGGGCGCCGGCATCTTCTTCATCGGCTATTTCATCTTCGAGGTGCCGAGCAATCTTGCGCTGGAGAAGTTCGGCGCCAGCCGCTGGATCGCCCGGATCATGGTGACCTGGGGTATCATCTCGGCGCTGATGGCGCTCACGAGCGGCGTCACGAGCTTCTACGTGCTGCGGTTCCTGCTCGGCGTCGCCGAAGCCGGCTTCTTCCCCGGGATCATCCTCTATCTCACTTATTGGTATCCGGCCGAATATCGCGCCCGCTTCCTTGCGGCCTTCGCCATCGCCGTTCCGGTCTCCACTGTGATCGGCGCCCCGGTCTCGGGCCTGCTGCTCGGGCTCGACGGCGCCATGGGCCTGAAGGGCTGGCAGTGGCTGTTCATCATCGAGGGCATTCCCTCCGTGCTGCTCGGCATCGTCACCTGGTTCTATCTCACCGACAGGCCGGAGAAGGCGGATTGGCTCTCCGCCGAGCAGAAGGCCTGGCTCAAGACCAAGCTCGATGCCGAGATCGCTGCCAAGCAGGCGGTGAAGCATTTGTCGCTCAGTGAGGCGCTGTCCTCACCGAAGGTGATCATGCTGAGCCTGGTCTATTTCGGCTTCGTCGGCGCGCTGTATGGCATGCAGTTCTGGCTGCCGCAGATCGTCAAGGCGTTCGGCCTCACCAACGCCCAGACCGGTTTCGTCACCGCCATCCCGTATCTGTTCGGCACCATCGCGATGATCCTGTGGGCGAGGCATTCCGATGCGACGCGCGAGCGCGTGATGCATGTCGGCGCGCCGTTGCTGCTCACTGCCGTCGCGCTCGGCGTCTCCAGCTATCTCACGGACCCCACCCTGACGATGATCGTGCTGACGGTCGCCGCGATCGGCGTGTTCTGCTGCTTCGGCGTGTTCTGGACCCTGCCGACCGCGTGGCTCTCCGGCACGGCGGCGGCCGGCGCCATCGCCCTGATCAACTCGATCGGCAATCTCGCCGGCTTCGGCGGACCGTATCTGATCGGCTGGGTCAAGGAAGCCACCGGCCAGACCTCGAGCGGACTGCTCGTGCTCGCGGTGCTGCCGCTGATCGCCGGCATCCTGGTCTTCATCGGCGGCCACGACAGCAAGCACGAGTTCGCGGAGCAGGGGCGGTAGCCTCGAAATATCGCCCTGGCGAAAGCCAGGGCCCATTTCCGCCTGGCCCTCCGGAGGGCCCGCGGCGCGACGCTTTCTTCTAACAGCCCAGACTTCCGCCAAGGGCAATCGCGGACGTTACCACCTCTTAACGATCACGCTTTCCTGATGACTGACGAATATTGACTTTCATCAGTGATTAGTCGACATTCCTCTCATTGCAGCCGAGGGAGTGTCCTCCGATGTTCGTCCGATCCGTTTTGTCCAGCTATTCGAGGCTCTTGGCTGGTGTTTCGCTGGCGTTGATGGCTGCCGCCCTCGCGGGATGCAATGACACCGTCGCTGAAAAGGCCGAGCCGCCGCGGCCGGTTCTGGTCGCCACCGCCCACTATGACGCCGAAAAGCCCGAGCGCAGCTTCGTCGGCACCATCAGGCCGCGGATCGAGAGCGATCTGGGCTTTCGGGTCGCCGGCAAGGTCGCCAAGCGTCTGGTCGAAGTCGGCCAGACCGTCGAAATCGGCCAGCCGCTCGCGGTCCTCGATGAGGTCGATCTGAAGCTCCAGGCCGAGCAGGCCGTCGCCGAGCAGACCGCCGCGACCGGCGTGCTGGCCCAGGCCGCCGCCGCCGAGCAGCGCGCCAAGGATTTGAAGGCCAAGGGCTGGACTACCGACGCGCAGCTGGATTCGAGCCGCGCCGCCGCCGACGAGGCCCGTGCCCGCCTGAACCGGGCCGAGCGCTCGGTCGAGCTGACCAACAATTCCCTTTCCTACGCGACGCTCAACGCCGACGCCCGTGGCGTCGTCACTGCAACGTTGATCGAGCCTGGCCAGGTGGTTGCCGCAGGCCAGACCTCGATCCGTGTCGCCCGCTTTGCCGAAAAGGAAGCGGTCGTCGCGATCCCTGAGACGCTGGTCGGACGTGCCAAATCGGGCGCCGCCAGCGTCACTCTTTGGTCGGAGCCGGGCAAAAAATATACGGCCAGGCTGCGCGAGATCGCGCCCACCGCGGATCCCGCCACGCGCACCTATCTCGCCAAATTTTCGCTGCCCGAGGCCGACGACAAGGTTTCGCTCGGCATGACCGCGACGCTGACGCTGTCGGACGCTGCCACCGAGCGCGTCGCGCGGCTGCCGCTGTCGGCACTGTTCAACGAAGGCGGCAAGCCGTCCTTCTACGTCGTCGACGACAACGGCGCGGTCACGCTGAAGCCGGTCGTGGTGAAGTCCTACGAGAGCAACGACGTCGTCATTACCGGCGGTGTTGAAGAGGGCGCCAAGATCGTCGCTCTCGGTGTGCAGAAGCTCGATCCGGCCCAGAGGGTGCGGATCGTGTCGTCACTGTCCTTCTAAGTCTCGTTTATGAGTTACGTCGTGTGAGGTGAGTTTCGGCCCGAGCGCAAATGCTTTGGCTGAAGCGGCGAAGCGATCCAGAACCTGCCCAGCCCCCTGGATTGCTTCGCTGCCTCGCGTCGACGCGTTCAACAGAGTGGCTGTCGTTTTTTTGCAACCGGATCATCTTTGGAGAGTGCGATGAAGCGCTTCAACCTTTCGGCCTGGGCCGTCAGCCATCCGACGCTGATCCTGTTCCTGATGCTCATACTCGGCGTCGCGGGGTTCTTCTCCTATCAGAAGCTCGGTCGCGCCGAGGATCCGTTCTTCACGGTGAAGGTGGTCAACGTCTCCGTGCTGTGGCCGGGCGCGACCGCGCAGGAAATGCAGGCGCAGGTCGCCGATCCCATCGAGAAGAAGATCCAGGAGCTGCCCTACTTCGAGAAGGTGCAGACCTATTCCAAGCCCGGCTTCACCGCGCTCCAGGTCACCTTCCGCGATTCCACGCCGCCGAAGGACGTGCCGTATCTCTTTTATCTGCTGCGCAAGAAGCTGGCCGACGTGCAGGGCCAGCTGCCCGCAGGGATTCTCGGGCCCGTCGTCAACGACGAGTTCTCCGACGTCGATTCCATCCTCTACATGATGACCGGCGACGGCGCCGACTACGCCCAGCTCAAGAAGGTCTCGGAGGGTTTCCGTCAGCGCCTCCTGAAGGTGCCGGGCGTGACCAAGGTCGACGTCTATGGCAACCAGGATGAGCGCATCTTCGTCGAGTTCAGCCATGCCAAGCTCGCCACTCTCGGCATCACGCCGCAGGCGCTGTTCGATTCGCTCGCCAAGCAGAACAACGTGACGCCGGCCGGCACGGTCGAGACCTCGTCGCAGCGCGTGCCGCTGCGCGTCACCGGTGCACTCGACGGCGCCAAGGCCGTCGCCGAAACCCCGGTCGAGAGCAACGGTCGCGTGTTCCGCCTCGGCGACATCGCCACGGTCACCCACGGCTATGTCGACCCGCCGAGTTTCATCGTGCGCCAGGAAGGCAAGGCCGCGATCGGCATTGGCGTCGTCACCGCCAAGGGCGCCAATATCCTCGATCTCGGCAAGGAGGTCGAGAAGGCGACGGCTGAATTCATGAAGGCGGTGCCGCAGGGCGTCGACATCAAGCTGATCGCCGACCAGCCCAAGGTGGTCGAGCACGCCGTCAGCGAATTCGTGCACTCCTTCATGGAGGCGCTGGTGATCGTGTTGTTCGTGTCGTTCCTCGCGCTTGGCTGGCGCACCGGCATCGTGGTCGCGTTGTCGGTGCCGCTGGTGCTCGGCATCGTCTTCATCGTCATGAACACCATGTCGCTCGACCTGCACCGCATCACGCTGGGTGCGCTGATCATCGCGCTCGGCCTGCTGGTCGATGACGCCATCATCGCTGTCGAGATGATGGTGGTGAAGATGGAGCAGGGCTGGGACCGCATGCGTGCGGCGTCCTTTGCCTGGGAATCCACTGCGTTTCCGATGCTCACGGGAACGCTGGTCACGGCCGCTGGCTTCCTCCCCATCGGCTTTGCCAATTCCGCGGTCGGCGAATATGCCGGCAGCATCTTCTGGATCGTGGCGATCGCGCTGGTCGCGTCCTGGTTCGTGGCGGTGATCTTCACGCCCTATATCGGCGTCATGCTGCTGCCCAACATCAAGGTGCACCACAATCACGATCCGCACGCGGTCTACGAGACCCGCATGTACCGGGGCCTGCGCGCGATCGTGCAGTGGTGTGTCAACCACCGCATCACCGTGGTGGCTGCGACCGTCGGCGTCTTCGTCGCCTCGATCGTCGGCTTCGGCCACGTCCAGCAGCAGTTCTTCCCGCTGTCCGAGCGCCCCGAGCTCTTCCTCCAGCTTCGTCTGCCCGAGGGCACCGCCTTCAACGTCACGGAAAAGGCGGTGAAGAAGGCCGAGACCATGCTCAAGGACGACAAGGACATCGAGACCTATACGGCCTATGTCGGGCAGGGCTCGCCGCGCTTCTGGCTCGGCCTCAATCCGCAGCTTCCAAACGAGGCTTTTGCCGAAATCGTCATCGTCGCAAAGGGCGTCGAGGCGCGCGAGCGCATCAAGGCCAGGCTTGAAAACGCCGTTGCCGACGGCGCTCTCAACGAGGCCCGCGTGCGCGTCGACCGCTTCAATTTCGGTCCCCCCGTTGGTTTTCCCGTGCAGTTTCGCGTCATCGGCCCCGACGCCAACAAGGTGCGCGAGATCGCCTACCAGGTCCGCGACGTCATGCGGCAGAACAAGAGCGTCAAGGACGTCCAGCTCGACTGGAACGAGCAGTCGCCTTACCTCAAGCTCGTCGTCGATCAGGATCGCGCCCGCGCGATGGGTCTGACCCCGCAGGACGTGTCGCAGGCGCTGTCGATGCTGATCTCCGGCTCACAGGTGACGACCGTGCGCGACGGCATCGAAAAGGTCGGCGTGGTCGCGCGCGCCGTATCGTCCGAACGGCTCGACCTCGGCGCAGTCGGCGATCTCACCATCACCTCGCGTAACGGCGTGGCCGTGCCGCTGCAGCAGATCGCCAAGATCGAGTATGCCCACGAGGAGCCGATCATGTGGCGGCGTAACCGCGACATGGCGATCACAGTGCGTTCCGACGTCGTCGACGGCGTGCAGGCGCCCGACGTCACCGGCCAGATCGCGCCGAAGCTGAAGGCGATCAAGGACAACCTCGAGCCGGCCTACCGCATCGAGGCGGGCGGCGCGTTCGAGGAATCCGCCAAGGGCAACGCCTCGATCTTCATTCTCTTCCCGCTGATGGTCATGGTGATGCTGACGCTGCTGATGTTCCAGCTGCAGAGCTTCTCGCGCCTGATCCTGGTGTTCCTGACCGCGCCGCTCGGCATCGTCGGCGCCTCCTTCGGGCTCAACATCGCCAACGCGCCGTTCGGCTTCGTGGCGCTGCTCGGCCTGATCGCGCTCGCCGGCATGATCATGCGCAACGCGGTCATCCTGGTCGATCAGATCGAGACCGACGTCTCGCACGGCCTGACCCGCCGCGAGGCGATCGTCGAGGCCACCGTCCGCCGCGCCCGTCCGGTGGTGCTGACGGCGCTTGCCGCCATCCTCGCCATGATCCCGCTGTCGCGCTCGGCGTTCTGGGGGCCGATGGCGATCACCATCATGGGCGGCCTGTTCGTCGCAACCTTCCTCACGCTGCTGTACCTGCCGGGTCTCTACGCCCTCTGGTTCCGCAAGAGCCTGGACGAGGCGGGCACGCCCGAACAGCCTGCCGCGCCGCAGCATGGGAGCGATGACGAGAACGCAATTCCGCTTGCTGAGGCGGCTGAATAAGTGAAGATGAATTGGCTGATTGACGAGTCCTGACAGATGACACTGGTTTCGGAACATATCGAAGGCGACACCCGGGATCGTATTCTCGAGGTGGCCGAGCGGCTGTTCCGCCAGATCGGCTATCTCAAGACCACGGTCGGGGACATCGCCAAGGAGCTCAAGATGAGCCCCGCCAACGTCTATCGCTTCTTCGAATCGAAGAAGGCGATTCATCAGGCGGTGGCCCGTTCGCTGATGGGCGAGGTCGAGCTGGAAGCGCAGCGGATCGTGGCGAGACCCGGTCCGGTAGCGCCGCGCTTCCGCGAGCTGCTCACCACCATCCATCGCATGAACACCGAACGCTATGTCGGCGACAATAAGCTGCACGAGATGGTCGAGATCGCGATGCAGGAGGACTGGGACGTCTGCGTCAACCACATGGAGTGCATTGCCGGGGTCATCGGCCAGATGATCGCGCAAGGCGTGGCCTCCGGCGAGTTCGAGGCGCCGGACCTGCAACTGGCCGCGCTCTGCGCCTGCACCGCGATGATGCGCTTTTTCCACCCCCAGATGATCGCCCAGTGCGCTACCAAGCCGGGCCCGACCATCGACCAGATGATCGATTTCGTCATCGCGGGATTGTCCCCGCGGCACTGACGCGGCGACGGATTTCCTCCTATAAGCAGGCCCACCGCCCCGGAATGACGGCTGGTGGCGGGCAAGAACGGATCGACAAACTCCGTCATTGCGAGCGTAGCGAAGCAATCCAGACTGTCTCTGCGGAGGGATTCTGGATTGCCTCGCTGCGCTAGCAATGACGAGAAGGAAACAGCGCGTGACCGACAAAGACCTGCACTTCTACGAGCCCGCCAAGGGCCACGGCCTCAAGCACGATCCCTTCAACGCCATCGTCGCGCCGCGGCCGATCGGCTGGATTTCGTCGCGCGACACCAAGGGCCACGTCAACCTCGCGCCCTATAGCTTCTTCAACGCATTCTGCTACGTCCCTCCGATCATCGGCTTCTCCTCCACCAACTGGAAGGACACGGTGGAGAACATCCAGCAGACCGGTGAGTTCGTCTGGAATCTCGCCACCATGGACCTGGCCAGGCACATGAACGCGACCGCGGCGCATGTTGGCCCTGAGGTCGACGAGTTCAAGGTTGCCGGCCTCACTGCCGTGCGCGGCAGGCTCGTCAACGTGCCGCGCGTCGGCGAGAGTCCCGTCGCCTTCGAGTGCAAGGTGTCCGACATCGTCCGGCTCAAGGGCGCCGACGGCAAGGAAGCCAATGCCTGGTTGACGCTCGGCGAGGTGGTCGCCGTCCACATCGACAAGGCCATGATCAAGGATGGCGTCTACCAGACCGCCGCCGCCCGCCCGATCGTCCGGGCCGGCCGCAGCGGGGATTATTTCGAGATCAAGCCGGAAAACATGTTCGAGATGGTGCGGCCGGATTAGGCGCCTCTCTCTCCATCCCGTCATTCCGGGGCGCGCCGTTAGGCGCGAACCCGGAATCCATTCATCGACCAACGCTGCCGCACCATGGATTCCGGGCTCGTGCTTCGCGTGCCCCGGAATGACATCCCCCGGAACTGCCACCACGCCTTGGCCGTTATGGCCCCTGGGCGGCCGCACGGCCGCGTCAATTCGCGTCTTTTCGCGGGCGAAGTGTTCACCCCCGCCGGCCACTTTCCGCTAAAATGCCCGAGCACCGCGCCGATCCATGAGGTCCGCCATGAGGTTCCGCCGCGACACCCTGACAAAGCCGATTTTCTCCTGGGCGCGCGGCGTGCTGCCGGCGATGTCGGACACCGAGCGCGAGGCGCTGGAGGCCGGCGACGTCTGGTGGGACGCCGATCTCTTTACCGGCAACCCTGATTGGTCGAAGCTGCTGAAGGTCCCGCAGGCAATGCTGACCGACGAGGAGCAGGCCTTCCTCAATGGCCCCGTCGACGAGCTCTGCGCCATGCTCGACGAGTGGAAGATCTTTTGGGAATGGCGCGACCTGCCGCCCGATGTCTGGCACTTCATCAAGCGCGAAAAATTCTTCGGCATGATCATTCCGAAGGAGTTCGGCGGCCTCGGCTTCTCGCCCTATGCGCATTCGGAAGTGGTGCGCAAGATCTCGACCCGCTCGATCGCCGCCGCGGTGACGGTGATGGTGCCGAACTCGTTAGGCCCCGGCGAACTCCTGATGCACTTCGGCACGAAGGAGCAGCAGCAGCGCTGGCTGCCGCGTCTTGCCGAGGGCCGTGACATTCCCTGCTTCGGCCTCACCAGCCCCGAGGCTGGCTCCGATGCCGCCTCGATGGTCGACACCGGCATCATCTGCAAGGGCAGCTTCGAGGGCCAGGAGGTGCTGGGTCTGAAGCTCAACTGGCACAAGCGCTACATCACGCTCGGTCCGGTCGCGACGCTGCTCGGCCTCGCCTTCAAGGCGTATGACCCCGATCATCTCGTAGGCGATCAGGAAGAGCTCGGCATCAGCGTGGCGCTGATCCCGACCAACCTTCCCGGCGTCGAAATCGGCAAACGCCATCTGCCGTCGATGCAGGTGTTCCAGAACGGCCCGAACTGGGGCCGCGACGTTTTCATTCCGCTCGACTACGTCATCGGCGGCCAGGCGCGGCTGGGGCAGGGCTGGAAGATGCTGATGACCGCGCTCGCCGCCGGCCGCGGCATCTCGTTGCCGTCGCTCTCCGCCGCCGGCGCCGCCTATGCCGCCCGCACCACAGGCGCCTATGCCCGCATCCGCGAGCAGTTCGGCATCTCCATTTCCAAATTCGAGGGCGTCGAAGAGCCGCTCGCCCGCATCGTCGCGACCGCCTATCAGCTCGACGCGGCGCGGCGGCTGACCTGCGCCGCGCTGAATGCCGGGATCCATCCGGCCGTCATCTCCGGCATCATGAAGCTGCACGCGACCGAGCGGATGCGCACCGCGGTCGACGACGCCATGGACATCCATGGCGGCAAGGCCGTGATCGACGGTCCGCAAAACTATCTCGGCAATCTCCACCGTGCCGTCCCCGTCGGCATCACCGTCGAGGGCGCCAATATCCTCACCCGCAATCTCATCGTGTTCGGGCAGGGCGCCATCCGCGCCCATCCCTATCTGCTCGACGAGATGAATGCGCTCGCGGATACCGATCGCGAGCGCGGGCTCACCGCCTTCGACAAGGCGTTCTGGAAGCATGTCGGCCACAGCTTCGAGACACTCTTGCGCGCGTTCGGCCGCAGCTGGAGCTTTGGCGTCTTCGCGCTTGCACCCGACGCCGGTGACGCCAGGCCATTCTATCGCCAGCTCTCGCGCTACTCCGCGGCGTTTGCCCTCTGCGCCGATATGGCGCTGCTGACACTCGGCGGCGCGCTCAAGCGCAAGGAGATGCTGTCGGCACGCTTCGGCGACATCCTGTCTGAGCTGTATCTGCTCTCGGCCGCGCTCAAGCGCTGGCAGGACGAGGGCCGGCAGAAGGAGGACTTTGCCGCGCTCGAATGGTGCATGGCGACGGGCTTTCGGACCATCGAGAACCGGCTTGCCGAAATCCTCGCCAATCTGCCCAACCGCTTTGTAGCTGCAATCCTCAAGCTGGTGGTCCAGCCGTTCGGCGCCCGCGTGCTGGGTCCCTCCGATCGGGTCGTGCATCAATGCGCGAGCCTCGTGCTGGAGCCGTCGGCCGCGCGCGACCGCCTCACGCCTGATCTGGCTTATGTCGATGACGATGGCGGCTTCGCCCGGCTGGAGCGCGCGTTCAACCTGGTCGCAGGCACGGACGCCATCGCCAGGCGCATGCGCGCGGCGCACATGAGCAACTGGAAGGATGCGGTGGCCAAGGGCGTGATCACGCAGGCCGAGGGCGAGCAGCTGGCCGCGGCCCGCGAAGCGGTGACAAAAGTGATCGAGGTCGACGATTTTGCGCCGGAGGCGCTGTCGCCGATTTACAAGAAAACCGGTGACGTGCATCAGTTCTTCCAGGAACTCGGTGAACAGAGGGCGGCGAGCTGATGGCACGACCGGTTTTCATCGTCGACGGCAGCCGGACGCCGTTTTTGAAGGCGCGTTCGGGGCCGG
This sequence comes from Bradyrhizobium sp. Ken01, assembly GCF_055807355.1. Classification (NCBI taxonomy): domain Bacteria; kingdom Pseudomonadati; phylum Pseudomonadota; class Alphaproteobacteria; order Hyphomicrobiales; family Nitrobacteraceae; genus Bradyrhizobium; species Bradyrhizobium sp. Ken01. The sequence continues at coordinate 37,095 of NZ_JBVVPC010000007.1, forward strand.
GGCCGTTCACCCCGGTCGATCTCGCCGTGCAATGCGGCCGGCCGCTGCTGGCGCGCCAGCCGTTTTCGCCGGATAGCTTCGACCAGGTCATCCTCGGCTGCGTCAACGTGATCGCGGACGAAATGAACCCGGCCCGCGTCGCCGCGCTCCGGCTCGGCATGGGCGAGGACATGGTCGCCTTCACCGTGCAGATCAATTGCGGCTCGGGCATGCAGTCGATCGACACCGCCTACCGCTACATCCGCGAGGGCCATGCCGACATGATCCTCGCCGGCGGCACCGAAGCCTTGAGCCATGCGCCGCTGGTCTGGCCCAATTCCGGCGTGCGCTGGTTCGCCGGCCTTGCCACCGCCAAGGGCGTCGCCGCGAAGCTTGCCGCAGCCTTCAAGCTGCGGCCGCGTTATCTCAAACCTATCATCGGCCTCGAGCGCGGGCTGACCGACCCCATTACCGACTTGAACATGGGCCAGACCGCCGAAGTCGTCGGCCATCTCTTCGGCATCACCCGCGCGCAGTCCGATGCCTATGCCGCCGAGAGCCATCGCCGGCTCGCGCATGCGCAGGCGGAAGGTTTTCTCAAGGGCGAGGTCGAGACCGCGTTCTCCCGTGACGGAAAATTCTTCGAGCATGACGATGGCGTGCGTCCGGACTCGACAGCCGAGAAGCTGGCGAAGCTGAGGCCGGTGTTCGAGCGTCCCTGGGGCCAGGTCACTGCCGGCAATTCCTCGCAGATCACCGACGGCGCGTCCTGGGTGATCCTGGCGTCCGACGAAGCGGTCGCCAGGCACAAGCTGACGCCGAAGGCCGTCATCATCGACAGCAACTGGGCCGCACTCGATCCAAGCATCATGGGTCTCGGTCCGGTGATGTCGGCGACGCCGCTACTCAAGCGCAACGATCTCACTATCCAGGACGTCCAGACCTGGGAGCTCAACGAAGCGTTTGCCACCCAAGTGCTCGGCTGCCTTGCCGCCTGGAATGACGACAAGTTCTGCCGCGAGATTTTGGGGCTCGATGGCGCTGCCGGCGAGATCGACCGCGAAAAACTCAATGTCGACGGCGGCGCTATCTCGCTCGGACATCCCGTCGGCACCTCCGGCAATCGCATCGTGCTGCATCTCGTCAACACGATGAAGCGGCTCGGCACGCGGCGCGGCATTGCCACCGAATGCATCGGCGGCGGGCTCGGCGGCGCCATGCTGATCGAGGCGGTGTGACGATGGATTCCAGGATCATGACCGCGCTCGGCGACCGCGTGCTGGAGCTCGGGCCCAAGCCCGCGCCTGACAGTCCTTACCGCCATTTCAAGCTGACGCGCGACACCGACGGCATCGCCTGGCTGCTGTTCGACCGCACTGACGCCAGCGCCAATACGCTGTCCTCGGACGTAATGGAGGAGTTCGACTCCGTGCTGGCGGCGATCGAGACCGAGCGTCCGGCCGGCCTCGTGATCCGCTCCGTAAAACCGTCCGGCTTCATTGCAGGCGCCGACGTCAACGAATTCCGTGGCGCCGATGATGCCGCGATGGTGGAGACTCGCATCCGTGCCGCCCATGCGGTGGTCGACCATCTGGAAGCGCTGAAGCTGCCGACGGTCGCGGTGATCCACGGGTTCTGCCTCGGCGGCGGGCTCGAAGTCGCGCTCGCCTGCCAATCGCGCATCGCCATCGACGGCGCGCGCTTCGGCTTCCCCGAGGTGATGCTGGGCCTGCACCCTGGGCTCGGCGGCACCGCGCGTTTCACAGCGCTGGTCAATCCGACCCAGTCGATGGCCCTGATGCTGACCGGCCGCACCATCGATGCCCGCCGCGCCAAATCGCTCGGCCTCGTCGACACCGTGACGCAGGAGCGCCACGTTCGCAACGCGGTGAAGGACGCGCTGTTCGGCCGCCTCAAGCGGGCGCGGCCGGGCTTTCTGACGCGTGCGGCGAATTTCGGCCCGGTGCGCGGGTTGCTGGCCAAACGAATGCGATCGGAGGCGGCGAAGGCCGCGTCCCGCGAGCATTATCCTGCGCCTTACGCGCTGATAGATCTCTGGGAGACCCATGGCGGCAGCAAGGCCGCGATGCTCAGGGCGGAGCAGGCCTCGTTCGCCAAGCTTATGGTGACGCCGACCGCGCAGAATTTGATCCGCGTGTTCTTCCTACGCGAGCAGATGAAGAAGGCGGCAGGTTCCGGCAACGCGATCAAGCATGTCCACGTCATCGGCGCCGGTGCCATGGGCGGCGACATCGCGGCCTGGTGCGCGGGGCAGGGGCTGCGCGTCTCGCTCGCCGACATGAAGGCGGAACCGATCGCAGGCGCGGTCAAGCGCGCCGCCGAGCTCTACGGCAAGATCATCCGCAAGCCGATCGAGGTGCGCGACGCGCTCGATCGCCTGATCCCCGACATGGACGGGGAGGGCGTCCGCAATGCCGATCTCATCATCGAGGCGGTCCCGGAGAAGCTCGAGCTCAAGCAGAAGGTCTATGCCGGTATCGAGCCGCGGATGAAGGAGGGCGCGATTCTCGCGACCAACACGTCGAGCATTCCGCTGCATGATTTGCGCACCACGCTGGCGCGTCCGGAGCGGCTGGTCGGCTTGCACTTCTTCAACCCGGTGTCGCGGTTGCAGCTGGTCGAAGTCGTCAGCCATGACGGCAACGATACGCAGGCGCTGAAGGAGGCGCTCGCTTTCGTTGGCGCGATCGATCGGCTGCCGTTGTCGGTGAAGAGCTCGCCGGGCTTCCTCGTCAACCGCGCGCTGACGCCCTACATGCTGGAAGCGATGGTGATGCTGGACGAGAAGATCGACCAGCGCCTGATTGACGCGGCCGCGGAGCAGTTCGGCATGCCGATGGGGCCGATCGAACTGGCCGACCAGGTCGGGCTCGACATATGTCTCGACGTCGGCGACATGCTGCGCAGCAAGTTCGGCGATCTGCTGCCGCCAACGCCGGCCTGGCTGCGCGAGAAGGTCGCCAAGGGCGAGCTCGGCCGCAAGACCGGCAAGGGCTTTTACGTCTGGCGCGACGGCAAGGCCGAAAAGGCGCCGTTGCCCGAGACCGGTCCGCGCGTCACCGACCAGATGATCGACCGCCTGGTGCTGCCGATGTCCAATGTCTGCGTCGCCGCGCTTCGCGAAGGTATCGTCGATGATGCCGACATGGTCGACGGCGCCATGATCTTCGGCACCGGTTATGCACCGTTCCGTGGCGGCCCGTTGAACTATGCGCGCACGCGTGGTGTGGATCATGTCGCATCTACGCTGCGCGCGCTGGCTGGAAGATTCGGCGAGCGCTTTGCGCCGGATCCGGGCTGGGACAATTTCAAGTGAGATGTTTTCAAGTGGGCAATCTTCAAATGAGCAATCTTCAAGTGAGAGCGGCATGAACGAACAAGCCGATGCCGGGCCGGGCGGCGATCTCTGCATTCGCACGCTGGCAATGCCTGCCGACACCAACGCAAACGGCGACATCTTCGGCGGCTGGCTGCTCAGCCAGATGGACGTCGGCGGCGGCGTGTTTGCGTCAAAGGTCGCAAAGTCGCGCACCGTGACCGTCGCCATCGAGGCGATGAATTTCCGCAAGGCCGTCTATGTCGGCGATCTCGTTTCGGTCCACGCCCACCTTGTTCGCGTCGGGCGCACGTCCATCACCGTGCATCTGGAAGCGTGGGCGCTGCGCCGCGGCGAGCAGCAACCGTTCCTCGTCACCGACGGCAACTTCACCTACGTGTCGATCGACGAGCACGGCCGCCCGCAGCCGGTTCGCCCGACCGACACCGCGATCGCGACGTAATCGCGCGCGGCGTTGCGCCTCATCATTCGGTGTATGCGGGGCCACCAAACGCGGCGCGACTGAGACACGGCGTCGCGGCTTTGCCAAGAACCAGTCATAAAACGGATGAGGTCCCGGCGTACCCAATTGCCTGTCGATTCGGGGTGGAAACCGGCTGATTTGCCCGAGGAACTTTCGGGCCGCGATCCGGTTATTTGCCCGCACTGAGGAATCTACGGGCCATGCCGGACAGCTACATCATCGAAGTTAATTCAGAGGCTGCGGGAATCGTTGTTCGTGGCCAGGGCGGCTACTGCTTCTTCGCATCGTCCCACCAATTCAACCGACTCGAAGGCCAGCTCTTCCGCAACGCCCGCGAAGCCGAGCGCGCCGCGCGCAAGCTGGTTAACGGTGATGTGAAGGAAGCGGCGTAGTCCTCCCGCTGGTCATTCCGGGCCGCGCGTAGCGCGAGAGGTAGGAATCTTTTGCCGCGAACTCTTCTTCCCTTCTCCCCTTGTGGGAGAAGGTGGCGCGTAGCGCCGGATGAGGGGTCGTCTGCGCAAATTCCACTGCGAGAGATTCATTCTCGGAGAGAAACCTCACCTGAGTTCGCTTCGCGAAGCCACCCTCTCCGCGTGGGGAGAGGGGAACAGCCGTTGTTCACAACTTCGTCGCCGCCCGCGAGAGCAGCTTCCAGTCGTCGCCCTGCTTCTGCCAGTTCATCAGGATATGAAGGTTGGTCGGCACTTTCTTCCCATCGGCCGCCATCTCCTGTTCTGCCACCCAGTGGAAACGCACGATCGCAGCGGGGCCGACGACCTTGATGGTCGGGTCCTTGTATTCGATGGACAGGAATTTGGATTTGCCGTCGGTGGCGTTGGCGACGAAGGTCGCCTTGTCCTCGACCTTGCCGCTGGAATGGCTGTAGCTCACCTCGTCGGCGCAGAGCGCGCCGAGCGCCTTGGGATCGGCCGCGATCTGGGCGAGACGGAACGCCTCGACCTTCTTCGCCACGGCTTCCTCGTCCGCCGAGGCCGCCAGCACCGGTGTTGCGAGCGCTGAGACGGCAAGAGTGGAGACGGCAAGAGTGGAGACGGCAAGAGCTGGGACTGCAAGAGTCGAGAGAGCCAGATCGCGTCGGTTGATCGTCATCGTTTCCTCCTTTTTGATCTTGCATGGAGTGTTGCAGCCGCGCGCGACTTTGTCGAGTGTCGCGTGGTGGTCATGCACGTGCGTCATTGCGCGATTGGCGCTGTATTGATACGGCTTTCGTATTGATGCGTCATATATTCGGGAAAGTACGGACATGATCGAGGCTATCGGCAGGGCGTTGCTGTTCGACATCGACGGTACGCTCGCCAACACCGATCCGCTGCACCTGAAGGCCTTCAATCAGGTGCTCGGTCCTCGCGGCCATGTCTTCGATCACGCGCGCTTCTCCAGGGAGCTGCAAGGCTTCGCGAATGTATCGATCGGCGAGCGCTTTCTGCCCGACGAGGCGCCGGAACGGCGTGCCTTGATCCTCGATGAGAAGGAGGAAGTCTTCCGCGAACTCGTCGCCGGGCAGATCGAGCCGCTGCCGGGCCTGATGGCGCTGCTCGACAGGGCGGATGCGGCCGGTATTCCCATGGTCGCCGTGACCAACGCCCCGCGGCTCAATGCGGAGCTGCTGCTGTCCGGCCTCGGCATCACGCACCGCTTCAAGGCGCTCGTGATCGGTGCCGAGCTGTTGCACGGCAAGCCGCATCCGCTGCCTTATCAGGAAGGGTTGCGCTTTGCCGGCGCCAGCGCGATGGCCTCAATCGCGTTCGAGGACTCCCGCACAGGCGTGCAGTCGGCCGCGGCGGCCGGCATTCCGACCATCGGCATCCGGACCAGCCTCAGCCATGCTGATCTGGTCGCAGCCGGGGCTATCGCTTCCGCCAGCGCCTTCGACGATCCAGACCTGCTCGCGCGCCTTGCGGACGCGATGGCGTGGTGAGGACCTTCGTCCGTTAACCGTGATCGGCACGCACATTGACCGAACGCGCGAACCGCCGCACCATGCGGCTTCCTGACTTGAGGCCATCGCCGTGACCGGACTGACCCATCGCCAAGCCGAAATCCTCAACATCGCGCGCGCTTCGGGCCGCGTCATGGTCGAGGAGCTGGCGCGCCGATTCGAGGTCTCGGCGCAGACCATCCGCAAGGATCTCAACGATCTCTGCGAGCGGAGATCGCTGACCCGCATCCATGGCGGCGCGATCATTGCTTCCGGCGTGGAAAATCTCGCCTACGAGGCGCGGCGCTTCGTCGCCGCCGACGAGAAGAAGGCGATTGGAGCTGCCGCCGCCTCGCTGATCCCGAACGGCTGCTCGCTCTTCATCAACATCGGCACCACGACCGAGGAGGTGGCGAGCGCGCTGACCTCGCACGAGGACCTCCTCGTCATCACCAACAATCTGAACGTCGCCATGCTGCTGTACCGCCATCCTCGCATCGAGGTGGTGGTCGCCGGCGGCACGGTACGACGCGCCGACGGTGCGGTGGTCGGCTCGACCGCGACGCAGCTGATCGGCCAGTTCAAGGTCGACTACGCCATCATCGGCGCGTCCGCGATCGACGAGGAGGGCGCGCTGCTCGACTTCGACTATCGCGAGGTGCAGGTGGCGCAGGCCATCATCGCCAATGCCCGCAGCGTCATGCTGGTCGCCGATTCCACAAAACTCCGGCGCAGCGCGCCGGTGCGCATCGCCCATATCAGCCAGATCCAGACCTTCGTCACCGACCAGGAATTGCCCGAGCGCCTCGCCACCATCTGCCACGGCAAGGGCATCGAGGTGATGGCGGCGATGCCGAAGGGGGCGGACGTCGATGATGCCCAAGGCGAGGCACAAGAAGCGCCCGAGGCCGCGCCGGTGGTGCGGCTGCGCTAAATTTCATGTGGCTTCCCATGGATTGAGTAGCGGGACGCCGAATACCGCGAAATCCTTCACATTGCGCGTGACGAGCATGAGGTCGTTTGCCAGCGCGGTCGCGGCAAAGAAGCCGTCCATGACAGACAATGCGACGCCGCTTCTGCGGCTCTGAGCCATCAGGTCACCCCAGCGTTCCGCCACCGCGTGGTCGATCGCCAGGGTGCGCCCGGCAAAACGCTCCGGCAGATCGTGGGCAAGCCAGGCGGCCAGTGCTGCGCGCCGACGGCCATCCTCCAGCAATGCGATGCCGCGGCGAAGCTCGGCGATCGATGCCACGCTGATGAACGCACGATCCTCGTCGATCGTATCAAGCCATGACAAGACTTTCGGCGAAGGGGCCGGCCTCTGGACCTCCGACAACACGTTGGTGTCGAGCAGCAGATTCACGGCGTCTCGTCGTGCGGCGCGTCGTGCACGCGTACAAGCTCGAGATCGGCGCTACGCAGCGGCGAAGCCAGCAGGAATTCGGCTAGGGTACCTTTGCGCGCCGTCTTGCGCGCCCATTCCTCGGCGGAAACGATCACCGCATTTGGCTTGCCGTGTCGGGTGATGATTTGCGGGCCGGCCTGGGCACGGTCGATCACCTCGGAGAGCCGGGCCTTGGCGTTGGCAAGCGTCCATGAGTCGGTCGCTGGTGAGTCTGGTGCAGTGCTGTGTTCTGTCATGCAGATAAAGACCAATATGACTACAGTAACTAATAATGGTCCTCGACGACTATTCAAGAGCAAAAATGCTGCTCCGATCCTCTCCTGGACTGCCCATTTTCGCACCCCTTTGCCCACTTATAAGTTCCGCTTTCACTTCCTTTCGCCTCTCTTTCATCTTGCTTTCGTTTTCTGGTGTGATCTAATCAAAAACGAAAGTAACCGCTCGATTGAACGGGCGGTCGCCGGGGGATGCGTCTGTTGGAGCGAATTTTCGACCTCGCCATCATTGGAGGCGGTGTTAACGGCTGCGGCATCGCGCGCGACGCGGTAGGCCGCGGCAACACGGTTTTCCTGTGCGAAATGAACGATCTGGCGAGCGGGACGTCGTCCTGGTCGACCAAGCTGGTGCATGGCGGCCTGCGCTATCTCGAATATTACGAGTTCCGGCTGGTCCGCGAGGCGCTGATCGAGCGCGAGATTCTCTGGGGCATCGCGCCCCACATCATTCGTCCCCTGCGTTTCGTCTTGCCGCACCATGCGGGCCTGCGGCCGGCCTGGCTGCTGCGCCTCGGCCTCTTCCTCTATGACCACATTGGCGGCCGTCATCTGTTGCCGGCGACGCGCTCAGTCGACCTTGGGCGTGACGAGGTTGGCCGCCCGCTGATCCCCAACCGCTACGGTCGCGCGTTCGAATATTCCGACTGCTTCGTCGACGACGCCCGTCTCGTCGTGCTCAACGCGCGCGATGCCGCCGACAAAGGCGCCGAGATCCGCACCCGGACCCGCGCAACCGATATAAAACAGACCGACGGCATCTGGACCGTTGGCATGATCGACACGCTGACCGGCGCGCGCTCGTCGATCCAGGCCCGTGCGCTCGTCAATGCCGGCGGTCCCTGGGTCGAGGATGTGCTTGGCCGCGGCGCCGGCGTCAATGCCAAGGCCAAGGTGCGCCTGGTACAAGGCTCGCACATCGTGGTGAAAAAACTCTACGACCACGACCGCGCCTACATGTTCCAGAATGCCGACGGCCGCATCATCTTCGTCATTCCCTATCAGGACGATTTTACGCTGATCGGCACCACCGACCGCGACTATGACGGCGATCCCGCCAAGGTGAAGGCGACGGCCGAGGAGATCCAGTATCTCTGCACGGCGGCAAGCGAATATCTGGCCAAGCCTGTCACGCCCGATGACGTGGTCTGGACCTATTCCGGCGTGCGTCCGCTCTATGACGACGGCGCCAGCGAAGCCAAGGCCGCGACGCGCGACTATGTGTTCGAACTCGACACGCCCGGCGGCGTGCCGCTGCTGTCGATCTATGGCGGCAAGATCACGACCTACCGCCGTCTCGCCGAGGAGGCGCTGGAACGGCTCGCGCCCTATCTTCGCAGTGCGAAAGCGCGCGAAGGCTGGACCGGCAAATGGCCGCTGCCCGGCGGCGACATGGGCGTGTCCGATGTCGACGGCCTGATCGCCGAGCTTCAGCGCGGTTATCCCTTCCTCAGCCACGAGCATGCGCGGCGCCTTGCGCGCGCCTATGGCACGAGAGCAATCAAGCTGCTTGGGGATGCGAAATCGGCGGCCGATCTCGGCCAGGCCTTCGGTGCGACGCTGAGCGAGCGCGAAGTCCGCTATCTCATGGCCAACGAATGGGCCGTCACCGCCGACGACGTCGTCTGGCGCCGTTCCAAGCTCGGCCTGCGACTAAGTGTCGACGAGATCGCGGCGCTTGACGACTGGATCAGGACCCACGCCGTGCAGCAAAGTCCCCTGCTGGAAGCCGGAGGACGCTCATGACCGTGACCCTCGATCACGTGACCCGGACCGTCGACGGTATCGAGCACATCCGCGACGTCTCGCTGACGCTCGAGAGCGGCACGCTCAACGTGCTGCTCGGACCGACGCTGTCGGGCAAGACCTCGATCATGCGGCTGCTCGCGGGCCTCGACAAGCCGACATCGGGCAAGCTGCTGGTCAATGGCAAGGACGTTACCGGTGTCGACGTGCGCCAGCGCTCGGTCGCCATGGTCTATCAGCAGTTCATCAACTACCCCTCTCTGTCGGTCTACGAGAACATCGCCTCGCCCTTGCGCGTGCAGGGCAAGCCTCGCGCCGAGATCGAGGCGCGCGTTGCGGAAGCCGCCCGGCTGCTCCGGCTCGAGCCGTTCCTGAAGCGCACGCCGCTCCAGCTTTCCGGCGGCCAGCAGCAGCGAACTGCGATGGCTCGCGCGCTGGTCAAGGGCGCCGACCTCGTGCTGCTCGACGAGCCGCTCGCCAATCTCGACTACAAGCTGCGCGAGGAGCTGCGCACCGAGCTGCCGCGCATCTTCGAGGCGTCCGGCGCGATCTTCGTCTATGCCACGACCGAGCCGACCGAGGCGCTGCTGCTCGGCGGCAACACGGTGTGCATGTGGGAGGGAAAGGCGCTCCAGATCGGTGAGACGCCGAGCGTTTACAGGCGGCCGCAGACCTTGCGGGTCGCCCAGGTGTTCTCCGATCCGCCGCTCAATCTCGTCGGCGTCGAGAAAAAGAACGGCTCCGTGCAATATGCCGGAGGCATTGCCGCGCCGGCATCCGGTCTCTATTCGTCTCTCGCCGACGGCGCCTATCGCGTCGGTTTCCGCGCGCACCAGCTCGCGCTCGCCAATGGCGAGACCGACCGCCACGCCTTCCACGCCACGGTAACGGTGACCGAGATCACCGGTTCGGAGAGTTTCGTGCATTTGACCCGCGACGGATCGAACTGGGTGGCGGTGCTGCACGGCGTGCACGAGTTCGAGCCCGGCCAGACGCTCGATGCCGTGCTCGATCCCAACGACGTCTTCGTTTTCGATGCGGCAGACCGTTTGGTCGCCGCTCCTGGCAGTATCTGAGGAGATGCGACATGGCCCGCATTGACCTCGTCGATCTCGCGCACTCCTACGGCGGCAATGATGCGCCGCAGGACAGCTTTTCTCTCAAGCCTGTCACCATGACCTGGCGGCAGGGCGGCGCCTACGCGCTGCTCGGGCCGTCCGGCTGCGGCAAGACCACGCTGCTCAACGTCATCTCGGGCATCATCACGCCGTCGCGCGGGAAAATCCTGTTCGACGGCGAGGACATCACACCGCTGTCAACCCAGAAGCGCAACATCGCCCAGGTGTTCCAGTTTCCGGTGATCTACGACACCATGACGGTGGGGCAGAATTTGGCGTTCCCTCTGAAGAATCGCGGCGTGCCGAAGGCCGAGATCGACAAGCGCGTCGCCGAGATCGGCCGCCTGCTCGACCTCGAGCCCTATCTGAACCGCAAGGCGACGCGGCTCACGGCCGATGCCAAGCAGAAGATCTCGCTCGGCCGGGGCCTGGTACGCTCCGATGTCGCCGCCGTGCTGTTCGACGAGCCGCTCACCGTGATCGACCCCGAGCTGAAATGGCAGCTCCGCTCCAAGCTGAAGGCGTTGCATCGCGAGCTCGACCTGACGATGATCTACGTCACCCACGACCAGACCGAGGCGCTGACCTTCGCCGACACTGTGGTGGTCATGCATGACGGCCGGGTGGTGCAGAGCGGCACGCCGGCCGAGCTGTTCGACAAGCCGGCGCATACCTTTGTCGGCTATTTCATCGGCTCGCCCGGCATGAACATTCTTCCGGCCGAGGTGAGGGGCCGCGAGGCCAGGATCGGCGGTCATGTGATCGCGCTCAACCGCAGCTACGACAAGCTGCCTGATGGCGCGAAGATCGAGATCGGCGTCCGTCCGGAATTCGTCGAGGCCGTTGCGCCTGCGCCCGGCCTGCTCAGTGCGAAGATCGAACGCGTCGACGACCTCGGCCGCATCCGCTTCGCGCGTGCGCGGCTCGGCGACGCAAAACTCGCGGCCCGTGCACCGGCCGGCTTCACGAGCCCGGACGGCACGGCCGGCCTGAAATTCGACCCGTCGCACGTCCACGTCTATGCCGACAGCCTTCTGGTGGAGGGAGCCGCCTGATGGACAAGACCGTCAACCAAAAAGCCTGGTTCCTGGTGCTGCCGGTGTTCCTGGTCGTCGCCTTCTCGGCAGTGCTGCCGCTGATGACGGTGGTGAACTATTCGATGCAGGACACCTTCGGCAACAACCAGTTCTTCTGGAACGGTGTCGGCTGGTTCAAGGAATTGCTCGATCCCTCGACTGATCTCGGCGGCCGCTTCCTGGCCTCGCTCGGCCGCAATCTGTTCTTCTCGCTGGTGATCCTCGCAATCGAGGTGCCGCTCGGCATCGTCGTTGCGCTGTCGATGCCGCGCCAGGGCTGGACGGTCGCGGCATGCCTCGTCATCCTCGCGTTGCCGCTGCTGATCCCATGGAATGTGGTCGGCACGATCTGGCAGATCTTTGGCCGCCCCGACATCGGCCTGCTCGGCTATGTCCTCAATGCCATCGGCATCGACTACAATTACGTCTCCAACGACATCGACGCCTGGGTCACTGTCATCGTGATGGACGTCTGGCACTGGACCAGCCTGGTCGCGCTGCTCTGCTACGCCGGCCTGAAGTCCATTCCCGAAGCCTATTACCAGGCGGCGCAGATCGATGGCGCCTCGCGCTGGGCGGTGTTCAAGGCGATCCAGCTGCCGAAGATGAACCGCGTGCTGCTGATCGCGGTGCTGCTGCGCTTCATGGACAGTTTCATGATCTACACCGAGCCGTTCGTGGTGACGGGTGGCGGGCCCGGCAATTCGACGACCTTCGTGTCGATCGAACTGGTCAAGATCGCGCTGGGCCAGTTCGACCTCGGCAAGGCCGCCGCACTGTCGCTGGTCTACAACCTCATCATCCTGATCGTCTGCTGGATCTTCTACACCGTCATGACCAATGCCGGCGCCGAGCGGAAGCCGCAGGAAGGAGCCGCGTGATGCACTCGATCCCCGGCCGTCGCCTCATCATGGCGCTGTTCTTGATCTTCCTGCTGTTGCCGATCTACTGGCTCGTCAACATGAGCTTCAAGACCAATGCCGAGATCGTCTCGACGATGACGCTGTGGCCGCACGCCCCGACGCTCCAGCACTACAAGCGCATCTTCACCGACGAGAGCTGGTATTCCGGCTACATCAACTCGCTGGAATATGTCGTCCTCAACACCATCATCTCGATCTCGGTGGCGCTGCCGGCGGCCTACGCGTTCTCGCGCTACCGTTTCCTCGGCGACAAGCATCTGTTCTTCTGGCTGCTGTCGAACCGCATGGCGCCGGCCGCGGTCTATGCCCTGCCGTTCTTCAATCTCTATTCGGCGATCGGGCTGTTCGATACGCCTTGGGCGGTCGCGCTGGCGCACTGCATCTTCAACGTCCCGCTGGCGGTGTGGATCCTGGAAGGCTTCGTCTCCGGCGTGCCGCGCGAGATCGACGAGACCGCCTTCCTCGACGGCTATTCCTTCCCGCGCTTCTTCATCAAGATCCTGGTGCCGCTGATCGCGAGCGGCATCGGCGTCGCCGCCTTCTTCTGCTTCATGTTCTCCTGGGTCGAGCTGCTGCTCGCGCGCACGCTGACCTCGGTGCAGGCCAAGCCGATCGCGGCGATCATGACGCGCACGGTGTCGGCCGCGGGCATGGACTGGGGCCTGCTGGCTGCGGCCGGCGTGCTGACCATCATCCCGGGCGCGCTCGTGATCTGGTTCGTCCGCAATTATATCGCGAGCGGTTTCGCGCTCGGTCGGGTGTAGGGAGGCGCGCATGATCCCGAAAAGTGGAAACCGGTTTTCGGACCAGATCATGCGCAAGGAGTAAGAGCATGGAATCTATTGCATGGATGGCCTGGACGCCGCCGACGGCGATCTTCTTTGTCGCGCTCGCCTGCACGCTGGCCGTGATGACCTGGCTCGGGGTGGCCTATCCCGAAGCCGAACGCGTCGGCGTGCTGCGCATCCCGACCACGCGCGGCGACCGCCTGTTCATCTCCCTGATCACGGCAGCGGTCATCCATTTGCTTTGGATCGCTTTCGCCGGCACCGACGCCCTCGCCACGCTGCCGATCGGCGAGGACGGACTTGAAATTTCGCGCCTTTGGATCGCATCAGGAATTTCGCTGGCCACGGCCGTACTCATTTTCCGCACGGTCTAGCCCGCGAAGGAACGGCCAGATCCGGGACCAACCCGGGCCTGTAAAAAGTTTGTCGCTGCAACGGAGGAACAACATGCGGCAGTTTAGGAGAAGGGAACGTCCATTGACCAAGAATAGCTTTCTGACGATGTCCAGCGTCGCCGCCATGGTCGCGGTGTCGTTGGCCGTCTCGGCGCCGGTGCGCGCCGCCGACGACGCCGCGATCCAGAAGTGGATCGCGGAATTCCAACCCTCGACGCTGTCGAAGGAAGACCAAAAGAAGGAGCTGGAGTGGTTCGCCAAGGCCGCCGAGCCCTTCAAGGGCATGGAGATCAACGTGGTCTCCGAAACCATCACGACCCATGAATACGAGTCGCAGACGCTGGCCAAGGCGTTCTCCGAGCTCACCGGCATCAAGCTCAAGCACGACATCATCCAGGAAGGTGACGTCGTCGAGAAGCTGCAGACCCAGATGCAATCCGGCAAGAACGTGTACGACGGCTGGATCAACGATTCCGACCTGATCGGCACGCACTTCCGCTACGGCCAGACCATCGCGCTGTCGGACTACATGACCGGCGAGGGCAAGGACGTCACCGACCCCATGCTCGACGTCAACGACTTCATCGGCAAGTCGTTCGGCACGGCGCCGGACGGCAAGCTCTATCAGCTGCCCGACCAGCAGTTCGCGAACCTCTACTGGTTCCGCTACGACTGGTTCACCAACCCCGACTACAAGGCCAAGTTCAAAGCCAAGTACGGCTACGAGCTCGGCGTGCCCGTGAACTGGTCGGCCTATGAAGACATCGCCGAGTTCTTCACCAACGACATCAAGGAGATCAACGGCGTCAAGGTCTACGGCCATATGGACTATGGCAAGAAGGACCCGTCGCTCGGCTGGCGTTTCACCGACGCCTGGCTGTCGATGGCCGGTAACGGCGACAAGGGCATTCCGAACGGTCTGCCGGTGGACGAATGGGGCATCCGCATGGAAGGTTGCCGTCCGGTCGGCTCCTCGGTCGAACGTGGCGGCGACACCAACGGCCCGGCCGCGGTCTACTCGATCACCAAGTACCTGGAGTGGATGAAGAAGTATGCTCCGCCGCAGGCTCAGGGCATGACCTTCTCCGAGTCGGGTCCGGTGCCGGCGCAGGGCAACATCGCCCAGCAGATGTTCTGGTACACCGCCTTCACCGCCGACATGGTGAAGCCGGGCATCGCGGTGATGAACGCGGACGGTACGCCGAAGTGGCGTATGGCTCCGTCGCCGCACGGTTCGTACTGGAAGGAAGGCATGAAGCTCGGCTACCAGGACGCCGGCTCCGTGACGCTGCTGAAGTCGACCCCGGCGGATCGCCGCAAGGCGGCCTGGCTCTATCTTCAGTTCATCGTCTCCAAGACGGTGTCGCTGAAGAAGAGCCATGTCGGCCTCACGTTCATTCGGGAATCCGACATCTGGGACAAGTCGTTCACGGAGCGTGCGCCGAAGCTCGGCGGCCTGATCGAGTTCTACCGCTCGCCCGCGCGCGTGCAGTGGACCCCGACCGGCAACAACGTGCCCGACTATCCGAAGCTGGCGCAGCTGTGGTGGCAGAACATCGGCGATGCGTCGTCCGGTGCGAAGACGCCGCAAGCCGCGATGGACTCGCTCGCCGCTGCTCAGGACTCCGTGATGGAGCGCCTGGAGAAGTCCGGCGTGCAGGGGGCCTGCGGTCCGAAGCTGCACAAGAAGGAGACGGCCGAGTACTGGTTCGCCAAGGCCCAGAAGGACGGAACGATTGCTCCCCAGCGCAAGCTCGCCAACGAGAAGCCGAAGGGCGAAACGGTCGACTACGACACCCTGATCAAGTCGTGGCCGGCCCAGCCCCCGAAGCGCGCTTCGCTGCAGTAAGGCACGTCTCATAACGACGAAAGGCCGGGAGCAATCCCGGCCTTTTTCTTGTTTTGCGTGACGTCGTACTCTCTCGATTATCCTCCGCTGTCATCGTCCGCGAAGGCGGACGATCCAGTATTCCAGAGGCGGTCGTGGCTTGAATCGAGAAGCCGCGGCGTACTGGATGCCCGCCTTCGCGGGCATGACAGCTGTGCCCGCCTTACTCCGCCGGCTCAGCCGCCAGCGTCGGATAGTCGGTGTATCCCTTCGCGCCGCCGCCGTAGAACGTGTTCTTGTCCCAATCGTTCAGCGTCGCGCCCTGCTTCAGCCGCTCGACCAGATCGGGGTTGGAGATGAAAGGCTTGCCGAAGGCGATGAGATCGGCCGCGTTCGCGTCCAGCACCTTGGTGGCGAGGTCGAAATCATAGCCGTTGTTGGCGATGTAGGCGCCGGGGAAGCGCTTGCGCAGGCCCGCATAGTCGAACGGCGCGATGTCGCGCGGACCGCCGGTCGCGCCTTCGACGACATGAAGATAGACCAGCTTCAGCGCGGCGAGCCCGTCGACGATATGGTCGTAAAGGGCTTGCGGGTTCGAATCCGAGATGTCGTTGGCCGGCGTCACCGGCGAGATGCGGATGCCGGTGCGGTCGGCGCCGGCCTCCGCCACGACGGCCCTGGAGACTTCCAGCATCAGCCGCGCCCGGTTCTCGACGGAGCCGCCATAGGCGTCGGTACGCTTGTTGGTGCCGTCCTTGGCGAACTGCTCGAGCAGATAGCCGTTGGCGCCATGGATCTCGACGCCGTCGAAGCCGGCTTCGAGCGCATTCTTCGTGGCGCGCTTGAAATCGTCGATAATCCCTGGAATTTCGGAGAGCTCGAGCGCACGGGGCTCGGAAACATCGGCGAAGCCGCCGTTGACGAAGGTCTTGCCCTTGGCGCGGATCGCGCTCGGCGCCACCGGGGCTGCGCCATTGGCTTGAAGGTCGACATGCGAGATGCGACCGACATGCCAGAGCTGGATGAAGATCTTGCCGCCGCGCTGATGCACCTGATCGGTGACCTTGCGCCAGCCGGCAACCTGCTCCTTGGAGTAGATGCCGGGGGTGTCCTGGTAGCCTTGGCCCTGCTGCGAGACCTGGCTCGCTTCGGTGATCAGAAGGCCCGCGGAAGCACGCTGGCCGTAATAGTCCGCCGCGAGCGGGCTCGGTACGAAGGTGCCGGGAACGGCGCGGTTGCGCGTCAGCGGCGCCATCACCAAGCGGTTGGCCAGCGTGATCGGGCCGAGCTTGTAGGTCTCAAACGATTTGGTCGAACGGCTCATGAGAATGCTTCCAGGCGATGAGTGGTCCGGAACATTTGTGCATCGCGGCAATCAACGCAAGGGAGGAGCCATACAGAAACTGCAGGCGAGATGCGCATTGGAGCCGCGCAGCATAAATCATGTGCAATTTCGGCCGCGGCAGCAGATTCGATCTCCCGCCGCGGCCGCCTGAATAATCGCGTTTTAGTTCGCGCCGAGGAAATCGCGCTTGCCAATCTCGACGCCGGCGTGGCGCAGAAGGCCGTGGGCAGTCGCGGCGTGGAAATAGAAGTTCGGCAGCGAGAACGCGCTCAGGAATTGCTGGCCCTTCATGGTGATGGACTTGTCGGGACCGGCCGGGAAGGTGACGTCCCTGGTGTCGGCGCCCTCGAACTGCGCCGGCTTGAACGATTTCACATAGTCGATGGTCTTCGCCAGGCGCTGCTTCAACTCCGCAAAGCTGGTCTCGGTGTCCGGTGTGGAGGGCACTTCGCTATGGGTCAGCCGGGCGCAGCCTTTGGCTGCGAAATCGCTGACCAGCTGGATCTGCTTCGACAGCGGCAGCATGTCCGGAAACAGGCGGGACCCCAGCAGGACGCTCGGGTCGACCTTCTTGGCCGCACAATGCGCCTCGGCTTTCGTGAGCAGGCCGGTCAGGCTGTTCAGCATCTGCAAATAGGCAGGAACGACGGCGTCGTGGAAAGACATGTGATGCTCGCTCTGTGGTGGGAAATCTCAGGAGAAACCTGAGCCACTCACATGGGAACCTCATGGAAAAATACAATCGCAAAAGCCGCTTGTGCAGTGCGAAAATTCTACCGGGGCTGTGGCGCTATCGGCGTCATACCCTCGGTGTCATCGCCCGGCTTGACCGGGCGATCCAGTAATCCGAGGCAGCTGGAATTGAATCGATAGGCCGCGGCGTACTGGATGCCCCGCTTTCGCGGGGCATGACAACGATCCTGGTGCTTAGCGGATCGTCGCCGCAGGCTGCGCCTGCGCCGTACCACCGCGCATCCGGGCCAAAAGCTCGGCGGTGGGCCAGGAATCGGCGGGCAGACCGTATTTGATCTGCATCGCCTTGACGGCGGCGCGGCTCTGCTGGCCCAGCACGCCGTCGACCTT
This sequence comes from Bradyrhizobium sp. Ken01, assembly GCF_055807355.1. Taxonomy (NCBI): domain Bacteria; kingdom Pseudomonadati; phylum Pseudomonadota; class Alphaproteobacteria; order Hyphomicrobiales; family Nitrobacteraceae; genus Bradyrhizobium; species Bradyrhizobium sp. Ken01. Next base: position 54,813 of record NZ_JBVVPC010000007.1, read on the forward strand.
ACCGACATTGAAGCCGGCCTGGACCAGAAGCTGCTGCAATTGCTTGAGCTCGTTGAACGGCAGCTGCGCGACCGGTGTGGACGGCTTTCGCATCGGAGCCGCGCCCGCGATGCGGGTGGCGAGATAACCAGCGGTGGTCGAATAGATCAGCGAGTTATTCCACTCGGTGTAGGCGGCGAAATTCGGGTACGCCATGAAGGCCGGGCCGAAGCGTCCCATCGGCAGCAGCACGGAGGCCGCGAGGTTGTCGTTCGGCAGCGGCCGGCCGTCGGGATAGGTCACGCCGAGCTGAGCCCATTTCGAGCGCGGCTCTCGCACCGTGAGGTCGGTCTGATCCCACGGCAGGTTCTGCGGCACCTTGATCTCCTCCAGCCAGGGCTCACCGCGCCGCCACTTCAGCCCGTTGGCGATGTAGTTCGCCGTCGAGCCGATCACGTCGTCCTCGCTGCGGAGGAGATCGCGTCGTCCGTCGCCGTCATAGTCGACGGCATAGTTGACGTAATGCACCGGCAGGAACTGGGTCTGTCCGAGCTCGCCGGCCCAGGAGCCGACCATCTCGTCGGGATGCAAATCGCCGCGGTCGATGATCTTCAGCGCGGCGATGGTCTCGTTCACGAACATCTCCGAGCGGCGGCAATCATAGGCCAGCGACACCAGCGATTTCAGCGTCGGCAGATTGCCCATGTTGACGCCGAAATCGCTCTCCAGTCCCCAGAACGCGGCGATCACCGCGGGCGGCACGCCGTATTCCTTTTCCGCGCGCGCGAACGCGGCCGCATGTTGCTTGATGTGCTGCTGGCCGTTCTGCATGCGATAGGGCGCGGCCATGCGGCCGGCAAATTCGGTGAAGAGCTGGCCGAACACGCGCTGGCCGCGGTCGCGATTGACGATGCCCTGGTCGTAGACGAGGTAAGGCGAGGCCGCCGCGATCGTCCGCTGCGACACGCCGGCGGCAACGGCCTGCTGTTTCACGTCGGCCAGGAAGCGATCGAAGTTCGCTCCGTTGTGACACGACGCCGCGCGCGGGGAGGGCGCGCTGGCCCTGGGGGCCGCCGGCTTTGCGGGTGGCGGAGCGAACTGGGCAGAAGCGGGAAGGGCGAGCGTGAGCAGGGCGGCGGCCGCGATCGCAAATCGGGTCTGGAGCATGAGGTTTCCGCAAGGGGAGGAGACGCTTGGATTCTTGGCCAAGCTTAATGGAACGATTGACTTCAAACCAGTGCCGCGGCTCCGCGACGCACCCGGAAACCTTGCGGGCGGGCCGGGGTCATCCCTACCTCATGCTTGCCGGCCCGCAATCCCTCAAGCGGCCACGGCCGGCCTCGGGAGACGGCCATGAACTATCTTCGTACCGCAATGCTGCTTGCAGGCCTCACCGCCCTGTTCATGGGCGTCGGCTATCTGATCGGCGGTGCCGGCGGCGCCATGATTGCGCTCGTTATTGCCGCGGCGACCAATCTCTTCACCTACTGGAACTCCGACCGGATGGTGCTGTCCATGTATGGCGCCCATGAGGTCGACCGCAGCAGCGCGCCGGAGCTGGTCGGGCTCGTCGCCGAGCTTGCGGGCCGCGCCGGCTTGCCGATGCCGCGTGTGTTCCTGATGGACGAGCCGCAGCCCAACGCATTTGCCACCGGGCGCAATCCCGAAAATGCCGCGGTTGCGGTCACCACCGGGCTGATGCGCCAGCTCAGCCGCGAGGAGCTCGCCGGCGTGATCGCGCACGAGCTTGCCCATATCAAGCACCACGATACGCTGCTGATGACTGTGACCGCGACCATTGCGGGTGCGATCTCGATGCTGGCGCAGTTCGGCATGTTCTTCGGAGGCAACCGCGACAACAACGGTCCGGGCATCGTCGGTTCGATCCTGATGATGATCCTTGCCCCGATCGGCGCCATGCTGGTGCAGATGGCCATCAGTCGTACGCGTGAATACGCCGCGGACAATCTCGGCGCACGCATCGCCGGTCAGCCGATGTGGCTGGCATCGGCGCTGGTGAAGATCGAAGGTGCTGCGCATCAGGTCCCGAATGTCGAGGCGGAGCGAAATCCTGCCACTGCGCACATGTTCATCATCAATCCGCTGTCGGGCCACGGCGTAGACAATCTGTTCGCCACCCATCCTTCGACGCAGAATCGCATCGCGGCGCTTCAGCAGCTCGCAGCCGAGCTCGGTGCGCAGGCGTCTCCGTCGGTCGGCGCGAATGAGAACTATCCGCCCCGGAGCCCGTGGGGCCGCTCTTCTTCACGCGGGCCTTGGGGCTGACGCGGACGCGGCCCGAATTTGCTCGCTTTGTGACCTGTCGCACACAGAACGGTCCCGGCCGGTGTTAACACCCTGCCGTGACAGTTCCTGCGAAAGGGGATGCGTGGCCGGCCCTCTGCCTGCCACCGTCGAAGATGACCAAAGCTGCAGTACCATTGTTGATCGCCCTCGGCGTGCTGATCGGCCTGTCCACGCACACCGTCGTCAATTGCGGGGACGAGGACGAGCCCGACATCTGCTCGGCGGTGATCGGCTTCTCGCCGCTGCGCGGCTCGCTGATCGCTTTCGCCTATGAGGGGCGCGGACGGATCGCGCTGCGCCACGGCGACTGGCAGCGGGCGATCGCGGATTTCGACGAGGCCATCCACCTCAATCCCAACCGCGCCTCGCTCTATCGCGATCGGGCGCTGGCGCGCCGGCAGAACGGCGATCTCGAACTTGCGATCGAGGATTACGACGAGGCGATCGCGCACGATCCCAGGCACGCCGCGCCCTATCACCAGCGCGGTCTCGCGCTCGCGGCCGCCGGCGATCTCGATCGCGCGATCCTGAGCTACAACACCGCGATCCGCCTCGACCCCTCGGATGCGCAGCCTCGGCTCGACCGCGGCCTCGCTTTCCTGGCCCGTGGCCAGGCGAATGAAGCGCGCGCCGATTTCGAGGCCGCGCTGGCGCTGCCCGCCGGCAAGGATGCCCACACCCGCGATGCAGCGCGCGCAAAACTCGCCGAACTCGCGAGCGCCGAGCCGACCCGGCTCGCCGCGCCAGGAAGATAGAGATATCTAGAGCTGCGTGCGCCGCTGTAACCCTCTCCCCTTGTGGGAGAGGGTGGCTCGCCGCGAAGCGGCGAGACGGGTGAGGGGTATCTCTCCGCGCGTGAGCCTGCTGCAGTTGAATTCGCGGAAACAACCCCTCATCCGGCGGTTCGCGCCACCTTCTCCCACAAGGGGAGAAGGAAGAAGGTGAGCGCCTACTTCGCCTTCTTGGCTTTGGCTTTCTTGGCCTTCTTCACCGGCTTGTCCTTGGGCGCCTTCTTCTCCGCCTTCACCGCGACCGGCGTGCTGGCGGCGATTCGCATCGACCGCGCGTAGCTGTCGGCGACGTTGTCGGCGGACATCTGCAGGCGCTTGGCGGCCGCAATGGCCTGCTCCATGGTGGCCTTGGCCATCATCTTGAAGCGGTCGCCGGTCTCCTTGCCCTTGGCCTTGGCCGCAAGGCCGTTGAATCGATCCCGCCGCTCCTTGGCGCGGGACATCAGGCCCGTATGCAGCTGTCTGGCCAGTTGCCGGATCACGACATCCAGGTCGGCGTCCGCCATGTTGTTCTATCCTCTTCGAAAACAATATCGATGCGGGCGGGACTATGCAGATCAGGCCCCACCTTGGCAATTCCCGGCCACGCGTCATCCGCAGCTTCCGGTGAGCAAAACAAAAGAGCCGCGCTGCGCGCGCGGCTCTCGGGCTTGGTTTGGCGCTTTCTGTCTTACTTCAGCGAGGCGACCGGGCCGCTCGAGGCTGCCGGATCGGGGTCGAAGCCGAACACGCCGACCAGATATTTGTAATAGTCCGGCAACTTCTCCTTGAGCGCCTCGCGCGACTTCGGGTCGTGGAATTCGCTCTTCCCGGCCAAGAAGATGCTGGCGGTCACCGCGAAGAACTCCATGTGATTCTTCAGCGCATAGGATTCCTTGGGCAGGAGATCCTTGGACTTGGCGTAGGCGTAATAGCCGATCACGCCCTTGTTGGCGTAGCCGTCCGGCAACAGCCGCGCGTGGTAAGCGTGCAGCAGCTCGTGCAGCAGCACGGCTTCCTTTTCGTACCGCATCATGTCCGGCCGCAGCATGATCACGCCGAGGCCGGAATCGACCGCGAGGTCGACGGCGTTCGGATTGCTCCAGCGCTGCTTGTTGGGGTCCCAGACCGTCAGCGTGCGGGGAGCGGTGCGCTGGATGTCAGGCGTGACCCGGCCGTAGCAGGCGGTCGCGGCGCCTTCGTCGAGGCAGGCGAGCTCGCTGGCGATGATCGGGACCGTGCGGAAGAAGCGCAGCACGCGCGGCGAGAGGCCGGCAGCCTCGACCACGTCGATCTGGCTCTTCACATTCTCGGTGAGCTTGTCGACATCCTTGCGGTCGGAATTCTCCGACAGGTCGAACATGTAGCCGCGGTAGCTCTGGAAGCCCGGCGGTAACGCCTGCGCTGCGCCGGCGGACGCATCAAGCGGTCCGGCATGGGACGAATTGGCAAAGAGCGCGCCGACAATGGTCGCGGTCAGCAGCAACGCAATGCGCATGATGAACCCCCTGATGTCACTTCACGCGGCAGAATAAGCCGCCGTTGTTTGCGAAAAGTGAGTGGGGCGAGACTAAGGCAGCGATGTTGAGGCGTGCTTAATCGATCGTTGCGGATCGCGGAACTGAATTAGCGCCGGGTTAACCAAGCGTGGATTGCCCGCGCGCTTCGGCGTAGCATGCGGTCCGGGCACCAAGCCCTCAAACCAGATAGCCGGAAGGGAGGATGCCATGTATGCCGCCATCCGTCAGGCCAAGGCGAAAAGCGGGAGCGCCGAAGAGTTGGCGCGCCGTATCAAGGAAGGCGCCGTTCCGATCATCAGCGACGTCGACGGCTTCCGCGCCTATTACGTCGTCTATGCCGGCGACGACACGGTCACGGCGATTTCGATCTTCGACAAGTTCGAGCAGGCGGAGGAGGCGAACAGGCGTGCGATCGCCTGGATCGAGAAGGATCTGGGCGCGCTGCTTGCAGGCGACGCCCGCGCCGCCGCGGGGCCGGTGATCGTGCATACGCTGGCGTAGGGATTGGGCGGATTGCTGCTTCCCCGATGTCGTCCTGGCGAAAGCCAGGACCCATTACCCCAGCGAGTCGTTGTGGCACGAGATCGTAGTTACGAATCTTCGCCAAACTCGCTTCCGGGGTAATGGGTCCTGGATCTGCGCTTCGCTTGTCCAGGACGACAGCGGAGTGAATGGCGTGCGCTTGCCACTCAGCGCGCAGCCGTCCCCTCACAACTCCCGCGCATTCGAGAATGCAAAGCTCGACACCCGCCGCGTCGTCTCGTCCAGGATCAGCGTGCGCGTGATCGGCGGCTCGGCGCGCTGGGCGCAGTTTTCCCGTTCGCAGAGACGGCAGTTGACGCCGATCGGCGTGCCCTCCGTTTTCTCCAGATCGATGCCGGCGGCGTAGACGAGGCGCGCGGCGTGACGGATCTCGCAGCCGAGGCCGATGGCGAAGCGCGGCTGCGGCAGCGGGTGCGGCGCGACGGGGCGGCGCACCATCTGCGCGATCGAGAAATAGCGCGTGCCGTCGGACAGCTCGATCACCTGCTTCAGCAGGCGATCAGGCGTATCGAAGGTCGAGTGCACGTTCCACAACGGACATGTGCCGCCGAATTTCGAGAACGGGAACGTGCCCGATGAAAATCGCTTCGAGACGTTGCCGGCATTGTCGACACGAAGCAGGAAGAACGGGATGCCGCGCGCATTCGGCCGCTGCAGGGTGGTGAGCCGATGGCAGACCTGCTCGAAGCCGGAATTGAAGCGCTGCGCCAGCAGATGGATGTCGTAGTTCAATGCTTCCGCCGCAGCCAGGAAAGCCGGGTAGGGCATCATCACGGCGGCCGCAAAGTAGTTGCCGAGCGTGATGCGGAACAGGCGGCGCGGTGTATCGTCCAGCGGGCCGGCGCGGGCGATGATGGTCTCCAGGGCTTGCGCGCATTCCACCAGGCCGAGCTGAAAGGCGAGTTGGAACGCGCGGCCGGGCGGATCGACCAGCTCGGAGATCAGGAGCTGGCGGCGGTGGCGGTCGAACCGCCTCAGCGTCTCCCGCATCACGTCCACCGGCATGATGCGGGTCTGGATCGAATGCTTCTCACGCAGCCGCGCCGCGAGCGCCGCATAAAGCTCTTCGGCCGGCACGTTCAGCTCGTCGCGCAGAGTCTCCGCGGCCTGCTCGAGTTCCGGAAAGTAGTTGCGGTTGGCCTCGATCAGCTCGCGGACGCGCTCGACCGGATTGGCCTCATAGCGGGTGCCGACGTCGCGGTCGGCCATTTGTGCCGCGGCCAGCGTCTCGCCCTGCCGGGCCTCGGTATAGGCGGCATAGAGCCGTTGCAGCGCATGGGTGACGCCGGGGCAGAGCTCGGCGAGATCGCGCAGTTCCTGCTTGGGAACGTCGATCTGGCGGAACAGCGGGTCGGAGAAGATCTCGTTGAGCTCGGCGAAGAAACGGTCCTCGTCGGCGGTCGCGAGGTCGCGCAGGTCGAGGTCGTAGGTTTCGGCCAGCCGCAGCAGGATCTGGGCGGTCACCGGACGCTGGTTGCGCTCGATCAGATTGACATAGCTCGGCGAGATCCCGAGCCCCTCGGCGATCTGGGTCTGCGACAGCCCCAATTGTTGCCGGATCCGCCGGAAGCGCGGGCCGACGAAGAGCTTCTTGCTGGAACCGGCGGGCATTCTCAGGTCTCCGGAGGCGGTATCAAGGGCAGGCTTGCTGACCAATTTGATTTACAAGATTTACAAAGTGACATCTATTACAAGTACCGATGTTACATGACATCACCATTCAAATACAAGCCCACTATACGAGCTGAGCTTTCTCGCGTTTAGCTTCTGACACGCATCTCGCAATGCATTGTCAAGAATGTCGATGGCTGGTGGCCATCGTTGGCGAAAAGGATCAGGCACATGAACTACCAACCCCGCGGCATCAGCACCCTCCAGGCCCCCGCCTCGTATCAGAGTGAAGTCGAGGCGGCCCGCTCGCTACTGGAGACCCAGCCGACCTGGAACGGGGTGTCGGCCGAGGCCGTCGCCCGCATGCGCCTGCAGAATCGCTTCAAGACCGGCCTCGACGTCGCCCGCTACACCGCGGCGCTGATGCGGGCGGACATGGCCGCCTATGACGGGGATCCCACCAAATACACGCAGTCGCTGGGCTGCTGGCACGGCTTCATCGCCCAGCAGAAGCTGATCTCGGTCAAGAAGCACTTTGGGAAGACCGATCGCACCTATTTGTACCTGTCCGGCTGGATGATTGCGGCGCTGCGCTCCGAGTTCGGCCCGCTGCCCGACCAGTCGATGCACGAGAAGACCTCGGTCCCGGCGCTGATCGAAGAGCTCTACACTTTCCTCCGTCAGGCCGACTCGCGCGAGCTGAACGATATCTTCCGCAACCTCGATAAGGCCCGCAAGGAAGGCGACAAGACCCGAGAGAAGGAGTTGACCGAGAAGATCGACAACTTCCAGACCCATGTCGTCCCCGTCATCGCCGACATCGACGCCGGCTTCGGCAATGCGGAGGCGACCTATCTGCTCGCCAAGAAGATGATCGAGGCGGGTGCCTGCGCGCTCCAGATCGAGAACCAGGTCTCGGACGAGAAGCAGTGCGGCCACCAGGACGGCAAGGTCACCGTGCCGCACGAGGTGTTCCTGGCCAAGATCCGGGCCTGCCGCCACGCCTTCCTCGAACTCGGCGTCGAAGACGGCATCGTCGTGACCCGCACCGACTCGCTCGGTGCCGGCCTGACCCAGCAGATCGCGGTCAGCCACAAGCCCGGCGACCTCGGCGACCAGTACAACAGCTTCCTGGATTGCGAGGAAGTGACGGCGGAGAACGCCCGCAACGGCGACGTCATCATCAACCGCAACGGCAAGATGATGCGTCCGAAGCGGCTGCCCTCCAACCTCTATCAGTTCCGCCCGGGCACCGGCGAAGACCGCTGCGTGCTCGACAGCATCACCTCGCTGCAAAACGGTGCGGACCTGCTCTGGATCGAGACCGAGAAGCCGCATATCGAGCAGATCGCCAAGATGGTCGACCGGATTCGCAAAGTGGTTCCGAACGCGAAGCTCGCCTACAATAATTCGCCCTCATTCAACTGGACGCTCAACTTCCGCTGGCAGGTCTACGACGCGATGAAGGAAGCGGGCCAGGACGTCAGCAGGTACAATCGTGCCGAGCTGATGAAGGTGGAATACGACGATACGCCGCTGGCGAAGGAAGCCGACGAGCGCATCCGTACCTTCCAGGCGGATTCGGCCAAGCGTGCCGGCATCTTCCACCACCTGATCACGTTGCCGACCTACCACACGGCGGCGCTCTCGACCGACAATCTGGCGAAGGAATATTTCGGCGACCAGGGCATGCTCGGCTATGTCAAGAACGTCCAGCGCGCCGAGATCCGTCAGGGTATCGCCTGCGCCAAGCATCAGAACATGGCCGGCTCCGACATCGGCGACGACCACAAGGAATACTTCGCCGGCGAGGCTGCCCTGAAGGCGGGCGGCGCCCACAACACGATGAACCAGTTCGGCTAACGCATCACGCTAATCGACAGGAGACTGACAATGACCAACAGCAATTTCTGGGTGATCGGTGGCGAGTTCGGTTCGATGAACTTCCACAAGCTGGTGGAAGGCTCGGCCCAGGTGCAGGGTCCGTTCAAGACCCGCAAGGAGGCCGAGGACGCCTGGCGTTCGGTCTCGGAAGAGAACCGCCACAAGGCCGGCGTCCGCTTCTCGATCGTGGAAGAGCCGTCGCGGGTCTCGGCGTGACAATCTGAACTAACATGACAATCTGAATAAGAAGACGTCCAAGGACGGAGGGTCCCATCCGGCGCAAGCCGGGTGGGACCGTCTGTTTTTGGCACAGGTGAAAGATTTGTGGGCGCCGTAAGTCACTGGAATTGTAGGCCCTTTGCGGACACTTTGGTTGCTGATAGGTTAATCCCGCCAAGTGAGGACGAGGCCGCCAATGTCAGAGCCCGAGACCAGCGGGATCCATCCCAGCCAGCCGCGCCCGGTGCGGCTGCGCGATGCGCTGTTGCGGGCGCGGATCGAGGCCGCCGACCGGACCGGCGTCGTCGTCGATTTGCGCGATGCCGAGGTGGCGCGGCTCGAGATCCTCAACGATTCGCTCGATCCCCTGTTCGCGCAGGTGCCGGACAAGATCGACCTGTTCGACCGCGGCATCAGCCAGGGCGATACGCCCAGGCTCTGGATCGACGTCGTCGCGCACATCTTGATGGGGCGCGACAAGCGGATGTACCGCTTCGTGCAGGACACCCGCTTCGGCCGCATCGTGCTCGCCGAATCGCACGACACCGCTGTCATCGTCGAGGCCGTGACCGACTACGTCGCGCGCCGCATGATCGAGCGCGAGCATGCGATGGTGGTCCCGCCCGAGCCGAAGCCCGAGGTGGCGCAGCCACCGCGCCGCTCGCGCGTCTGGCCATTTGTGTTCGGATTTGTGCTCGGCGCCGCCGCGCTGTTCGGGGTTGCCGTGCTCGCGGCCCTACGGAGCTGGTGAACTTTCCTCCACCGTCATTCCGGGGCGCGCGAAGCGCGAGCCCGGAATCCATTCATCAGCACGTATTGCGGCCCGATGGATTCCGGGTTCATGCTTCGCATGCCCCGGAATGACAGTGGTCTAAATCAACTTCACATGCTTGATCTGTCCGATCTGAAATCCGACCCCCACGCTCCGCACCGTCTGCTCGCAACGCCAGCCGGTGTTATCCTTCTCGATCGTGAACAGATTGTAGGCCGCAGCCGGGGTGTGCCCGTGCGCGAGCGCGGAGGCCGACGGCACGCCGATCGAGGGGATGTTGCCGTTGGGGCCTTCGAACCACATCGTCGAATGAATGTGGTCGTGCCCGTGCAGGATCAGCTCGACGCCGTGGCGTTGCAAAAGCGTCAGCAGTCCGGCGGAGTCAGTCATCCGCTTGTGGCGCGCGCCGGACTTCAGCGGATGATGCACCAGCAGCACGCGAAACACGTCCTCGGCTGCGAGCCGCTCGAGCACCTGTTCGAGGGACGCGAGCTGATCCCGTCCAAGCGTGCCTGTCGCCATCAACGGCAAAGTGGGCACCGCCGTGGACAGGCTGATCAGCGCGAGCGGCCCGCGCCGGCGCAGGCTCGGAAAGCCGATACGGCCGTCGTCCCCCGCAAGATAGGGCGCGAAGGTTTCGCCGAAGCGATGAAAGGTGGCGCGGACATAGGCGTCGTGATTGCCGGGAATGGCGGTGACGCGGTCGGGCGGACCGACGCCGTCGAGCCAGGCGCGCGCCGGCGCGAACTCCGCCTCCAGCGCCAGATTGACGAGATCGCCGGTGACCGCGATGTGGTCGGGACCTTGCGCCTTCACGTCGGCGACGAGTGCGTCGAGCACCTCGCGGCGCTGGTACTTGTGACGGTTGCGCGTCCAGTTGACATAGCCGAACGCGCGCTTGCCGGCGAGCTCGATCAACCGCGGCTTCGGCAGCGGCGGCAGATGCGGGTCGGACAGATGGGCGAGCGTGAAGGGGGCCATTGGGGGCGATTGCCTCGCTATTCGCCCGATGTAATGGCAAGGTCGCAGGCCAGGTGCAAGCGGGGCATCAAGGGAGCCCGATGGGAGAACGTCTGAACAGCGTCCGGCGCAGATTCGAGCCGCTGCTGCGGCGAATCTTCCACGCCTATTTCCTGCTGGTCCGCGGCATGACGCTCGGCGTCCGCGCCGTGGTGCTGGATGCCGACACCAGAGTGTTCCTGGTCCGGCACAGCTACGTCACAGGCTGGTACCTGCCCGGCGGCGGCGTCGATCTCGGCGAGACCATGGAGCAGGCGTTGCGGCGCGAGCTCAAGGAGGAGGGGGATATCGATCTCACCGGCGACGCCGTGCTGCACGGCGTCTTCCTCAACAGCCACGTCTCCCGCCGCGACCATGTCGCGGTCTACGTCATCAGGCAGTTCAGGCAGGATCGCCTGCCCGCGCCCAACCGCGAGATCGCCGAGTGCGGGTTCTTCGCGGTTACCGCGCTGCCCGAGGGGACCACGCCCGGCACGCGGCTGCGGATCGCGGAAGTCCTTCACGACAGGCCGCGGATTGCGACGTGGCGATGATGGCGGCCTGTGCTAGTAAATCGCCGCGCTTGCGGTGTCGGCGCATGGACGAGGGATGAAGATTGTCTGAATCGACGAGGTCATGGCCATTTCGGGTCGCCGTGCTGGTGCCCTGCTACAATGAGGAAGCCGCCGTCGCGACGGTCGTCGCCGATTTCCGCAAGGCACTGCCTGCGGCCGAGGTCTACGTCTACGACAACAACTCGACCGATCGTACCGCGGCGGTCGCGCGCGAGGCCGGAGCGATCGTGCGCAGCGAACGGCGCCAGGGCAAAGGTCACGTCGTGCGCCGCATGTTCGCGGACATCGAGGCCGACATCTACGTGCTCGTCGATGGCGATGCGACCTACGACGCGCCGAGCGCCTCGCGCATGATCGACCAGCTCCTCGATGAGCATCTGGATATGGTTGTCGGTCTGCGTGTCGATCAATCGCAAGCGGCCTACCGGCGCGGTCATCGCATCGGCAATCGGCTCTTCACCGGCTTCCTGGCATCGACCTTCGGCCACGCCTTCAAGGACATCCTGTCCGGTTACCGCGTGTTCTCGCGCCGCTTCGTCAAATCCTTCCCGGTCCTGTCCGGCGGTTTCGAGATCGAAACCGAGTTTGCGGTCTATGCGCTGGAATTGTCGCTGCCGGTCGTCGAGGTCGAGACGCCCTATTACGCGCGTCCGGAAGGCTCCTTCTCCAAGCTCAATACTTGGCAGGACGGGTTGCGCATCTTCAACACGATGCTGAAGCTTAACCGGTCGGAGCGTCCGCTGCGCTTCTTTTCGGCGATCGGCATCGTCTTCGCGCTGCTGTCGATCGCTTTCGGGCTGCCCGTCGTGATCACCTTCCTCGAGACCGGCCTCGTACCGCGCCTGCCGACTGCCGTGCTCTCCATGGGCCTGATGATCATGGCGCTGCTTTCGGCTTCGTCGGGGCTCGTGCTCGACACCGTGACGCGCGGGCGGCGGGAAATGAAGATGCTCGCCTACCTGTCCCAACCGCCGCTCGGCCGGACCTGAAATTGCCTCCGGAGCCGGGCGCAATCGTATGGACCGCTGCCCTCCAAGGTGATATCCCGCCGACGCGATGAACGATCTCTCCCTCACCATCCGGTCGGAAGCCGCCGGCGATGCTCAGGCCATCGAGCGGCTGCACGAACGCACCTTCGGACCCGGCCGGTTCGTGCTCAGCGCGTACCGCATCCGCGAGCATGTGGATCATGTGCTCGATCTCTCCTTCACCGCCCGCGTCGGTACGTTGCTGATCGGATCCGTCCGACAATTGCCGATCTGCGTCGGCGACACGCCGGCACTGCTGCTGGGACCCCTGACGGTCGAGCCTCCGTTCCGCAGCCGCGGCGTCGGCCGGCTGTTGCTCGAGCGCGCGCTGAAGGATGCCAAGGCGCAGGGCCATCGCCTGGTGCTGCTGGTCGGCGATGAGCCCTATTACAGCCGCGTCGGCTTCAAGCAGGTCGCCAAGGGACGCGTCACCATGCCGGGCCCGGTCGATTACAGCCGGCTCCTCGTCATTGAACTCGTCGAAGGCGCGTTCGAAGGTGTGTCGGGGCCGGTCGGTCCCGACTGGAGCAAGACGCGCACCTGACGCGCCATCGCTTCGAAGCTCACATGAAGGTAGGGCAGTGCCGGTCGATCAGCAATACTACCGGGAAGTGGCGTCCGGGAGCACGGCGGAAAAGCTGCTGATCGCGGCGCGCGACCGCATCTTCCAGGATTTCATCGCCCGGATGCAGCCGTCCGCGGCGGACGAGATCCTGGATGTCGGCGTGTCCGACGTGATCAACGACGGCGCCAACGTGCTGGAACGAAGCTACCCGCATCAGCACAAGATCACGGCCTGCGGGCTCGGCGAAGGAATAGGATTCAAGGCGGCTTTTCCGCGTTGCCGTTACGTGCAGATCGAACCGAATACGCGGCTGCCGTTTGATGACAATGCGTTCGACCTCGCGACGTCCAATGCCGTGCTCGAACATGCCGGCAGCCACGGAAACCAGGTGCTCCTGGTCGAGGAGCTTTGCCGCGTCGCGCGGCGGGTGTTCATCACTGTGCCCAACAGGTTCTTTCCGGTCGAGCACCACACGGCCATTCCGCTGGCGCATTATCTCGACGGCACCTTCAGGATCGCCTGCAGGGTCGCCGGCAAGTCGGAATGGACCGACGAGCAGAACCTGATCCTGATGACGCGAAAACGACTGCTGGGGCTCGCCGCCAAGTCCTGCACCCCCAAGTCCGCGGCCGTGGGCTACACCGGTTTGTCGCTCGGCCCGCTATCGTCCAATCTCTATCTCGCATTCCGCTAAAGCAGCGCCGTCTCCCCGCAGCATGATCCCGATGAATAAAATCAACACCAGCAAAGCCGTCTTCGCCGTGTTGTTTCTCGCGGTGCTGGTCGGCCATTTCTGGACCATGATGCGATGGAGCGAGGCGCGCGGCGTCTATGACGACATCTGCTACCTCAGGCAGGCGCATCTGTTCCAGAGGTTCGGGCTGGTGGAGGGCTTCGACACCAGCCTCAGCCGCGACGACGATGGCTACCAGAAAGCAAAGCTGAAGGAGATCGGCTACCCCGACTGGAACGATACGACCGCTGCGCCCTGTCACAATCTGATGCCGGCCACGGGGAAGGTCGTCATTCAATACCCGCCGGGTGTCGGCCTCGTGTTGGCGTTGTTTCCGCCGGGTCACCAGGTCGTGCCCATGTACATGCTGGCGACCATTGTCGTCCTCGGCCTTGCGCTGTTTGCGCTTTCTCTCGCGCGCAGCATGAGGTCGGTCCTGATGGCCGGGGCGTTCGGCTGTCTTGCGATCTACCTGATGGTCAATCCGGTCAAGGCGAGCTATTCGATGGCCCCGACCGTCGTCGTGTGCGCGCTCGCAGGATGTCTCACGGCGCGATGGCTGGCGACCCCGCGATCTCAACCGGGGATCTGGCTGCTGGCGCCCATCGGTTTCCTGCTCGGATTGACCGTCGATTTCCGGTTGGCCAATCTCTTCCTGGCGTCCGGCTATGGCGTGTTTCTCCTCGTCGCGTTCCTTGCGGAGCGGAAATTGTCCCGGTTCTTGCAGGGGGCCGTGTTCGGCGTCGCGTTGCTGGCCGGCGTGATCCCGACCATCGTCTTTCACGTCGTCAACGCCGGCAGTCCGTTCGCATCGACCTACGGCAACAACCCCGATGTCAGGCCGCTGGATTTTTCGTTCGCAGTGGTCCGGGACTATCTCGCCGATCCGCTCCAGACCTTGCTGATCGTCATCGGAGTTGCAGGCTCGATCTGGCTGTTGCGGCAGGCGAACGGCATTCGCCGCGTCGCGCTGCTCACGTTGGCCAATCTGGTGCTCAACCTCGCCTTCTTCTTCACCTATCCGATCGCGACCCCATACTACACGATCCCGATTTCTCTCCTGACATTGTGGACCCTGCTGTTTGCCGTGCTGTTTCAGGAGGCGGCGGAGGACGCCCCTGAAGCAGCCGCTTTGGCCAAAGCGTGACGAAGTCGGCTCGCTATCGCGCTTTCAGAACTTGAAGTTCGCGAACGCCCGCACGCCGATGCCGGGCATCAACACCTCGTCCTTGGTGTAGGACACCGAGTTGCGGATGTTTTCGTTCAACAGATTGTTGCCGACGAGGCCGAGCAGCATCTCGCGCGCGCCGAATGCATTCGGGTTGAGCTTGGTCTTATAGCTGACCTCGGCCTTCAGCAAATTGTAGCCTGCCGTCGGCGTCTCCGCGATCACCGCGACGTCATTGTGAGCGAAGGCGTGCAACAGATTGACGCGCATCAACCAGTTGTCGTCGCGCCAGAACACGCCGCCGCCCAGTCTCACCGGCGGAATGCGCGGCACGTTGGTGCCGTCGGTGAAGGTGGCGCGGACCACGTCGAACTGGTTCTCGATGCCCCAGATGCCGCCCTGCAACGCACCGACGTCGAGCTGCGACTGGAATTCGCCGCCGCGGAAGTTCGCGTCCCGCTGCGAATAGACCGCCTGGTTCACCTCGGCGCCGCGCGTGCCGCACGAGGCAAAATCTTCGTCGCACATCACGCCGGTGAGACGGCGATAGATGAAGTTGCTGAAGTGCGTGTAGTAGACGGTCGCCTCGAACCGGAACGGTCCCGTCGCCTTGCGCAGGCCGACCTCGACGGATTTTGCGGTCTCGATGCCGAGGTTGGGATTGCCGATGTCGAAGGTCGCGGTCGCATCATGTGCGCCGCGCGAGAACAGCTCCGCCGCCTTCGGCGCGCGCTCGACATATTGCGCGGTGATGCTGCCGACCAGGCCGCCCGGCAGGTCCTGCAACAGGCCAACGCTGCCGCTCTTCGGCGTGAAGGACGGATTGCGGCCGATACCCGCCTGCGGCGTGCCGTCGGGCAGGAAGTCCGCGGGAAAATCCGGCGTCGTGCCGTGCAGCTCGACATGCTCGATGCGCCCGGCGATCTGCGCCCGCGTCGCGTCCGTGAACTTGAACTCGTTGAAGGCGTAACCGGCAACGCGCGTGCTGTTGTTGGGGTCCCACAGGCCGTTGAACAGCGTGCCCGGATTGTCCGGGCTCGGCGCGCTCAATTCCTGATGGCCGACTTGGAAGCCCAGCGCCGTCGTCACCTCGGCGAAGCGCGCGTTGAACGGCATCAGCTGCACCTCGGTGCGGATCTCCTGCTCCTTGTTGGTGAAGGTCTGCCGCACGCCGTCGCTGGTGGGATCGGCGGGATCGGCAAGCCCGATCTCGTTGTGCCGATAGTCGGTCGCACCGGCCCAGAAGCGAACGACATCGATCGCGGTAGCGTCGGGATGGTACTCGCCCTTGACGTTGATCTTGGTCTGATGGCCGTCGATCCGCGTGTTGTGGTCGGCGCCGTCGATGCCGGGGATGTGGTAGAGCGCGTTGTTCTGGGTAATCGCCGCACCGATATAGCCGCCCTGGAAGAAGTAGGAGCCGCCGATCGAGGCGCCGTCCGAGCGCGTCGCCGAGTTGGGCTGGCGTCCGTTGGCGACGGACCGGGTCTGGTCGGTGAGGTACGGGTAGCTCGGGATGCTATAGTCGGTGGTGTTGCGGCCGTAGACGTCGGCATGGAAGGCAAAATTGCCGCCGCCGGTGTCGAGCAGCACGCCGCTCTCGATGCCACGGTCGACCGAACTGAACGCGCTGCGCGTCTCGGCGCTGACGCAAGGCGAAGTCGCGGCGCTCGCGAGCGGCGCCTTGGCCGGCAGGCCGAAGCTCTGGAACGGCTGGGCACCGCAGTTCGGCAGCGCATCCGGAATCCGGTTGTTGGTGGCGCTGACGACGCCGCCGATCGAGGTCGAGCCGTAGCGCAGCGCGGCGGGTCCGCGCACCACCTCGACCTGGTTGGTCGCGAGCGGATCGATCGGGACGAAGTGATCCTCGCCGAGGTCGGAGGCGCCGCCGGAATTGGTGCCGTTCTCGACGATGCCGACGCGGTTGACGTCGAGCCCCCGGATGATTGGCCGGCTGGAGGCGCCGGGCGCGAAGCTCGAGCCGGTGATGCCGGGTTTCGAGAACAGGAGGTCGCCGAGCTGGCCGCCGCCCTCGCGGCGGATCTCCTCGTTCGGCACCACCGTGACCGTCGCGAACTGGTTGGTCACGATGGGCAGCACGCCCTGCTGAGGTGCGGCGGCGGTAGCCGCTGCCGCCGGCGTGGCTTCCGCCGCGGGCTGGCGGCTGCGCGATCGTCCGGTGTGGGCGACGCGGACCGGGCTGCGGGTCGGCACCACGGCTCTACGCACGATCGGGCTTGGCGCCGTCACGGTGACGGCAGGGATTTCCGTCGACGACTTATCCTGCGAAGGCTGTTGTACCGGTTCTTGGGCGAGCGCGGATGTGGCGGCGGCGCCGACCAGGAGCAGGCTTGCTCCGGCGAGATGCTGCACGCGTCGCAATTCAAATGACATGGTCTTGATTCCAGTCAGGCGCCGTCCGCATGATGGTCTGCTGATCGGCGGCGGCCTGCCGTCGCTGCACGACGGAATTCGACTTCAACTGCTCCCGGGTACGCGCCTGAAAGCGGCGAGCCCGGGCGTGATCAAGCGTTGTTGGAAGTCAGGACGCGGGAGGGGCGCGGGGCTGGAATGCCGTGCCGGCCGATTTCAGATGGACGAATTCGGCGTCGGTGGTGCGGTAGAGCAGGTCGATCGCCTGCGGCAGCAGCAACACAGGCGGCGCCGCGAACAAGACGGTGCCGGCCATCGCGACCAATGCGCAGATCGCGCAATTGTCCTCGCCCGGGTGCTCCCGGTCGGGAGCCAAAGGCGATGGCTGCTCGACCGCGGCGCGGTCGATCGAAGCGAGAGCTTGGGCGCTGTCGGTCTGCTGCAGCGAGGGCTGGGTGAGGGGAGCGGCTTGGGCAAACCAATGGCTGTGGCCGAACGTCAGCGCAAACTGCACCAGCATCGCGAAGATCGCGAGCCGGGCGCCGTGCCTGATATTCGACCGGAACCACTTCATCTGGAAACGCCACCCCACATCGCGAGGTATCATCCCCTGATCCCGCGATGTTATAATGTAACATCGCGCGATCCGTCAGCGAATGTCAACCGCAGCCACAATGATCCGTTCGGGCGATTGCCGGATGTGTCGTTCGCGCAACAGAGCGATCAGCGCCCCTCGCGGATCCACGTCGCAGCAAACGCGCCAAGCAGCAGCAGCAACCCGATCAGGCCGGCAAAGATCGGCAGCACGCCGACGCCCTTCACGACGCTGGCGTCGCGCATCCGCACGCCCATCCAGCCGTCACCGTGGAAGACGCTCGCCGAGCGGACCGGCAGGATGCGCGGCAGCTCGACGCTGGCGCCGTCGACCACCCGCACGGCGTCACCGCCGGTCGCCTGGGTCAGCGGCTTCAACGTCTCGGTGGTGGAGGTGACTTCCGAAAACTCCTTCGGATTGGTCGGACCGACATTGATCAGCGCCTTCAGCGTGCCGTCGGTAGCCTGCCACAGGCCGAGCTCGCTCGCCGGCAGGCTGGCGCGCCATTCGCCGGGATCGCCGGCCGCAAGCGTCAGGTCGCGCGACACGCCCGACGGCGAGGTCACGCTCACCGGCTGAACGCTGTCCGCCATGGTTTGGCGCACCACCACGAGATTCTTGCCCTGCACCTGCAGGCGCAACGCTTCCTCATCCAGATCAGGTTGTTTCATCAGCCAGTGCGACATCCGCCGCAAGAGGTCGAGATGCGGGCCGCCGCCTTCATAGCCGCGCGCCCACAGCCAGATGTGGTCGGAGAGCAGCAGCGCCACGCGGCCCTCGCCGAAACGCGACAGGAACAGCAGCGGCTTGCCGTCGACGCCCGTCATGACGGGCGGGTTGACCGCATTGCGGGTATCGACGGTGCGGAAGAACCGGCTCCAGCGCGGCGGCTCGGAGGCCGAACCCTCGAGGCCACGCGTGACGGGATGGCGTTTGCCGACGTCGGACAAATGCGCGTAGAACGGCTTTTCCGTCACCCCGACCGGTTCGGCCGGCAGCACGGAATCCAGCGGCGTGCGCCAGATGCTGGTGTTGGAGGCGTAATCAGGGCCGGCCGAGACCAGCACTGCGCCGCCTGAGCGAACGTAGCGCGCGATGTTGTCGAAATAGGCGATCGGCAGCACGCCCTGGCGGGCATAGCGGTCGAAGATGATCAGCTGGAATTCGTTGATCTTCTGCTGGAACAGCTCGCGGGTCGGAAATGCGATCAGCGACAATTCGTTGATCGGCGTGCCGTCCTGCTTCTCCGGCGGCCGCAGAATGGTGAAGTGGACGAGATCGACGCTGGCATCGGACTTGAGCAGGTTGCGCCAGGTGCGCTCGCCGGAATGCGGCTCGCCCGAGACCAGCAGCACGCGCAGCTTGTCGCGCACACCGTCGATGGCGACGACGGCACGGTTGTTCACCGGCGTCAGTTCCCGCTCGAGCGGCGAGGCCTCGATCTCGACGATGTTCGGCCCGGAATGCTTGATGTCGACATCGACGCTTGCGCTCTGGCCGCTTCCCAGCGTGCGCTCGTTGATGACCTCGCCGTCCCTGCGGACCGTGACCTTGGCGCGCTCGCCGCTGACGCCCTGGTCATCGAGGCGGTAGGTGATGGTCTGGGGCTGCCCGACGATGCCGAAGCGCGGCGCCGCGATGACCGCGATACGGCGGTCGCGCTCGTCTTTTTGCCCGGTGATCAGCGCGTGCACCGGCGCCTGGAAGCCGAGCCCGGTGGCGTTGGCCGGAATGTCGTGAACGCGGCCGTCGGTGATCAGGAAGGCGCCGGCGACGCGGTCGACAGGCACGTCCGACAAGGCCGAGGCCAGCGCGCCGAAAAGTTTGGTGCCGTCGGTCTCCCCGTCGGCCTGTCCGGCATCGACGACACGGACTTCGAGCCCCTTGATCTTCTTCAGGCTGTCGACCAGCGCTTCCTGCGCCTGAGCGGCCTCGCGATTGCGATTGCCGAAATTCTGGCTCGGGCTCTTGTCGACGACGATTGCGGTGACCGAGGTGAGGGGATCGCGGTCCTCGCGGGTGAAGGAGGGATTGGCGAGCGCCAGCAGGAACAGCGCCAACGCGGCCACGCGCACGGCAGCGCCGCGCGCACGCGCCAGCAGCAGCACGAGCGCAATGACGACGATCGCGGCCAGCGCGAGCCACAGGACGATCGTGGGAACCAGCGGCGTGAATGCGATGCCGTAATTCATATAGATCCTACTGCCCCAGCCGTTCGATCAGGGCCGGCGCGTGCACCTGATCGGCCTTGTAGTTGCCGGTCAGCGTGTACATCACAATGTTGGCGCCGGCGCGGTAGGCGAATTCGCGCTGGCGGGGGTCGCCGCCGGTCACCGGCAGCATGGACTGGCCGTCGGGCCGCACGGCCCATGCGCCGGCCAGGTCGTTCGAGGTGATGATGATCGGCGAGACGCCGTCGCCGCCGCGTGCCGGCCGTTGCGCGCCATCGTCATCGTCGTCACGCGGCAAGGTCTCGACCCAGGTCTGGCCGGTGGTGAAGCGGCCGGGAAAGTCGCGCAACAGAAAGAAGGTCTTGGTCAGCACGTGCTCGCGCGGCACCGGCTCCAGCTCGGGCACGTCGAGCGAGGACAGGATCTCGCGGAGCGTCTGCATGGCGGGGGTCTGCGCGGCGCCGTTCGCGCCGGGCGGCGCTTCGACGGCGTCGCGGGTGTCGAACAGCACGGTGCCGCCCTGCTTCATGTAGACGTCGATCTTGTTGATGGCGTCCCGCGACGGCTTTGGCGCGCCCGGCACGATCGGCCAGTAGATCAGCGGGAAGAAGGCGAGCTCGTCGCGCGCCGGGTCGACGCCGACGGGATCGCCGGCCTCGAGCGCGGTGCGCTGCGCCAGAAACAGCGTCAGTCCCGATAGCCCGGCCCTGACGATGGAATCGACGTCGGCATTGCCGGTCACGACATAGGCGAGGCGGGTCTGCGACACCGCCTTCATCGCGAACTCGTCGGACGCGCTGTCCGCGTGCGACGGCGTCGGCACGAACGAGGCGAGGCCTGCGAACACCAGCCCGAAGACGATCATCGCGGGCGCGGCGCGGCGGCGCAGCAGCGCGGCAAGGCCGCCGCCGAGCACCGCGACGATGATGGCGTCGATCAGGAACAGCGCGAGCGCCGTCGACAGCAGCCAGCCGCGCAAATCCTGCGGTTCGGCATTGGTGTAAGTGGCGCGGCGGGCGCGCAGGCTCGCGGTGTTCAGGGCTGCGATACGGTCGGCGCTGGCAAGCGTGTTCACGGCGAGCGGTCCTTCTGCCGGACCATAGAAGCCTGGCGGATGATCGGGTGTGGCGCGGTCGCGATAATCCGCGGGCAGCGGCTTTGCGGCGGCCGGCGGCGGACCGAAGGCGCCGAAGCCGTCGAGGATATGCAGCGGCGCCACCGTCTCGGCGGTCCCTTCAGTGGCAACGCCTGCCCCCGGCTTGGCGGTATAGCCGGACATGTCGACGACACGCCGCAGAATTTCGACGAAGGTGCCCGACATCGGCAGATCCGACCAGCGCATGTCGGCGCTGACGTGGAACAGGCTGACCACGCCCTTACCGCGATGCTCCCCGGTCACCAGCGGCGTGCCGTCTTCCAGCGACGCCCAGCTCTTGGTGGCGAGCACGGCGTCGGGCTCGGCCAGCACCTGGCGGCTGATGGTGACGTCCTTGGGGACCACCACGCCGGCAAACGGACCGTCGGCGGCAAAGGAGGCCAGATGTTGCGGCTTTTCCCAGGTCAGGCTGCCGCCGAGCGTCCGGCCGCCCTTGCGCAGCTTGACCGGAACGAGATCGTCCTCGGCCTGCGCCAGCCGCGGACCGGCGAACCGCACCAGCACGCCGCCCTGGTCGATCCAGGCATTGAGACGCTCGCGGATTTCAGGCGCGATGGTGCCGACATCGGCAAGGATGATCATCGGCAGCTTCTGGTCGAGGAACTGAGTAATGCCCTGCTGCGGCGAGCCCTTGTCGGCGAGCCGCACGTCGGCGAACGGCGCCAGCGCGCGGGTGAGATAGAAGGTCGGCGCCAACAGCGGCTGCGCGGTCTCGCTGGTGGAGCCCGAGACGATGCCGATGGCGCGGCGGCGCCAGCGCTTGTCGAGCAGCTGCACCGCGCCTGCGGAGCGCTCGCCGGCAATTTCCAGCCGCGTGATGTCGTTGCGCAGCTCGACCGGCAGATCGAACGAAGCTTCAGCTTCCTTGTCCTGCGGGCCGAACGAATAACGGGCCTCGCCGATCGGCGAGGCCTTCTGGTCCAACGCGCGCACGGTGCCGATTGCGATGCCGCTGTCGGTGCGCAGCACCTTCACCGTCATTTTGGCTGCGGCGTTCTCGGCCGCGACCAGGGCCAGCGGCGACGAGGTGCCGCCTTCGAACACGGTCAGGCTGCGATCGCCGATGGTCTTGCCGAGGCCCGTCACGAATTCCTCGCCGCGACCGGTGTCGACGCTGTCGGAGAGCCAGGCGATCTCGCAGTCGCCGGTCGCTTTCAGGAAGCGATCGATCGCGGTCAGGGTCTCGACGCGCTCGATCGAATACGGCTTTGGCGTCAGCTGCCGCAGCGCGACGCGCGCGGCGCCCGCCGGCATCAGGGTGATATCGCGGTTCGGCTCGGACAGCGGCACCAGCGCAATCGCACGGCGGTCGTTCTCGGCACTGGCGATCAACTCGTCGGCGGCCCTGATCCGGATGTCCCAGTTCGATGCCGCGCTCCAGCCGTCGTCGAACATGATCATCAGCGGCGCCTTGCTCGTGGCCGCGCCCGTTTGCGGATTCCAGATCGGGCCGGCGGCGGCGAAAATGACCAGCGCCGCAGCCATGAGCCGCAATGCGGTCAGCCACCACGGCGTCCGCGACGGGGTCTCTTCGCGCGGTGCGATGTCGAACAGCAGGCGCGTCGGCGGAAACTCGATGCGGCGCGGCCGCGGCGGCATCACGCGCAACAGCCACCACAGCACCGGCAGGCTGACGAGGCCGATCAGGAGCAGCGGTTCGGTGAAGGCGAGCGGCAGTCCCATCATGCGGCCGGCCCCGCCTTGATGGTCGTGGTGCGGGCGCCCGATTTGCTCACCTGCATGCCGGCATGCAGGAACAGCAGCAGCTCAGCGGCAGAGCGGTCGGTGGCGTGGGTCGTGAACAGCCAGTCGAGCTTGTTGGTCTCGGCGCGGATCTGGTCGCGGTGCAGCGCGAGCCGCGTGGTGTAATCCTGCGCCCAGCTCTCGGCGCGGCCGGCGGTGATCACGCCGAATCCCTCGGGCTCGACGAACTCGACGCGGCCGGAATACGGGAATGATTCCTCGGCGGGATCGACGATTTGCACCAGCGTGCCATGCGCACCGGAGCCGGACAGGCCGGCGAGCGTGGTCCTGATCTCGGAGATCGGCGACCAGAAGTCCGACAGCACGATCGTCTCGGCCAGCGCCGCGGGCACGAAGGATGGCGGCAGGCTCAGGCGGTCGGCATCGTCATGCAGCATCGCCTGTGCCATCTTGTCGATGACGCTGCGGCTCGCGGTCGGTGCCATCAGCCCGGGAATGCCGACGCGCTCGCCGCCGGAGACGAGCAACTCGGCCAGCGCAAAGGCGACGATCAGCGTCCGCTCGAGCTTGGATTCGCGCGCCTGCTTTGAAGCGAAGGCCATCGAGGGCGAGCGGTCGGGCCAGATCCAGACCGTGTGCGAGGCTTCCCATTCGAGCTCGCGGACATAGAGAAGATCGTCACGCGCCGAGCGCCGCCAGTCGACGTTCTGCGACGGCTCGCCGGAGACGAAGCGGCGGTACTGCCAGAAATTTTCGCCGGAGCCGGCGCGACGGCGGCCGTGCAAACCGTGGATGACGTTGGCGGCGATACGGCGGGCCTCGAGCACCAGGCGCGGCAGCGAAGCGGCGAGCGTGCGGCTTTCGCCATCGGCACGTCGGATCGCGATGATCTCCTTCGCTGCGTGCCCGTTCTCTGCGGCCATCAACCGATCCGTGTCTTGAGCTGCTTGATGACGTCCGGAATCGTGCGGCCTTCGGCGCGCGCCTGGAACGTCAGCGCCATGCGGTGCTTCAGCACGGGCTCGGCGAGGTCGAGCACGTCGTCGATCGAGGGCGCGAGGCGGCCGTCGATCAGCGCGCGTGCGCGCACCGCGAGCATCAGCGATTGGCTGGCGCGCGGGCCCGGTCCCCAGGCGATGAACTTGCTGGTGTCGCCGCCGTCCGGACCCGGACGGGCCGACCGCACCAGCGACAGGATCGCCTCGACCACGGAATCGCCGACCGGCAGGCGCCGGATCAGCCGCTGCGCGGTGATGAGTGCGTCAGGTGTCATGGCGCCCTTCGCCAGCGTTTCGTCGGCGCCGGTGGTTTCGAACAGGATGCGGCGCTCGGCGTCGCGATCGGGATAGTCGACGTCGATCTCCATCAGGAAACGGTCGAGCTGGGCTTCAGGCAGCGGATAGGTGCCTTCCTGCTCCAGCGGGTTTTGCGTGGCGAGCACGTGGAACGGCTTCGGCAGATCGTGACGCGCGCCGGCAACGGTGATGTGCTGCTCCTGCATCGCCTGCAGCAGCGCCGACTGCGTGCGCGGGCTGGCGCGGTTGATCTCGTCGGCCATCAGCAGTTGCGCGAACACGGGGCCGGAGATGAAGCGGAAGGCACGCTTGCCGGAGGTGCTCTCGTCGAGCACCTCGGCGCCGAGAATGTCCGAAGGCATCAGATCGGGCGTGAACTGGATGCGCTTGGCATCGAGGCCGAGCGTGACGCCGAGCGTCTCGACCAGCTTGGTCTTGGCGAGGCCGGGGACGCCGATCAACAGCGCATGGCCGCCGGAGAGGATGGTGACCAGCGTGTTCTCGATCACGCGATCCTGACCGAAGATGACGGACG
The DNA here is from genome assembly GCF_055807355.1 of Bradyrhizobium sp. Ken01. NCBI lineage: Bacteria > Pseudomonadati > Pseudomonadota > Alphaproteobacteria > Hyphomicrobiales > Nitrobacteraceae > Bradyrhizobium > Bradyrhizobium sp. Ken01. Next base: position 79,315 of record NZ_JBVVPC010000007.1, read on the forward strand.
CGATCGCATCCTTTGCCGCGCGAATCTGGCTCGACACCTGCTCGGCCGAACGGACGACACCGTCTTCGAGCTTCTCGACACTCTCCGCCATCCGTTAGCTCCTTCAGCCTGCCATGCGGCTCGCTTGCGTCGTCATGTCATCACGTCCTCAACTCAAGACGCGGGCCCTATGCTAGACTTGCAGGAAGGCCATGTATTCGTTGAATTAACCTATCCCCACCTTATCGGCTTAGGGATATGTAGGGCATCACGAAGTGGCGACCTCCACACCGGACAAATGCGGGGTGGAACCGAGCACCCGGATACAACGTAAACCTGCACCAATCGTGCCAAATGACCGATCGTGCCAAATGACAAAGTCAGGGCAAACCATGGCGAACCAAGGGCAGAGCGCCGATCGCGGTCTCGAGGGGCTGACTGCCGCTGCCAAAACTGCTGCCGATGCCGAAGGTGCCAAAAAGGGCCTGCCTCCGGTGCATTTGTGGAATCCGCCGTTCTGCGGCGATCTCGACATGCGAATCGCGTCCGATGGTACTTGGTTCTATTTGGGGACGCCAATCGGCCGTCATGCTTTGGTTCGCCTGTTCTCGACCATCCTGAAGCGTGAAGGCGACAAGCATTTCCTCGTCACGCCGGTGGAGAAAGTCGGCATTCGCGTCGATGACGCGCCGTTTATGGCGGTCGAAATGCAGAAGGACGGCGAGGACAACCACCGCGTGCTCCGCTTCCGCACCAATGTCGACGACTGGGTCACCTGCGATGCGGCGCACCGGCTGCGCTTCGAGCAGGCCAAGGACGGTGGGCTGACGCCCTATCTGCATGTCCGTGCCGAGCTCTGGGCCAAGGTCACCCGCGCGCTCTATTACGATCTGGTTGACATGGGTGAGGAGCGGATGGTCGATGGCCAGCCGATGTTCGGTGTCGAATCGGCCGGCGAGTTCTTCGCCATGGCCGATGCGGAGCAGGTGAGGGCCGCGCTTTGAACAAGCCTATTTCCAGGAACGATCCCGCCGTGATCGGTGCGGCCGATTTCTTCGCCCGCTCCACGGCGCGGCTCGGCTTCGACGTTCCGCCCGGTCTCTACGATCCCAACATCATTCCGGCCTCGGGCGATCCCGGCACCGACAAGATGCTCGAGATCATCGCTCGCGAGCAGCCGGTGCGGCCGGCGGCGGTGTTGATCGCGGTGGTCGATCATCCCGAGCCGACCATCCTTCTGACGCAGCGTTCGGCGCATCTGAACGACCATGCCGGCCAGATCGCCTTTCCCGGCGGCAAGATCGACGCGATCGACCGCTCGCCGCTCGATGCGGCGCTGCGCGAGGCCGAGGAGGAGGTCGGGCTGTCCAGAGACTTCGTCGAGCCGATCGGCTATCTCGATCTCTACGGCACCGGCTTTGGCTTCCGCATCCTGCCGACGGTTGCCAGGGTGCGCCCGGGTTTTGAGCTGACGATCAACCATTCCGAGGTTGATGATGCGTTCGAAGTGCCGCTATCCTTCCTGATGAACCCGGCCAACCACCAGGTGCATAGCAAGGAATTCCGCGGCATGGAGCGGTCCTACTACGCGATGCCGTTTGCGGAACGCTACATCTGGGGCGCGACGGCCGGCATGCTGCGTGTGCTCTACGAGCGGATCTATTCATCATGATCAGACCGATCCTGACCGAGATCGGAATCTTCCTCGTTCCCTTTGCCGTCTATGCGCTGTTCCTCGCCGCCACGCGCTCCGGCCTGTTCGTGCAATCGTCCTGGCCGATCACCATCGTTGCGCGGCTCATGCTGGCGGCGCTCGTGCTGGTGATCGCGGGCCTGATCGGCTTTGCGCATTTCTCCGGCGCTGCGCCGGATTCCACCTATGTCCCCGCCCATGTCGAGAACGGCAAGCTCGTGCCGGGCGTGGAAAGATAGGACCGGCCGATGAGCGCGGTGCCCATGCTCGCCGATGCACGCTGGTTGATTTCGGGCGGGACCGCGCGCGTCCTGCAATTGCTCAACGCAGATGGCGAGGAGGCGCGGGTGGTCGGCGGCGCCGTGCGCAACGCGCTGCTCGGCCTCGTGCCTGGGGACATCGACATCGGGACCACGGCGCTCCCGCACGAGGTAATGCGGCGCGCCAAGAGCGCCGGCATCAAGGCCGTGCCGACCGGCATCGACCACGGCACCGTCACCCTCGTCATCGACGGGCAACCGTACGAAGTCACGACGCTGCGTGAGGATACCGAGACCTTCGGCCGCAAGGCCACGGTCGCGTTCGGCCGCGACTGGGTGAAGGACGCCGAACGCCGTGACTTCACCATGAACGGCCTCTCGGTCGATTGTGACGGCGTCGTCCACGATTATGTCGGAGGCATCGCGGATGCGGCCGCGCGTCGCGTGCGCTTCATCGGTGATCCCGACCAGCGCATCGCCGAGGATTTCCTGCGCATCCTGCGCTTCTTCCGCATCCACGCCGCCTTTGGCGCCGGCGATCCCGACCGCGACGGCTACCTCGCCTGCATCCGGGGACGCGCGGGCCTGGCGAGCCTGTCAGCCGAGCGGCTGCGCATGGAGATGCTGAAGCTGCTCGTCGCTCAGGGCGCTTCTGCCGCCGCGCTCGCGATGGCCGACGGCGGATTGCTGCAAGCGCTGACCGGCGGCGTCGCCTATACCGGGCCGCTCACGGCGATGATCGCGATCGAGCGCGAGCTTGGCCTCACCGCAAGCAGCACGCGGCGGCTCGCCGCGCTGACGGTCGCGGTGACCGAAGACGCCAAGCGCGTCGCCACGCGCCTGAGGCTCTCCAATGCGGAAACCAAGGCGCTGGATTCGATGGGACACCGCTGGTGGCGCTTGGCCACCAAGGGCGAAGCCGATGCGCGGCGGCTGCTCTACCGGCTCGGTGCGGAGCGCTATCACGATCGCGTGGTGCTGGGCTGGGCGCGAGCCGGCGGCGACGTCGGCTCGTCGCGATGGCGTGCGCTCGCCGAGCTGCCGCAGCGCTGGACTGCGCCGAAATTTCCGCTGCGCGCCGCCGACTTCATCGCGCGCGGCATGGCGGAAGGACCCGCGCTCGGACATGTCTTGACGCTCGCGGAGGACGCTTGGCTTGCGGCGGATTTTCCCCTGGAGCAAGCCGCAATCGCTTCCATCGCCGATCAAGCTGCGGCACGAATCAGCCGCGACGAGAGAACGTGACCATCGTCTCATGTGGCGCCGTGGTTCGGTCCCATCCGATATTGCGTCGGTGAGCAGCCGAAGCGATCGCGGAAGCGGCGATTGAAGTAAGTCACTTCATTGAAGCCGCAGGCAAAGGCGATGTCACTCACCTTGGTGTCGTCGTAGCGAACGTCCGACAGCATGGCCCGCGCCTTCTGCAGGCGCAGTTCAAGGACTCGCTCGGAGAATGTCGCGCCGCTTTCGAGCAGCAGATCGCTCGCATAGCGGCGCGACAGCTTAAGGGCATCCGCGATCGCCGTGGTCGACAGAGACGGCTCGGCGAAGCGTTTCTCGATCATTGCGATCAGCTCGCGCTGCCGCGCGGCGCGCAAGCCACGTTCCGCCGCAATCTCCGCGACTTCGCCGCGCGCGCCGAGCGCCAACACGATCAAGTCTCCCAGCATGGCCTTGGCGCGCCGCATCAGCTCCGGGTCTTCGTAGACTTCATCGGCTTCGAGGAGAAAATTGATGGTGCGCTCGAGATGCCGTACCGCCGGATTGGCCGGGTCGAGCAACATGGCCGCGCGATGATCGGCATGCGGAACAAGCTTCAGAATTTGCGCACGAGGTATCGATGCCAAATTCCACGCCGTGAGGCCGTCCGTGAAGCTCGAGACCGGTTGGGCGATGTTGAAGGCGACGACGCTTCCCGATTTCAGCTCGAAGCCCTGGTTTCCCACTGTCCATAATTGCGGCTGGGGGCTGCGATAAAAGCCGACCAGGATGTCATCGCGATCGTTGGCCACGTGCTTGCGCGTGCGCACGTAGTGCCCCGTCGTGGTGGTAAACCGGCCGACGCTCAATTCGCCGAGAAGGACATTCTTCGATGCGGTGTAGAAGGGCTTGTCCTCGGCGTGCTTCATCTCCGCCTTGCCGAGTTGCTCCATCCATATCTCGTGCCACAGCCGGAAACGGACCTTGTCATTCAGGTAGGATGGAAGCTGGTCCGATGAAAATTCTACCTTCGGCATGTCCGTCGATGATCCTCGCGTGCCGGTTCCATTGGTACCATGAGGCGGCGTGAAAGGCATCGGGGTACCTGTCCATCGATGTGATGCAAAAGCGGACCGCTGTGCATTCCAGGTCAAGTTCAGTGCCGGATAGGTCAAGTTTTCGGCTGCCGAGCGTTGCGCCGAAAACACATTCGCCAGCGATCCCACTGCCGTACCGTTTCGATCAAGCCCAGCACCTTCGCGGACAAGACGGCCCAGGCGCGGCCCGGTAGTCATTCCGAGCGACGGACTTATTGGGAATTCATAAACATGAGAAAATCGATCGCGGCCGCTGTTGTTTCAGGCATGATGCTGTCGTCGGCATCGGCAGCCGACCTGCCAGTGAAGGCAAACCCGGTCCCTGTCTATGGCTGGACCGGATGGTACGGTGGCGTGAATGCCGGCTACGGTTGGCAAGACAAGAGCGCGGCTTACACCGGCGATTACTTTGCCGATCCGGTGACGAATCTCGGCGGCGGCGCGGGCACTGTGTTCAGCGATGAGCTGGTGACGAGTTCGTCGCACGGGGACGAAGACGCGGCCGATAATCATCCCGCCTACCGGCAACCTCTTCGCGCGTCCGGCTTCACCGGTGGCGGACAGATCGGCTACAATTGGCAGATCGAGCGCAACTGGGTCACGGGTTTCGAAGCTGACCTGCAATACGCCAACATCAAGGGCAATAGCTTCGCCCGATGAGGGCGGTGTCACGCTCTCGGCCGCGTCTTCCCATCAACTCGACTGGTACGGCACCCTGCGCGGCCGGATCGGCTATTTGTTGAGCGATCGCCTCCTCGCTTTCGGCACAGGCGGCCTCGCCTATGGTGGAACGAAGGCACAGGCTGCCATCGCGATCATTGGTCCGCTGGGCTGGAGCGTCGGCGCCGGATTCGCCACGCAGATTTTCTGTCCCGGCTTCACGACCTGCCTCGCGGGCTCCTCGTCACAGACGTCGGTCGGCTGGACAGCCGGTGGCGGCCTTGAATATGCGGTGCTCCCGAACGTCACGATCAAGGCCGAATATCTGCACATGGACCTCGGCCACCAGAACGTGAAGCTGACGGTGCAGAGCCCGGCGACCGGCAATGGCTTCGTCAATGTCAGGTTCAGCAACGCGTACGACATCGTGCGCATGGGAGTGAACTTCCGGTTCTGACGCACTCGCGCCAGCCAAAACGGCGCTCCATCCGGCGGCCGACTGCTTGTTGACACGCGCCGAAGACGCTTGGCTTGCGGCGGATTTTCCACTAGAGGAAGCCGCGCCCGCTTCCACGCATCAACCGCGAACGGAAACATTGACCATCATCTCGGGCTTCGCCGACATCTCGATCTTCCAGCTCCTGCTGGTCGCGTTGATGGCGTTGTTTGCGTCCGTGATCGGTGGTCTCGCCGGCTATGGCACCGGCGCCTTGATGCCGCTGGTGCTCGTGCCTCTCGTTGGCGCCGAGCCCGTGGTGCCGATCATCGCGATCTCCGCGATCTTCACCAATTCCAGCCGCGCGCTTGCCTATCTCCGTTATGCCGATCGCCGCCGCGCGCTGATCGTGCTGGCCTGTGCGGCACTGACGACAGCGCTTGGTGCCTACGGCTATACCCGCCTCACCAATGCCGGCGCGGCGCTGGTGATCGGCTCCATGCTGATCCTGAGCGTGCCGCTGCGCCGTGTGCTCCGCCGCCGCCAGGTCAGGATCGGCGACACCGGTCTCGCGGCCGGCTCGGTCGGCTATGGCGTGCTGGTCGGCGGCACCTCCGGCTCCGGCGTGATCCTGCTGTCGCTGCTGATGGCCGCCGGCCTCGAAGGCGCCGCCGTGATCGCGACCGATGCCATGATCTCGCTCGGCACCGGCCTCATCAAGATCTCGGTGTTCGGCCTCGCCGGTGCCGTCACCGCGCAGGTGCTCGCCTTTGCATTGTTGATCGGCGCGATTGCCATTCCCGGCGCGTTCCTGGCCAAGGCCTTCGTCGAGCGGATGCCGGTGCACATCCACACCGCGATCCTCGACATCGCGGTGATCACCGGCGGGCTGGTGATGATCTCGGCTGCGGCGAGGCAGCTCATCTAATCAAGTCGGATGTGGCACGGGTCCCGCTGCGGGGTTTGGATAACGCCTCAGGCCTGGTGTGAGGGACTGCAGTCCAGTTCCTTGATCCTGCCGGCGGCGTCAAACGCCAAAAGTGCACTCATGACGCCGGCACTGGTGAGGTAAGAGATAATGGTACCGTCGTTGCGCCAGGGATTGAGATCATCCAACGTGCCTGCCGGATATTTTCGGAGGTGATCGACCCAATAGGCACGCAGTGCCTCGCGCCCGGTGATGGTTTGGCGGCCGGCACAGCCGCAGTGGACCACGGCGTCCTCCGCATGAAGTTCCAAAATCGCTTCGATATCGCCCGCGCGATAGGCATCAAGCCAGTCGACTGCAACGGCCATGGGGTCAAAGGACATATTTTTCACTCACATGCGTCCAAATCTGGTTCAGGCTGGGGAACCACCAAGCCTTCTAAGATTTTAGTATCCCACCCGGCCACGGCCATATGCCGAAGGACATAGAGGACCGGGCCGAGGGCAAGATCGATGTTGGACGCGTCCGCCAGGCAGGGGATACTCAAGCCCATCCGGCTTTTGCTCGTTGATCCACAGCCGATTGTTTTGCAGGGACTGAGGTCGGTCCTCGGGACGCAACCGGACTTCGACGTTGTCGCAACGTCCAGCGATCGGACGAGCTGCCTCCAAGCAATCCGGAAGCTGACACCTGACGTCGCGCTTCTTGCCGACAAGGTGCCGGATCTGACGGTCGCCGAGATCCTCGCGATCGTGAAAGCTGAGAAGCTCTCCACGCGCCTGGTGTTCTTTACCGAGTCCGACACCGACCACGATCTGACTTCCGCCATCGCAGCCGGCGCCTGCAGCGCAATTTCGAAATATGCCTCTCCCGCCACGATGCTGCGATCGCTGCGGCTGATGACGAAGAGCGGTGTGGCACTGGCGAAGTCCGATCTCTCGGCAGCCGGCAAGGAAGCGGACGGCGACGGCAAAGTCGAAAAGATGCTGGAGCTGTTGACGCAACGGGAACGTCAAATCGCACGACTCGTGGCGGAAGGACTGTCGAACAAGGAGATCGCGCGCCAGCTCAACGTGTCCGACGGGACGGTCAAAGTCCACCTCTACAATATTTTCCAGAAGCTTGAGATCACCAACAGGACTGTGCTCGCGACCATTGCGTTGCTGCAACGCCCCTCCGGCCTGGCCGCGCTCTCGCTGGCCTTTCTGGCGTTCGCTATTGCGGACGAACTCAAGGCGTCGGAAGCGAACGACATCTTTTCGGATCAGAACGGCAACGGCCACGCGGACGAGCACGCCGCGTACGAGCCCTGGAAAAAAGGAATTCTCCGGCACCTCGTGGTCTGGGAATCCGGCGAGACGCCGACGCAAGCCCAGAGAGATCTGTTCGCCAAGGCCGCCCAAATCACGAACCCGGCGGCGGCAATGGAAGCGCTGCGCACGGCCGAGCAATCCGGAGGCGCGACACCGTGGACGCACCACGCTCCTGCTGGATCGAGCGCGCCCGATCTTCCTGCGCGCTTACTGCGAGAAGCGATCGACATACAGACCGGTGACGACCCGGCCCCGGAACATCAATTCCCGCGGCTTCTTTCCAATGCGATGTCGATGCACGGAGGATCTGGCAACTTTGCTATCCTCACCGGCGCGTTGATCTACGCGCTGCAGGACCCTCATCTCGCCGCGCACGCGCATGACCTCCGTGAAGCCTCGATCGACAGCATCCTGGCTGTCACCGAAGAGAGTGCGACCACAAAACTGGCTGCGATCACTCATGCTGCCGCCAATCCTGACGACCATTCAGCCCCAAGTTTCCTTTCGTACGATGTCCACCTGTCTTCCGCCGGTGCGACCACTGGCCACGACAACGCCGCTCAAGAAGGCGCTCCGGGCCAAAGGGGCGCGGGCGATGCGGGTGACAATCTTCACAAACCTGTTGGCGCGGACCTTGGTCACGATGCCAGTATCGGCGTAGGCGGCAACGTTGAAAACGTAGTTTTTCGTTCCCCGATCGACTCCAAGTCGACAGCTTCCGACACCGTGTTCGACTTCGCATCTGGGCCGGGCAGGATCAATCTTGCGGCTTTCGGAGCGCTTGCCTGGCTGCATGTGACGGCGGCAGCCAAGTCTATACCGCCACATACACTCGCCTGGGTCTACGACTCCGCAAGCAACGAAACGATCGTCTACGTGAATGCGACCGATCGTGTGCTTGATGTCGGCGATCGCGGCCTGCTGGAAATCCATCTGGAGGGGATTGTATCCATTGCGGAGGCGGATGCCGCCTCCGCGCCGGATAGCGCGGCTGTCGTGGCTACCCTGGAGCAGCTCGAAGCAGTGCTGATATCGGCGACCGAAACCGATGAGACTGTTTCGAGCAAGGACCATGTCCAAACCACTATCGAGGGGAGCGAGAGCTCGCTCGGGACGGCTGGAGCCTGGGCCCTTCTGGCCAACAACGGCTCGGGTTTCCAGTTCGGGCAGGCCCGGACCGGCTTGGGAACGTCAACGAGGTTCGGAAGCTCCACAGACGCGTCGGCGGATGCAACGGAAGGGAGCGATGGTGCGTCCGCCGCGTCGGCTCACGCATCATCCATCGAGCTTGCGCATAGCGCGCCGGCCCCGACAATCGCAAATGTGACATCGAACAATGGGCCGATCAACACAGGCGCCGGGGCTTCATCGACTGCACCGAACGAGATCGGCCAACCCAGCGTCGTCACCGCCGACAGCGCGGGGCACGGCAATTCGCAGCACGCTTCGGACCCATCGACTGAAGCTGGCTCCAAACCGGGCAACGGCGTCGGCAATGGCGCCGAGCATCACGATAAGGGCCCGGAGGCTCCGGGAGGGTCAGCGAAGAAGGCAGAACCAGACGGCGCGGAACACGGCAAAGCCGGGCACTCAAACGCTGCAAAAGCACCGGACGCAGCTGAGACCGATCCGGACGTCGCAACGGCCGCCAACGCGGGTCATGGCAACTCAAAGCATGCTTCGGAGCCGGGGTCTGCAAAGGCGGCAGCCGACGAATCGACTGAAGCTGGCTCCAAACCGGGCAAGGGCGTCGGCAATGCCGCCGAGCATCACGATAAGGCCTCGGAGGCTGCGGGAGGGGCAGCGAAGAAGGAAGACCCAGCGGGGGCGGAACACGGCAAATCCGGGCACTCAACGGCGCCGGACGCAACCGATATCGATCCGGGCGCCGCAGCGGCTGCTAGCGCAGGCCACGGCAACTCGCAGCACACTTCGCAGCCGGGGTCTGCAAAGGCGGCGGCCAGCGAATCGACTGAAGCTGGCTCCGAACCGGGCAACGCCTATGGCGCCGATCATCATAACGCTTCGGCCTCTGACGCTGCGCACGGACCAGCGAAGACGGCAGAACCAGGTGCCGCGGAACACGGCAAGTCCGGGCACTCATCCGCTGCAAACGCATCGGACGCAGCTGAGACCGATCCGGACGTCGCGATAGCCGCGAGCGGAGGTCACGGCAACTCGCAGCACGCTTCAGAGCCAGGCTCTGCAAAGGTGGCATCCACCGAATCGACTGAAGCTGGGTCCAAACCGGGCAACGGCACGGGCGATAGCGGCGAGCATCACGCTTCGGCTTCGCACGCTGCGGGGGCAGTGAAGACGACAGAACCAACCACCGTGGACCACGGCAACTCGGAGGACGAGTTACACTCAACCTCTGCCAACGCATCGCAAGCAGCCGATATCGGAGAGCCGAGCGTCGCAGCCGGCGGTAACGCTGGACGCGGCAACTCGCAACACGTTGCGCAATCTGCTGCAAGTGCATCAGAAGACGCACACCCCGCCAAAGCTGCGGTGGAGACCGGCGACCTCGAGCAAGGAGCGGTGTTCCGCTTCGATAGCGGACCAACTCCTTCTACTCTCGTCGCGGTCGTTGAGCTGAAACAGCTCAATAATACGCTCGATCCGCACGTTCCGCATGGTCAAGCGGAGGACCTCGCCAAGCCCGTCCCTCATGCACTGAACGGACACGCGGACGATCACGGCAACAACGGCGCGCATCAAGCGATTGTACCTGCGCATCATGATTTGCTGATTTGAACTGTGATCGCGATGGCGGCGATGGTCTCGCTCGCCCTGCCATATACCTCGGCAACGATCATCGCTGGACCGCTTGATGGAACTAGCCGTCAAAGGCGCGTTGGCAGATGTGCTAGGAACGATCGAAGGAAAGCCGGATTGGGCCCTAAACTTTTTGAAAGGGCCTCTCATGCGTGCAATCGCGTTCAGCTCCTGCGTAGCAGTCGTGCTATCCATTTCGTCCGCGGTTCATGCGCAATCCGCAACGGCTGATATCAAGTCCAAGGCCCAGCGCCTTGTCGCGCCTCTTGTCGAAAGTCGCGACAGCCGGCTGCAATCGGTCGCAACATTCGAGCATCAGGTGACCGGCGTCACCGTCGCCCCGGACGGCCGCATCTTCGTGAACTTCCCGCGCTGGACGGAGGATACGCCGGTTTCGGTGGCCGAACTCATGCCGGACGGCTCGACCAAGCCATATCCCAATGAGGAATGGAACGGCTGGCGCAACGCGCGAATGTCAGAAGTATCGCCCAATGATCACTTCGTCTGCGTTCAAAGCGTCGTAGCGGACCGGCGCGGATCGCTTTGGGTCGTCGATCCCGCGGCTCCCAATGCCGAGAAGACTGTGAAGGGTGGACCCAAGATCGTCGAGGTCGATCTGAAGTCGAACGCTGTGAAGCGGATCTTTCCGATCGCGGCGGATGTCGCTGGTCCGGCCAGCTATCTCAACGACATCCGTATCGCCCCCGACGGAAAATTCGCCTATTTGACCGATTCCGGTTCGCCCGGCGGCCTGGTTGTTCTCAACATCGAGTCCGGGCAGGCTTGGCGGGTGCTGAGCGAGGATCCTTCTACCCAATTCGATCCGAGCGTCACCGTGATGACAGATGGCCAGCCGTTGCGGCGGCCGGACGGACGGCAGCCCTTGTTCAATGCCGACAGTCTGGCGCTGTCGAAGGACGGCAACACCCTCTATTGGCAGGCCCTGACCGGAAAGACGCTCTACCGGATCGCCACGTCCAGCATCCAGAGTGCGGACGCGGCGGCTCACGCTCGCCCGGAAACAGTGGCAACGACGGAGCCCGTCGATGGGCTCTGGACCGGCGAACATGACGAAATCTATCTAAGCTCGATCGCCGACAATGCCGTCAAGGTCCTCAACCCCAGTGACGGGACCGTGCGACAGCTGTTGACGGATTCGCGCCTGCGCTGGCCGGACACCTTCTCGCAAGGTCCTGACGGCGCAATCTATGTCACCGCGTCGCATATCCAGGATTCACCCTGGTTCCACATGGCCTGGACGGACAAGAACTTCACGCTTTTCAAGTTCATGCCAAGCGACGCGAACACCGTCGGGTCAAGTCGCGAGCCGAACCGGCAGTAAGCGCGCGGCTCGGGAGGCGGCTTAGGACGAGGAGGACAGATGGCCCATTGGGTTGAGCCTGTGGCCGGCACGCTGCTGATGGCACTTGTCCTTGCCGACGTATTCCTCACGGTTCTCTACGCACGCGCCGGCACCGGAATTATCAGCGACCGCCTGGCCAGACTGGTTTGGCTTGCACTGCGCCGGTTTTCCTCGCTCTGCAATGGCAGCCATTTGCTTTCATTCTGCGGCCCGTTGATCCTGGTCGCCTTGCTGCTCACCTGGTCGATTCTGCTCGCGCTCGGGGCTGCACTGATTGTGCACCCTCAGCTCGGGACCAGCATTACAAGCAGCCACCAGGAGACTCCAACCGACTTCGTGACTGCGCTTTACGTGGCGGGAAGCAGCCTCTCGATCGTAGGCGGCAGCAACTTTGGTCCGCAAAGTGCCGGAGCGAAACTCCTGTTTCTCCTGAATTCGGTGATCGGGACGTCGGTCATTTCGCTCACCATCACTTACCTGATGCAGATCTATGGCGCGCTCAGGAGCAGGAACTCGCTTTGCCTCAACATTCACGCGCTTTGCGGTGAGACCGGCGATGCAGCGGACCTGCTCGCGCATCTGTTCGCAAATAACCAGCTGAGCGCGGGCTACAACAATCTGTCCGAGTTGGCCGCGGAGGTCACCGATACCAAAGAAGCTCACCACTTCTATCCCGTCCTGTTCTACTTCCGCTTTCCTGAACCGTTCTACTCCGTCGCCCGGTCGTCACTCATCGTGCTCGATGCCGTCTCGCTGATCCGAAGTGCATTGCCGAAGGACGCCGATTGGCTCAAGCAATCCGGCGCGGTCACCCAACTATGGTCCTCCGCGCTGCTACTCCTTTCCACCCTCAACAACGTTTTCCTGCACGAGAAAGCATCGGCTGAAGCCGACGACCGAGATCGGCAGCTCTGGCGGATCCGGTTCGACAATGCACGACGGCGGCTGCGGCAAGCAGGTATCAGTGTCACCGACGATCTTCCGCATTCGTGCGAATCCTACATGGAACAGCGAAGAAGGTGGGACTCTCTGGTTTGCGTGCTTGGCAATTCCATGGCTTACAGGCCCTCGGACATCGATCCGGCGATACTAAGGGCGTAAACCCCTGCCGTACTTCTCGCCGAGCGCGCCTGGCCTGGTCTCGCGTCTCAGCGACGCGACGCCTTCGGCGGATCAGCCTCATGAGGCGAATTGTTTCAGGGTTGGAGCCGTGAGAGCAGACGTTGTCGATCCTGATCGCGATCTCGCTGCTCCATCCGCATTCGTTCGAGTTCGCCTTCAGCTTTGGCTGTGTCCTGATTCTGGCGCTTCATTTCAATGATCAGCGCCTCCTGCTCGGCGAGCCGCCGTTCTCCTTCGACGACGTCGCGCTCGATCTGGCTCAGCTCATCGTATATCGCCGTCGTGTACATCGCGATCCTCGCGCGGCCGTGCTGCAGAAGGCACGCCGGAGAGTAGTTTTCGCCTTTTCCAGGAGCTTGATCGGGCCGCTTGGTGCGGCCTTGACCAAAGCGCAAGGCGCATGACTTTCAACTCAATCAGCTTCTCGAACGTTCCGGCTGTTTCCATTTTTTCCCGGGCTTTGATCGGTCGAACGAGCGGCCGTGTTGTAATCATTTTGGCGGAAGCGGCTCACCTAACACGCGACTGCCTGGAACGGACCTCGTCGCGGCGATAGTGCACTCGGCTCACGGCTGCGCTTCAGTCAAGTTGCAAACAAGCGGTCGGCACAATATCGTCGATCGTCCGCCCGCATCTCTTCCGCCCACTATGTCTTCCGCTCCCACGTCTTCCGCCCCCATGTCTGACGTCCAATCTCCCCAGGAGCCAACACGATGAATGTGGTCTCAGTGCCCGGCGGGATCCATCGCCCTCCAGGGAAGGTCGATATCCCATCCGCATGGCAGGGCGGTGAGATGAAAGCCAATCCCGATCGATGGTTGATATCGCTTGCGGCCGGCGAGATCGCCGAGCTTGAGGGCGCGGCTGAAACATTTCTTGGCAGAAACAAAAAAATCGCCGAGATCACGAAGGAAAGCTTTCCGCTTCCCCGCTTCGGCGCGCATCTGGAAGAGGTTAAGACAACGCTCCTGGCTGGCCTTGGCTTCGAAGTCATCCGCGGCCTCCCGGTGGCAAAATATAGCCAGGAGTTCGCCGCTACGATCTTTTGCGGAGTAGGCGCGCATCTTGGATCGGCGCGGTCCCAGAATGCAGCGGGTCACATTCTCGGTCACGTCCGTGACACCGGCGCCGATGCGAAGGATCCGAACACCCGAATTTATCAAACTTCGGAACGGCAGACATTCCACACGGATTCGTCCGACGTGGTTGGATTGTTATGCATTCGCGAGGCGATGGAGGGAGGGGATTCCCTCCTGGTCAGTACGACGACGATCTACAACGAGATGTTTGACAGACGTCCCGACCTTGCCGCTCTCTTGTTTCATCCGATCGCGACAGACCGGCGAGGCGAGGTGCCGGAGAACGAAAAGCCATATCTTGAAATCCCGGTGCTGAATTGGCATGCGGGGTTCCTGACCGGGTTCTATCAGCGCCAGTATATCGATAGTGCGCAACGCTTTCCCGATGCGCCGAGACTGACGCCGGCTCACGTCGAGGCGCTCGATCTCTTCGACGCGCTCGCAAATGATCCCGCGCTGCATTTCGGCATGCGGCTTCAGCCGGGTGACATGCAGTTCGTTTACAATCATGCCTTGCTGCATGACCGGACCGGATTCCGCGATTGGCCCGATGCAGGCCAAAAGCGTCATCTGTTGCGCCTTTGGCTCAGCATGGAAGGCGACCGGCCGCTGCCCGATTGTTTCAAGCAGCGCTATGGTTCGATTGAGATTGGCAACCGTGGCGGCATCATCACCAAAGGTACCAGTTTGAACGTCCCGTTGGATTGACGTTCCGAATGGGTTGAACCGGAAGCCCGGACCCACCTAGCCTCGCAAGCTCAAGCCGCATGATCAGCCCGGACCATCCCTTCGACAGCGCCAGGCTGAAACTCTCAGGTGCCTCGACGCGACCAGGGCGAGTACCCACAAATGCCGCTTGTTGGCATAAAGCGGACATACGCATCACCCGAGCTACTTGAATGATGCGGTCTCGGCCGGGGCGGGTGTACTTGGCCGCACGAATACAATGGTGGAGTTCACTGGAATTTCCGCGTTCTCGCGGGTGCTCTGGCCGATGAGAATGAGGCCTGCTCCACCATTGGCTACCGTCAGGATGACCGGTTCACCCGCCCATGTCCTGATCGGCTCCATCCCGATGATGAGAAACTCACCGATTGGCTGGTCCAAGTACTGAAGTCTCAGCTGCGGAGCGATTTCTGCGGGCGCAAGTCCGAAGCCCAGCCGTTGCGCGCGCGCATGGATTTCGGTCAGCGACGCTGTCTCGCCCTCGAAGCCGAGCTCAGCGGGCGAGAGAGGGACGAGCTCTACGTCCGTTTTCTTGTCACTCAGAGTAAAAGCCGGCCGCGCAAGGACTTCAGCAGCTGCGCTTCCGACGTCGCAGCCCATTGCACTCATCGCCTTGCGAAGGGCGCGCATGTCCCTGAACGTCCCTGTCGCAATCGTCTTCCAGGGCCGAACATCGGCGGCCGAACTGACGGGAGTCCGCGATCTCGGCACCGGAGCAGCGGTCTTGAGGTCCAGGTGATTCCGCAGAACGTCCTGCGCGGTGCATTGAGCTTTGGCCTCGCTTGCGAAAGCGAGGATAAGGGCGCTACAGAGCAGCAGGGCAATAACGCCGCTGTCCCGTTCTGTCGAACGACTCGGCCTCGCGATGTTTCGGTGCGAGGCGATGTAGTCGATCTCGCCGCGCGTCGTGCCGATGTCCATGAGCTCCCTGTCGCTGAGGCCGCACAGGGTCGCTTGTACGCTCCGGCGTCTGCGGCGCTCCCGCCATGCGCTCAAGAATTGCCGGACGAGGCTGACAACGCGCTGCGTTGATCCGAAGGGCCGTCGCATCCACGCGGCGCCATAGATCGCGCTCATCGCAATCTCCTTTGGCTTGCTTCTCACCGAGGGCTAAGGTGCCAATGCTCGGTCCGGTACGCTTGACGAGGGGCTTACATTTCTCTTACCGGCGGCTTATTCTTTGCGTTCCAGCCGGTGCGGGGCGTTTCCGTGCGGCTGACGTCCGCCGATCCCGCGACACTGGGGCAAGGCACACTTGATATTCGGCTTACATTTTCCGTTTCGAAGGCCTATCTTCTCTGGACAATCGCTGCGGCGCTCTCGGAAGTAGAGGGCACGCCTGGGGAATGGTGCCATGCGCTATTTCTTCGAGGACTGTGTGCTGGATACCGACCGGCGCGAGTTGTGGCGCGGGCCCGATGCCGTTCCTACGACGCCACAGGTACTTGATCTGCTCGGCTATTTGATCCGCAGCAGGGATCGCGTCGTCAGCAAGGATGATCTCATAAACGCAATTTGGAATGGTCGGATCGTTTCTGATGCGGCGCTGACCACCCGATTGAACGCGGTCCGACGCGCGATCGGCGACTCCGGCGCGCAACAACGTCTTATCAAGACATTTCCACGAAAGGGCTTTCGTTTCGTGGGCGCTGTCCACGATGACGAGCGATGTCCCGAAACTGCGGTGATATCAGGCGCCCTCGCAGAATCGTCGAATTTTGCGTGCGCAACCGCCGAGGCAGCGGTTTTGGTCCCGGAGTTCTCCGAAAAAGTAGCTTGCAAACGGCGGCCCAAGAACTGGGTGCGTCACATCAGAGGCCCTCTGAAGTTCGTTGGCGGGACGCTGGCGTCGGTTGCGGCGATCGGTGCAATTGCCGGCGGCCTTCTTGGTTATTGGAATGTTTGGAAGACGCTCCGTACTGACCCACTTCGGGAAGCTCGAGAGCTTCAAGGACAACCGATAGTCAGGCCCGAGATCGCGCATCGTCTCTCTCTCATCGTGTTGCCCTTCATCAACCTCAACAACGATCCAGAGCAGGATCACCTTGCCGATGCCATCACGACAGATTTGACGACCGATCTTGCGCGAGCGCCCGCCACTTTCGTCATCGGACGCGAGGCCGCCCTTGCCTACAAGATTAAGTCGATCGATCTGAAGCAGCTTGGAACGGATCTCGGCGCCCGCTGGGCCGTGCGCGGCGCGGTGAGGGGCAACGGAGATCAGGTGCGGATCAGCGTATCCCTGACCGATCTTCAGACTGCGCGCGACATATGGTCCGACCGGTTCGACGGCGATCGGACAGATCTGGCCATTTTGCAGAAGAACATCACGGTGCGGCTCCTCTGTGTTGCGCACCTGCAGCTCCGTCAATACGAAGAAGCGATCGAACCGTGTAGCCGATCGTTAAACATCGGCGCGGGCCTTCAAGCCTACACAAGCTGATCTCGGCTTACGGCCGACGCGACAAATGGGAAATCATCATGACGGTGCTGGCTGCACCCCTTACGCGAGACACGATGATCCTGAAAGTATCCGCCGAGGAATCCCTTCAGCAAGGTGACGGATGCTGACAAGAGGATGAATTTGGACGACGTCCCGTCGGCCGTTCTGCGCCATGCAGCGATGTCCGCTATCGCGCCATAGTTGGCGACGAAGTGGACATCACACGCGCCGGAAGCTGTGCGCTCCGATCAAACTAGGATGCGGGTCAGCCGCGCCTACTCCTCGTCTTCGTCATCCTCGTCTTCGTCGTCGAGCTCTTCCAATCGATCGAGCACCGCGAACGGCAGCGTCTCGCGAAACAGATCGCCTTCCGCGCCCATCCAGAGACAGATCACGTCGTCGCCCTTCACGTCAGCGACGGTGAGCGGCTGGCCGCCGGATTTCAGCATGACGATGTCGCCGGCTTTTAGTTCCATGGATGGTCCTTTCGGTTTGAATGACGGGAGAAGCTAGCAAAACGGCATGACATGCCGATCACGGGCTACTCGGTCAGTGGATGTGTTGCGGTAGCGCGCATGCGCCGGCCGGGCTGCTGAAATCGATCAGAGAGCTTTAGGCCGGAGCGATCCCATCACGAGAGGCAATGGCGCCTGTTCGATGGATGGCGCAAGGGCTCTTCCGTCCCGTGCGTCGCGACCATGACACCATGCGCCTGTTTTGCCCGACGGAGCAACCGATTTTGTCAGATCCGCAGTTTGCGTTTTCCGCAAGTCCTTGATTCTGCTGCGGCCGTCTACTGTGCATGGGGTTGTTTTCGATGTTTTTGCTTGCGCACCCCGATTGCAGTCAGCCCGGCACCAGTTCTGTCAGCGAGCGGATGATGCGGTCGGGCTTGACGATCGAGCCTTCGGGCAGGCCGTCGCCATGCACGTCGATCCAGATCGAGTAGATGCCGAGACGCTGCGGCGTCACCACTTCCCATTCCAGATTGTCGCCGATCATCCAGGTATCCTCAGCGGTGACGCCGAGCGCCTCCATCGCGTGCAGATAGGCGCGCTCCTCGGGCTTGCCGAAACCGTGCTCGCCCTCGATCTGGATGTGGTGAAAGCGATGCGCCAGCTCGAAGCGCTCCACCTTGGCGCGCTGGGTGTCGGCGGCGCCGTTGGTCACCAGCGCGAGCTTGATGCCGAGCGCCTTGAGCCTGTCGATGGCGTCGTGCGCGCCGGGGAAGACGAACATCTCCTCCTCGCGATAGGCCGTGAAGCGGTCGGCGAGGCGAACGGCGAGGTCGTCGGGCAGGGCGCGATGACCGGCGGCCGCGAGCGCGGCAAAACCGCCCTTGACCGTGAGATGGCGGGCTTCGGCGAGCTTCATCCGCCACGAAGCGTCCGCATTGGCCCAGAAGTTTTTCGCGAAGGCCAGGACGGTGCTTGCGACCAGTTGCGGCGGCAGCGGCGCGAGCTCCTCGGCGAACTCCGCTGTGATCGTGTTCCAGGCGATCTCGGGCCGCGCATAGGCCGACAGGATGGTGTCGTCCATGTCGATCAGCATGGCGCGCGGCAGCGGCTTCATTGCGGGCTTCATCGTCGTCATGGCCACTTCACCTCCGGTGGCAGCGACGACAGGATCGAATCCACATTGCCGCCGGTCTTGAGACCGAAGATGGTGCCGCGGTCGTAGAGCAGGTTGAACTCGACATAGCGCCCGCGCCGGATCAATTGCTCCTCGCGATCCTCCGCGGTCCAGCTGGTCGCGAAATTGCGCCGCACGATGTCGGGATAGATCTTCAGGAAGGCGCGGCCGACATCGCGGGTGAAGGCGAGATCGGCGTCCCAGTCGCCGCTGTCGTGCCAATCGTAGAAGATGCCGCCGATGCCGCGCGCCTCCTTGCGGTGCGGCAGGTGGAAATACTCGTCGCACCACTTCTTGTACTTGTCGTAATCGGCGACGCCGTTCGGCTGCGTGCAGGCCTGTTTCATTGCGGCGTGGAAGGCGATGCTGTCGGCATCGTCCTGCGTGCGCCGGCGGTCGAGCACCGGCGTGAGATCGGCACCGCCGCCGAACCAGGCCTTTGTGGTGACGACGAAGCGTGTGTTCATGTGCACTGCGGGCACGTGCGGATTGCGCAGATGCGCGATCAGCGAGATGCCGGAGGCCCAGAACTTCGGGTCGTCCGCCGCACCGGGAATTTGCGCGCGAAACTCGGGCGCGAATTCGCCGTGCACGGTGGAGCAATGCACGCCGACCTTCTCGAACAGGCGGCCTGACATCATCGACATCACGCCGCCGCCGCCTGCCGCGCCGGTATGATCGGTGCGCTGCCACGGTGTGCGTTTGAAGCGGCCCGGCTCGCCCGAATAAAGGCTTTGCGGGGCATCGTCCTCCAGCCGCTCGAAGCTCGTGCAGATGTCGTCGCGCAAGGATTCGAACCAGGCGCGTGCGCGCGTCTTGCGGTCTTCGATCAAGCTCGGGTCCATCGTGGATGTCATTCTCTCAACCCTGCGGACCGTAGTAGGTGCAGCTCTCGTTGCAACTGTCGCGGTGGATGCTGACGCGGGTGAGCTTGCCGATAGGCGCCAGCCGCTCCCAGACGAAGCGCGAGAGGTTTTCCAGCGTCGGTGTGCCCAGTGCCTCGATCTTGTTGAGATACTTGTGGTCCAGAATCATGCGCACGTCTTCGATGGCGCGCTGGACCAGGCCGAGATCGACCACCATGCCGGTTTTGGGATCGGGCGTGCCGCGCAGCGTCACCTCGGCGCGGAAGGAGTGGCCGTGGATCTCTTCGCTGGCCGCGCCGAACGTCGTTCCCGACAATGAGTGCGCCGCCTCGAAGCGAAACGATTTCGTCAATTCCCACATCTGTTCGAAAACCAATCCTATCTGATACCGAGCGATTTATGCGTCTGCACGCTGAGCCGCCATTGCGGATGATTGAGGCAATAGTCGATGGCGCCCGCAGTGTTTTGGACGACCTCGGGCCCGTCCATCGGCTGCAGCGAGAAGCGCTCGAAGGCGAGATCCGCGAAGGCTTCCGGCATCGCGAGCGGCTGCGGATAGACCAGCTTCAGCTCGTGGCCGCGCCGGATCACCAGATCGCTGCCGCCCTTCGGGCTGACGCAGATCCAGTCGAGCCCCTCGGGCGGGGCGATCGTGCCGTTGGTCTCGACCCCGATCTCGAAGCCGCGGGCATGGAGCGCGTCGACCAGCGCCGCATCGACCTGGAGCAGCGGCTCGCCGCCGGTGAGCACCGCATAGCGGTTGTCGGTGGAGGCCGTCCATTGCGCCGCGATGGTGCCGGCGAGTTCCGCGGCCGAGGCGTAGCGCCCGCCGAGCGTGCCGTCGGTACCGACGAAGTCGGTGTCGCAGAATTTGCAGGTCGCCGCGCTGCGGTCCGCCTCGCGCCCGCTCCAGAGATTGCAGCCGGCAAAACGGCAAAATACGGACGCGCGCCCGGCATGGGCGCCTTCGCCTTGCAGGGTCAGGAAGATTTCCTTGACCGCGTAACTCAACCGTCTCTCCTCAACATGTCAAACTTGCGGGTTCCGGAGCTGCCGCAGCGCTTCGCCTGCGGCCATCGCCGCGGTCATGGCGACATTGAGCGACCGCAGCCCCGGAGCGATCGGGATCACCAGCCGCGCGTCCGCCGCCTCGACCACCGCCTCGGTGACGCCGGCGCTCTCGCGCCCGAATAGCAGGATGTCCGCCGTCTGGTAACGGAAATCGCGGTAGTCGGTCGCGCCTTTGGTGGTGAACAGCAGCAGGCGGGCGCCCTGCGCCGCCCGCCATTGCTCGAATTTCGACCAGGAGTCGTGCCTGACGATGCTGACCTGATCGAGGTAGTCCATTCCCGCCCGGCGGAAATGCCGGTCCGAGACGGGGAAGCCCGCCGGTTCGATGATATGGGCGGCCACGTCCAGACAGGCGCAGAGCCTGAGAATCGTGCCGGTGTTCTGGGGAATGTCGGGTTGGAAAAGCGCTATCTGCATGGGCTGTGCATGGGCTGTGCCGGGTTCGGTGCGGGCCGGAAATGTCTCAATAAAACATCGCTGGCCGCGGAATTCGTGCATTGCACGCTCCCGCGCCGATAGCGGGCTTGCGCTCGCCCGGCAAGGGTGCCAATAGAACGATTCTGGACTGCTGTTTTCGCCTTGTTTTGGTGGGGGCACGTGAAGTTCTGCCGCCGCGGGGGGCCGCGGGCGCCGGCAGGCTGTTCTGGGGACCTTGGGGGCTCCTGGAGCGGTTCCGCCGGCCGCATAAGAAGAAAGGGTTGGAATCGTGACGACAGCGTCTTCGGCGGACCATCCGACACGCCGTGATTTCTTATTCGTTGCAACGGGGGCAGCTGCAGCAGTAGGGGGCGCAGCTGCGCTCTGGCCCTTTATCTCCCAAATGAATCCTGATGCGTCGACCATCGCCGCCGGTGCGCCGATCGAGGTCGATCTCAGCCCGGTCGCCGAGGGGCAGGACATCAAGGTGTTCTGGCGCGGTAAGCCGATCTATATCAGCCACCGCACCAAGAAGCAGATCGACGAGGCGCGCGCCGTCAACGTGGCGAGCCTGCCCGATCCGCAGTCCGACGAGGCCCGGGTCAAGTCCGGCCATGACCAGTGGCTGGTCGTGATCGGCATCTGCACCCATCTCGGCTGCATCCCGATCGCCCACGAAGGCAATTACGACGGGTTCTTCTGCCCCTGCCATGGTTCGCAGTACGATTCGTCCGGCCGCATCCGCCAGGGGCCCGCGCCCGCGAACCTGCCGGTGCCGCCGTACCAGTTCGTTTCCGACACCAAAATCCAGATCGGCTGAGCTTCGGGCCCTCGTCCGAAGCTTCGCGCCGTCTCGTCGTACTATTTCCTCAGGATCGCATCATGAGCGGACCATCCGACTACCAGCCGAGCAATCCGGCCCTGCAATGGATCGAGCGACGTCTGCCGATCCTCGGCCTCATGCACTCCTCGTTCGTGGTCTATCCCACCCCGCGCAACCTGAACTATTGGTGGACCTTCGGCGCCATCCTCTCGTTCATGCTGGGGATCCAGATCCTGACCGGGGTGATCCTGGCGATGCACTACACGCCGCATGCCGACCTCGCCTTCAAGTCGGTCGAGCTGCTCGTCCGTGACGTCAATTACGGCTGGCTGCTGCGCAATATGCATGCCGTCGGCGCCTCGATGTTCTTCGTCGCCGTCTACGTCCACATGCTGCGCGGCCTCTATTACGGCTCCTACAAGGAGCCGCGCGAAGTGCTCTGGATCCTCGGCGTCATCATCTACCTGCTGATGATGGCGACCGGCTTCATGGGCTACGTGCTGCCGTGGGGCCAGATGAGCTTCTGGGGCGCCACCGTCATTACCAATCTGTTCTCCGCCATTCCCTATGTCGGCGAGAGCATCGTGACGCTCTTGTGGGGCGGCTATTCGGTCGGCAACCCGACGCTGAACCGCTTCTTCTCGCTGCACTATCTGCTGCCGTTCCTGATCGCGGGCGTCGTCGTGCTCCACGTCTGGGCGCTGCATGTCTCCGGCCAGAACAACCCTGACGGCGTCGAGCCCAAGACGGAAAAGGACACGGTTCCGTTCACGCCGCATGCGACCATCAAGGATATGTTCGGCGTCTCCTGCTTCATGCTGCTCTACGCCTGGTTCATCTTCTACATGCCGAACTATCTCGGCGACGCCGACAATTACATTCCGGCGAACCCGGGCGTGACGCCGCCGCACATCGTGCCGGAATGGTATTATCTGCCTTTCTACGCGATCCTGCGTTCGATCCCGAACAAGCTCGCGGGCGTGATCGGGATGTTCTCGGCGATCATCATCCTGTGCTTCCTGCCCTGGCTCGATGCCGCCAGGACGAAGTCGTCGAAGTACCGTCCGCTGGCCAAGCAGTTCTTCTGGATCTTCGTCGCGGTCTGCATCCTGCTCGGTTATCTCGGCGCGCAGCCGCCGGAAGGCATCTATGTGATCGCCGGCCGGGTCCTGACGTTCTGCTACTTCGCCTACTTCCTGATCGTGCTGCCGCTGCTCTCGCGCATCGAGAAGCCGCGGCCGGTGCCGAACTCGATCTCGGACGCCGTCCTGGCCAAGACCGGGAGCAGGTCGACGCCGATGGTGTCGAGCGCGATCGTGCTTGCGCTGGCGGGCGCGTTGTTTGCGGGCTCAGCCGACAGCGCGCGTGCCTCCGAAGGCAGCGACAAGCCGCCGGGCAACAAATGGTCGTTCGCCGGTCCGTTCGGCAAGTACGACCGCGGTGCGCTCCAGCGCGGCCTGAAGGTTTACAAGGAAGTCTGCGCCAACTGCCACGGCCTGTCCTACGTCGCCTTCCGCAACCTCGCTGAAGCCGGCGGTCCTGGCTATTCGGTCGCGCAGGCTGCAGCCTTCGCCTCCGACTACAAGGTCAAGGACGGCCCGAACGACGCGGGTGACATGTTCGAGCGCGCGGGCCGGCCGGCGGATTATTTCCCCTCGCCATTCCCGAACGAGCAGGCCGCGCGTGCGGCGAACGGCGGCGCGGCGCCGCCGGATCTGTCGCTGATCACCAAGGCGCGCTCCTACGGCCGCGGCTTCCCGATGTTCATCGTCGACTTCTTCACCCAGTATCAGGAGCAGGGCCCGGACTACGTTTCGGCGCTGCTCCAGGGGTTTGAGGACAAGGCGCCCGAAGGCGTTACCATCCCCGAGGGGTCCTACTACAACAAGTACTTCCCGGGCCACGCCATCAAGATGCCGAAGCCGCTCAGCGACGGCCAGGTGACCTATGACGACGGCTCGCCGACCACGGTCGCGCAATACGCCAAGGACGTCACCACTTTCCTGATGTGGACCGCCGAACCGCACATGGAAGCGCGCAAGCGCCTCGGCTTCCAGGTGTTCATCTTCCTGATCATCTTCGCCGGCCTGATGTACTTCACCAAGAAGAAGGTCTGGGCCGACTCGCACTGAGCGGCCCGAGCCGAGAATGAAGAGGCCCCCGCAAGGGGGCTTTTTTGTTGGGCACGAGAGTGTGTTGTCAGGCGCGATTGCCTATCGCGCGCTCAAACGCCAAAATGCCGCGAATCCAAAAACTCGTCGGAGGACACCATGGGAACCGCCATCACCTTCAAGCGCCCGGACGGCAAGGACGCATCGGGCTATCTCGCCAATGCCGCGCGCGGCAACGCGCCGGGCGTGGTGGTCATCCAGGAATGGTGGGGTCTGTCGGACCAGATCAAGGGCCTGTGCGACCGCTTCGCGCTGGCCGGGTTCGATGCGCTGGCGCCCGATCTCTACAAGGGCAAGGTGGTGCCGTATCACGACACCGACGCCGCCGGCAAAGAGATGAACTCGCTCGACTTCATGGACGCCACCACCCAGACGGTGCGCGGCGCCACGCAATATCTGTCGCGCAACGGCGCCAAGGTCGGGCTAACAGGCTTCTGTCTCGGCGGTGCCGTGACCATCATCGGCGCGGTGCATGTCCCGGAGCTCACGGCGGGCGTTGTGTTCTACGGCATTCCGCCCGAGCAGGCCGCCAAGCCCGCCGACGTCAAGATTCCGCTCCAGGCCCATTTCGCCAACAAGGACGATTGGTGCACGCCGGAGCTGGTCAACGGCTTCGAAAAAGCCATGAAGGCCGCCGGCAAGTCGCTGGAGCTGTTCCGCTATGACGCCGAGCACGCTTTCGTCAACGAGCAGCGCCAGGCCGTCCACGATCGTGAAGCCGCCGAGCTCGCCTGGGGCAGGGCGACGGAGTTTTTCCGGAAGCATCTGGGGTAGGCTGGTCGCCGACGGACCGCGATCAGCGCTACTGCCGCGCCACGATTGAAAGTCATTCACCGCAATCATAGAGTGCAGTCGCAGGGGTTTCCACCATGCGACTGCAGGAGAGCACGATGATTGTGGATGGCCGCTTGACCAAGGTTGTGGTTCCCAGCAAAGCGCTGGAAGCGGCTCGGGACCCCGAGAAGGCCAATTATCTAACCGGCGCTGTGGTCGACTATGTCAGCCAAATTCAGCACTTCGGCGTCTACACGAGAGGTGAGCTTCCGGCCGTGGCCATACAGGCCTATCATGCCGACTTCTATCTCGCTCAGGTCTGCAACGGCGGTCACAGCCAGTTCATCGGCAACACAGGGGTCGCGATGCTCCCAACGACGTCCGGCGATGCACTCGCTGGATTGGAGGCGATGGGAGCGAGCGCGCAACACCAGATCTTGCAGGAGATGATCGCCTGGGTAGAGGCTCATCCCGACGAGGCTGCGCTGCAGACCGGATTCGAAAACCGCGCCGCGGCGCTCAGCGCGCTTGATAAGCGCTTCTATGCGGTAGAACGAGAGCAACCAATGATACCACTCGCGGCCCGATGGATCGCGAGCTGGCCCGAATTGCACGCCGTCTCGCAGGAGCAGTATGCTTCCGAAATCGAGCGGCTTGCGCAGCTTAACCCACATCTGTCCCACCGCCGGATCTGGCAAAGCGTTCGCCACATCAGCTTCCAGATGACTGACGACTTGCAGATCACGGTCGCGGCGGCCTGCGGGGCGGTGAGGCCTGACCCGGAGCTCAAGGTCATGGTGCTTCCAGGATTCGACACGGATGTGGAGGGGCAGCAATGCACGGCGTTCGGCGTCAGGACCAACAAGGGCTCGCGGCTATGCGTCTTTGACGAGGCGGCTGGGCGACTTTATGAACTTGCGAAGCCCCCTACGATAGTGGGCGCGCGGCTGTCGACTGTGGGGACTGACACGATCCAGAATTTCTTGAGAATTGCCGAGAAAAACTTTGCGGCCGAAGCGATCGACCTGCTGTTGCGGAAGTTAAGTCTGGGTCCCACCGCGGTGATCACGGCCTTGAGCGTGAGCGACGATCGAGCCACTTGGTGTGCGGTCACAGGAGAGACCCGCGTTTTGGTCGAAACCTTGGGCGACCGCGCCCAGGTCATCGGATCTGGTGGCGAGCTCGTGCTCAAGGTCATGCGAGACGAAATCGAGCGTCATGCCGCAGACGCGGCCGTGGGGCGCGACAGCCTGCGAGACCGGCAATAGCCCTCGTTGCGATATGCGCCATTTTGCCGGTCGAGGCGGCCCCAGCCACCCTTGACGCCGTCCCCGCGCCATGGTGAGTATCCGGCCATGAGCACCGCCGTCCGCCCATCCCGTCTTTGGTGGCGCACCTCCTGAGAGGTGGCCGGTGCGATTTATTCTCCCAAAATCGTCTGAGGTCGCCCACGCAGTGCGGCGGCCTGATCGTTTGTCCTGTGTGGCGTTCCCTCGACAAGTTTCGTAAGAGGACACCATGAACAGGACCGTCTTTGCCCTTCCGGCTCGAAGCGACTATGTGACCCGCGCGGGGCTTGCGATCACGCGTGTGGCGGAGCAGTTTTCCGGCGGCGCCAACCGGCTCGACGATCTCGTCAACCTGCTCGACCGTCGCCGCGGCGTTGTGCTGTCGTCGGGTACGACCGTGCCCGGCCGTTACGAGAGTTTTGACCTCGGCTTCTCCGATCCGCCGCTCAAGCTCGAGACCACCGGCGTCAATTTCAAGCTGGAAGCGCTGAACGCGCGTGGGGAGGTGCTGATCGCCTTTCTCGCCGACGTCTTCCGCGAACCCTGTGCCGTGATCTCCGAGAAGACGCCGACGCGCCTTGCCGGTCATATTGTCCGCGGCGAAGCCCCAATCGACGAAGACCAGCGCACGCGGCGCGCCAGCGTGATGTCGCTGGTGCGTGATCTCGTCGCCGCTTTCTCCGCCAATGACGATGGGGTGCTCGGCCTGTTCGGCGCCTTCGCCTACGACCTCGTGTTCCAGATCGAGGACCTCGTGCAGAAGCGCGCGCGCGAGAGCGACCAGCGCGACATCGTGCTCTACGTCCCCGACCGCCTGCTCGCCTATGACCGCGCCACCGGCCGCGGCGTCGTGCTCATTTACGATTTCGCGTGGAAGGGCAAGTCCACCGCGGGCTTGCCGCATGAGACCGCCGAGAGCCCCTACCTCAAGACACCGCGCCAGGGTTTTGCCGATCACGCGCCCGGCGAATATCAGGCTACGGTCGAGACCGCGCGCGCCGCCTTTGCGCGTGGCGATCTGTTCGAGGCGGTGCCGGGGCAGCTCTTCGCCGAGCCCTGCGACCGCTCGCCGGCGGAAGTGTTCCAGCGGCTCTGCGTCATCAACCCGTCGCCGTACGGCGCCCTAATGAATCTTGGCGAGGGCGAATTTCTCGTCTCGGCCTCTCCGGAAATGTTCGTGCGCTCGGACGGACGCCGGGTCGAGACCTGCCCGATCTCGGGCACCATCGCGCGCGGTACCGATGCGATCGGCGATGCCGAGCAGATCCGCCAGCTCCTGAACTCCGAGAAGGACGAGTTCGAGCTCAACATGTGCACCGACGTGGACCGCAACGACAAGGCGCGCGTCTGCGTCCCCGGCACGATCAAGGTGCTGGCGCGCCGGCAGATCGAGACCTATTCAAAGCTCTTCCACACCGTCGACCATGTCGAAGGCATGCTGCGTCCCGGCTTCGATGCGCTCGATGCGTTCCTCACGCATGCCTGGGCCGTCACCGTCACCGGCGCACCAAAACTCTGGGCGATGCAGTTCGTCGAGGATCACGAGCGCTCGCCGCGTCGCTGGTATGCCGGCGCGATCGGGGCGGTGAATTTCGACGGCAGCATCAACACCGGCCTCACCATCCGTACCATCCGGATGAAGGAAGGCCTTGCGGAAGTGCGCGTGGGGGCCACCTGTTTGTTCGACTCCGATCCCGCCGCCGAGGACCGCGAATGCCAGGTCAAGGCCGCGGCCCTGTTCCAGGCGCTACGCGGCGATCCGCCGAAGCCGCTGTCGGCCTTTGCGCCCGATGCGACCGGAAGCGGCAAGCGGGTACTGCTGATCGACCATGACGACAGCTTTGTGCATATGCTGGCCGATTACTTCCGCCAGGTCGGCGCCGACGTCACCGTGGTCCGCCATGTGCATGCGCTCGACATGCTCGAGCAGAAGCGCTGGGATTTGCTGGTGCTGTCGCCGGGCCCCGGCAGGCCTGAGGATTTCGGGATCAAGAAGACCATCGACGCGGCACTGGAGAACAAGCTGCCGGTGTTCGGCGTCTGCCTCGGCGTCCAGGCGATCGGCGAATATTTCGGCGGCGAACTCGGGCAGCTCACGCATCCCGCCCACGGCCGGCCCTCGCGGGTGCAGGTGCGCGGCGGGCGGCTGATGCGCAATCTTCCGAACGAGATCGTGATCGGCCGCTATCACTCGCTCTATGTCGAGCGCGACAGCATGCCGGAGGTGCTATCCGTCACCGCCAGCACCGAGGACGGCGTCGCCATGGCGCTGGAGCACAAGACCCTGCCGGTCGCCGGCGTGCAATTCCATCCGGAATCGCTGATGTCGCTCAGCGGCGAGGTGGGCTTACGAATTGTCGAGAACGCGTTCCGCCTGGATGCGCGCGCTGATTGAGAGGCACAATGACTTTTGACCACGATCTGAAGGCGAGCGTCCGCACCATCCCGGACTACCCGAAACCCGGGATCTTGTTCCGCGACATCACCACGCTGCTCGCAGATGCGCGTGCGTTCCGCCGCGCGGTCGACGAACTCGTCAATCCCTGGGCTGGCAACAAGATCGACAAGGTCGCCGGCATGGAAGCGCGCGGCTTCATCATCGGCGGCGCTGTGGCGCACCAAGTTTCGGCCGGCTTCGTGCCGATCCGGAAAAAAGGCAAGCTGCCACACACCACCGTGCGCATCGCCTACTCTCTCGAATACGGCATCGACGAGATGGAGATGCATGTCGACGCCATCCAGCCCGGCGAGCGCGTGATCCTGGTCGACGACCTCATCGCCACCGGCGGCACCGCGGAAGGCGCGGTGAAATTGCTGCGTCAGATCGGCGCCAATGTGGTCGCCGCCTGCTTCATCATCGACCTGCCGGATCTTGGCGGCGCCGCCAAGCTGCGCGCGATGGACGTGCCGGTGCGCACGCTGATGACGTTCGAGGGGCACTGAGCCAGGACGCAGACGAGTATCGGCCGGGTAAATTCTCGCCTAGGACCGTTGCAGGATCAGGCTGAGCTCCAGCTCGCGGAACGCGAGATAGTTCCGCCGGGTCCACTGGTGCAGCTCGGTCGAGGCATCCTTCTCCTGGCGCAGATAACCGGTGAAGGAGAAATTCAGCCGGCCGATATAGGTCTTCAGGAATCCGGGCAGCGCGGGCAGTCGGAATACCCGTCCGGTAGCCATCGCGGCCGGTAGTTCGCCGCGCACGATGTGCTCGTTGTCCACCGTGATCAGGTTGATCCGCGGGATTTGTTCGCGCAACATCTCGTGGGCGCGGGCCGAGACGCGGTCGGTGTCGGCGACGAACAGGATCATCGGCGCGACGTGGCGGCGCGCCGCCTCTTTCAACAGGCCGATCTCCTCGGTCATCTTGAAGAACTCGTCAAAGGCGTGGAAGCCGAGGTCGATGACCTTGGCAACCCCGTCATCGACGATGACGCGATCCATCAGCTGCATCTTGCCGTAGGTGTCGATCACGTCGGCGGTCTCGGTGATCGTTGGCAGATAGTCGAGCAGCGACGGCTCCTTCAGGTTGACGTCGAAGGCGGCGACGTTGCCGTTCTTGAGCAGCAAAAATTCGCTCAAAAGCCGCGCCAGCAAGGTCTTACCGACCTGCGGGCGGGGCGAGCAAATGATGTAGAGGGGCGTCGCGGACATCGCTAGCTATATCAGTCGAACCTGGCGACCAATCCAGCCGTATCCGCCCGGCTTGCGCAACTATTTTTCGCTGTTGCGGCTCGTGGGCTTGGAGCCGACGATGTCGGTCAGCCGGATCCGGTCGAATTCGCTCCAGACGTTCGCCAGCCAATGCCGGACATAGCCGCGCAGCACGAACGAATAGTTCGCGGCCTCGTCATTGATGCCCTTGTTGGCGACGAATTTCAGGAACGGGACGGAGGACACTTCGACCTGCTCATAAGCCATTTCGTTGAGCTTGGGGATGGTCAGCTCGGTCGCATCCTTGATGCGGTGGAAGTAGGAATTATAGGTCGCCTGGTCCCACTGGAAGAACTGGGTGTCGTTGATGAAGTTCTTCACCAGGAAGTATTTGGCACCGGTCATGAAGCCCGCGGTCTCGGCGATTTCGTCCAGAGAGGCGATCGAGGGTCCGAGGATGTGGAACACGGCAAAGGTGATCTGGCCGGCCTTGGCGGCGTCGAGGAAACCGATGTCGCGCAAGGAGGCGAGCGCCGGCGAGAGCAGACCGGCGCGGACGTCGATCACGGTGACCGACGGGCTCGTCGCGTTGAGCGTATCAAAGATCTTCATCTGATCCGATGTCGTCGTCATGTCGACGATCTCGGTGATGTCAGGGTGGAAGCGCTTCAGGGTTCCGCGCGGCGATTCGGTGTCGAAGGCGCGCGTCGGCACGTTGTTGGCGGAAAAATAATCGAGCAAGGTGCGCGATACGGTGGTCTTGCCGACCCCGCCCTTGTCCGCGCCCACCACAACCACTGCCGGCTTTGCCATTGCTGTCCCCTAACGCGCGCCCCCGATCACGAAGTCGCAATCGGCCGGGCCCCAAATCGATGTCGCAAACATGTCCCAAGTCTGCTGTTGGGCGCGAACATGGCAGAAACAAGGGAGAATTCAATTGCTCGGCATGCAGTTACGCCAATTCCCGAGGTTTTTCCCAATCGCGACGAATCTTGCCGCGCATGGCGTCAAATCCCGCTCAATGGCGGCTCCAAGGACCCAAGGGATTGCCTACCGGGTTGCTACCGGCGGTTCCGGCGGAGCTGGGTGCGGGCACGGGCGGCGGATTGGCCGCGCCGCCTACGTCGTTCCAAGGACCTTGCCAGGGGCCCTGGCGTAGCGGCGGTGGGGTGTTCTTGCGGCCGGCTTGCGGGTCTGGCTCCTCGGCCTCATCGGCCGGAGGCGGCAGCGGGCCAGGATCATGGCCGCCGGCGAACTTGACCAGTGCGTCGACTCGCGACTGCACCGAGGGGTGGGTCGCGAACAAATCGGCAAAACCCTCGCGCGGATTGTCGACGCAGAGCTCCATCACCGCCGAGGTTGCGCCCGGCAGCTCGCCGCGCTTCTCGATCTTGCGCAGCGCCGAGATCATGGCGTCCGGGTTTTTCGTCAGCTCGACCGAGCCCGCGTCCGCGAGATATTCGCGCGAGCGCGACAGCGCGAGCTTCACCACCTGCGACAACAGCCAGGCCACCACGATCAGCACGACTGCGATGATGATGACGATCACCGCGCCGCCGCCCGAACTCTTGCTGTCGCTCGACGACGAGGACGATCGTGACGACGAGGAGGAGCCCGACGACCAGGAGCCGCCGGAGCCCCAGCTGAAATTCGTGAACAGGCGGAAGAACAATTCGCCGAAGAACCCGACCACGCCCGCGATGATGACGGCGACCACCATGAGCTGCACGTCGCCGTTCTTGATATGGGTCAGCTCGTGGCCGAGCACCGCCTCGATCTCCTTGTCATCAAGCGCATTGAGGAGACCGGTGGTGACGGTAACTGAATATTGCCGCGGGTTGAGGCCGGTCGCGAACGCGTTCAGCGCCGGGCTCTCCATGATCTTCAGCTTCGGCATCGTGATGCCGCGCGAGATGCAGAGATTTTCGAGCAGATTATAGAGCCGCGGCTCCTCCTGCCGGGTGACGTCGTGGCCGCCGGTCACCGCATCGATCATCGACTGGTGGAAGAAATAGGCGATCACGATCCAGGCCGCTGCGACGACGGTCGCAACCGGTGCGGCGACTTTCAGATCATAGAAGGCGCGTCTCAGATAATCGACGACGGTCTCGTCGCCATTGATGACGACTTCAGCGATCAGCGCGCCGGCATAGACCAGCACATAGACCAGCGCGAACAGGCCGGCGAGCAGCAGCATCGAACGAAACTTGTTCGAGGCGATGTGCGTGTAGAGACCATACGCGGCCATGACGCGATGCCCTGCCGACCTATCGGCTCAACTCAGAACTTCACCTGCGGCGTGGCTTCGACCTCGGAGCGGCTGGCACCGAGATCGAAGAAGTCCTTTTTGGTGAAGCCGAACATACCGGCGAACAGAGCGGCGGGCATCTGCTGGATGCCGGTGTTATATTCCTGGACCGCGCTGTTGAAGAAGCGGCGGCTGGCCGCGATCTTGTTCTCGAGGTCGGACAGCTCGCTGGCGAGCTGCTGGAAATTGGCGTTGGCCTTGAGGTCGGGATAGGCCTCCGACAGCGCGATCAGTCGGCCAAGCGCGCCGGAGAGCTGGTTCTCGGCCGCGGACACCTGCGCCGGCCCCTGTGCCGACATCGCCGAGTTGCGCGCCTTGATGACGTCGTCGAGCGTGCCGCGCTCATGCGATGCGTAGCCCTTCACCGTCTCGACCAGGTTCGGGATCAGGTCGTGGCGCTGCTTGAGCTGCACGTCGATGTCGGCAAAGGCCTGGCCGACGCGCTGGCCCAGCGCCACCAGCCGATTGTAGGCGGCGAAGGCAAAGAACACGAGGACGACGATAACGCCGAGGACGATCCAGCCGGTCGACATGGAGAACTCCTGAAGGGGGAAGAAGGCGGGCGCTAGGGTAGACCAAATTGGCGCGGAGCGAGAGCCCCGGCGCAGAGGGGAGGTAAGACTTGGTCGGATGAGGGACCATCCGAGTTCAAGGCGAAAGCCCCGGAGGAGGTTAACTTTCGGACAGGTCGGCATCACCCCAGCGCCAGCGGCGGGCGCTTGCATAGGCGGTCTTGTCGCGGCGCGGGATCCTGGCGAGTCCGACACCGCCCTCAGCGCAGAGCTTTGCCGTGATCTCGGCCTTGCCGACATCGGGCGGCGCCAGCACGCGCGCGGCGCGGGCTGCGGGCGGCGTACGGGTCAGCGCCACGTAGATGAATCGCTCGTCCTCGAACGGCACCTCGGCGCCCTTGATCTGGCGATGAGCCTGCGAGCGCGGCAAGCGTCGCGAGAAATGGCACCAGTCGGGCGCCGTCAGCGGACACGGCTTTTCGTGCGGGCAGGGTGCGGCGACGTAGGCGCCCGCCGCGATCAGTTGCTGGCGCAAAGCGAGGATGCGGGCGTAGCCGGCGGGCGTGCCGGGCTCGATCACGACCAGCGCGTGGCGGGCTTTCGCCCACATCGCTTCCGCGAGCTTGCGTTGATCGCCCTCACTGAGCTCGCCGATGACATAGCTCGCGACGACGAGATCGGCTTGCGAGACCTCAGCGAGGTTCGCGCCGGCATCGCCCGGCAGATGGCGGCAATCCGCCAGACGCGTGCTGTCGCGCGCCAGTTCGAGCGCGAGACGGCTGAGCGTGGCGTTGGCGTCGAGCAGGGTGAAATCCTGCAGCGAGGAGAACGCCTCCGCCGCGGCCCAGCTCGCGGTGCCCGGACCTGCGCCGACGTCGAGCAGTGTTTCCGGAGCGAGGTCCGGTGCGATCTCGGTCAGCGCATTCAGACTTGCCGCCACCGCCGCATAGGTCGCCGGCATGCGGGCGAGCGCATAGGCGAGCGCGTCGGCCTCGGATTTGATCGTGCCGGAGCCGCCGCCTGCGCGATAGGTGGTCGAGATTTTCTGCGATCGCTGTGCAGCATCGGTGCGTGAGAACCCCTGCAGCTTGCCGTCGAGGGCCGCCTTCAGTTCCGCGGGGAGGGTAGGTGAGATCATGTTTCATCATCCGCTTTCGCGGATGATGACGTCAATGGGTGCGTGACGGGCGCAGCCTCACGCCACGTTCTGGTCGAGAATGTCCACCGCCTCTTGCAGATTCACCGACACCAGTTGCGAGACGCCGCGTTCGGCCATGGTGACGCCGAACAGGCGGTTCATCCGCGCCATCGTGATCGGGTTGTGGGTGATGATGATGAAGCGCGTCTCGGTCGAGGCGGTCATCTCGTGCAACAGATTGCAATAGCGCTCGACGTTGTGGTCGTCGAGCGGCGCGTCGACTTCGTCCAGCACGCAGATCGGCGAGGGATTGGTGAGGAACACCGCGAAGATCAGCGCCATTGCGGTCAGCGCCTGCTCACCGCCCGAGAGCAGCGACAGCGTCTGCGGCTTCTTGCCGGGCGGCTTGGCGATGATTTCGAGGCCGGCTTCGAGCGGATCATCGCTCTCGATCAAATGCAGCGCGGCTTCGCCGCCGCCGAACAGCTCGACGAACAGGCGCTTGAAGTGGTTGTTGACGACCTCGAACGACGTCAGCAGCCGCTCGCGCGCCTCCTTGTTGAGGCTCTGGATGCCCTGGCGCAGCCGTTTGATGGCTTCGACGAGGTCATCGCGCTCGGTGACCAGGCCGTTGTGCTGGGTCTCGACCTCGCGCAGCTCTTCCTCGGCGCGCAAATTGACCGCGCCCAGTCGCTCGCGATCGCGGCGCATTTTTTCGAGGTCTTCCTCGATATCGTTCAGCGGCGGCAGCTCGGCGCCGGGCTCGATCTCGGCGAGGCCGGCGACGGCCTGCGGCTCGACTTCGAGCATGTCACGGATCTCGCGCTCGATGTCATCGAGCCGGCGCCGCGCGCTTTCCATGCGCTCCTCGGCGCGGGCGGTCGCCTCGCGCGAGCTCGACAGCGCCTCGAGTGTCAGCTTGGCGACGCGATCGGTTTCGGCCATCGCGGTTTCCGCGCTGGCGAGCGCATCGGCGGCCATGCGGCGGTCGTTTTCGGCATATTCGATCTCGGTGATCAGCGCGCTGCGCTTCTCCGCGAAAACCGCCGGCGCGTTCTCGAGATCGCTGCGCTCGATCGAGACTTCGGCGATGCGCGCCTGGATGGTGTCGATATGGGAGGCCGCGCTCTCCTTGCGGTTCTGCCACTCGGTACGCTCGGCGAGGATCGCCTGCACGCGGCGGTCGGCCAGCTCGGCTTCGCGCGCCAGCGCCTGGGCCTCGGCGCGGACCTGCGCGGCCATGCGGCGATGGCCTTCGATGTCGCTGCGGACGGCGGCGAGACGGGTTTCGGTGTCCTCGCTCGACGGCAGCTCGGAGATCCCGGCTTCAGCGTATTCGCAGGCGGCTTCGGCTTCGGCACGGTCGGCGGCCAGACGGCTGTGGGCTTCCGACAGCGTCGCCTTGCGCGCGGCGTGGCGGCTGATCTCGCGCTCGACCATGGCATGCCGCTCGCGCGCGACGTTGAGCTCGCGCTGTGCTGCGCGCCAGGCTTCGCGGCTTGCACCTTCGGTGCTGGCGGCCATCTGCAGCTCGGCCTCGGCGTTCTCCAGCGCTTGACGCTTGATCTGCGCGTCGATGCGGGCCTGCTCCAGCTCGTTCTCGATTTCGATGAGGCGGGCGCGCTCGGCAAGCCGCCGTGCTGCGCCGGTCGGCGCGTGGGCGGCTGCGACAAAACCGTCCCAGCGCCAGACGTCGCCTTCGGGCGAAACCAGCCGCTGGCCGGTCTTGAGCTGCGAGACCAGCTCGGCGCCGCGCTCGCGCGGCACCACGCCGATCTGCGCCAGGCGGCGGGTCAGCTCGGCCGGGGCCTGCACGTGGCGGGCGAGCGGCACGACGCCGTCGGGCAGTTCCGGATCGCCGTCGGTGACGCCGGCATTGGTCCAGCGCATCGGTGCGGACGGATCGACCGGGGCGTCGAGATCGTCGCCAAGCGCCGCGCCGATCGCCTTTTCAAATCCCTTGTCGACGGTGATGCCGTCGATGATGGGCGGCCACAGATTCTTGGTCTCGCCGTTGAGGATCTTGGAGATCGTGCGCGCCTCGGTATCGAGCCGCTGCACGCGCTTGTCGGCTTCGACGAGCGGCGAGCGCGAGGATTCCAGCGTCTGCCGCGCGGCGACGTGCGCTGCCTCGCTGGCTTGAGCCGCGGCTTCCGAGGCCGCCAGTGTCTGCTCGGCGTTCTCGACCGTCGCGGTCAGCTCGTCGAGATCGCCGAAGCCGCCGGTCGCCTCGGTCAGCTTCTGCTCTTCCGTCGCGACGTTCGAAATCTCCTGGTCGAGCCGGGCGAGCTTGTCGCGGTGGGTCCGAACGTTGGCTTCGAGTTGATTGCGCTTGGCGGTGAGGTCGGCGAGCGCGGTGGTGAGCTCGGCGAACTGCTGCTCGGTTTCGGTCAGCACCGCCTCGGCTTCGGCGACACGCTCGTCGACGCCGGAGCGCTTCTCGACGCGCGACTTGATCTCTTCCTTCAGCTCGGCATCTTCGGCGTCGAGGCGCTGCAGCGCGACATCGGCGTCCATGGTCTGCTGCTGGGCACGCGAGATGTCGCCTTCGAACTGGGCGAGGCGCCGCTCGAGTTCCGCGACGCGCTCCTTGGCGCGCTCTTCCTCGCGATCGAGCAGCTCGCGGGCGTTGGTCAGGCGCTGGAGCCCCGCCGCGGCGCGCGCTTCGGCATCGCGCAGCGCCGGCATTTCGGCGGCGCGGATCGCCTGGATGCGGGCGGCCTCGGCCTGGTGCTGGGTACGCTCGGCCATCTCGCGGACCGCGAGATCGTGGGTCTGGCCGGATTCGTTGACGTCGGCATGGGCCCCGATCCAGCGCAGATGGAACAGGGTTGCTTCGGCCTTGCGGACCTTGGCCGCGACCTCGCGATAGCGCACGGCCTGGCGGGCCTGCTTCTTCAGGCCCTCCATCTGGCCTGCGAGCTGGCCGATCACGTCCTCGACGCGGGTGAGATTGGTTTCGGCGGCCTTGAGCCGCAGCTCAGCCTCATGGCGGCGGGCATGCAGGCCGGCAACGCCGGCGGCGTCTTCCAGCACGCGGCGGCGCTGTTCGGGCTTGGCCTGAATGATCTCGCCGATCTTGCCCTGGTGGACCAGGGCCGGCGAGCGCGCGCCGGTGGCGGCGTCGGCGAACAGAATCTGCACGTCGCGGGCGCGCACGTCGCGGCCGTTGATGCGGTAGACCGAACCGGCCTCGCGCTCGATGCGGCGGGAGATTTCGAGCAGCTGGCTGTCGTTCATCGCCGCCGGCGCGGTGCGATCGGAATTGTCGATCGTCATCGTCACTTCGGCGTGGTTGCGCGCGGGGCGATTGCCGGAGCCGGCGAAGATCACCGCGTCCATGTCGGCGGCGCGCAGCGACTTGTAGGAGGTCTCGCCCATCGCCCAGCGCAGCGCCTCGACGAGATTCGACTTGCCGCAGCCGTTGGGGCCGACCACGCCGGTCAGGCCAGGCTCGATGACGAAGTCGGTGGCCTCAACGAAGGACTTGAAGCCATGAAGGCGCAGGCGGGTGATTTTCATAAGCACGCATCTCTGTTGGCAGGCGCGAATCCCCCTGCCGGGACAATACCATGGAAGGCAGTGTCGCTATCCGGGCGAGTCGCGCGAGGCGCCTCATGCGGCTGGACAATGGCCGCGGTGTGCCGCGAGGGCAACCGGCGAAAGCCGCTTTTCCCAAGGGATTTATGCCGGGAAAGATACGGCTCTCGAGATGCGAATCAGGATTGTGCCGTGCGAATCAGCTCTTGAGCAGCGGATTGATCTTCTTGGCGAATTCCTCGAACGAGGTCTCGCCCTTGATCTTCTCGCCGTTGACGAAGAACGTCGGCGTCGAATCGACCTTCAGAACGTCGCTGGCATATTTCTGGTCGGCGGCGATCTTATCGAGCAGCGCCTGGTCCTTCAGGCAGGCCTCGACCTGCTGCTGGGTGAGGCCGGCCTGCTTGCCGATCCGGGTCAGGGTCTCCGTGGTGTTCTTCACCACCCAATCGTTCTGCTGGCGGAACAGCATGTCGGTGACGGCAAAGTATTTCGGCGCGTCGCCATTGGCGATGCAGCGTGACAGCATCGAGCCGGCGGCGGCTTTGATGTCGAGCGGGAACTCGCGGAAGACGTAACGCACCTTGCCGGTGTCGATGTATTCCGACTTGATCTTGGGAAACACCTGCTCGTTGAAGGCCGCGCAATGTGGGCAGGTCATCGAGGCGTATTCGGTGATGGTGACGGCGGCGTCCTTCGGGCCCAGCGCCATGTCGGGCAGCGACACCGGCTTGGCGACGTCGCCAGCGGCCTGCGCGATAGCTTCCGAGATGAACCGCAGCGGTGAGAGCCCGGCGACCGCGGCAAGCCCGGTCAGCGACAGCATCGTGTTGAAGGCGCGGCGGGTGATGATCAAGGTCGGCTCCCGGATTGGCGTGGTGTCGCCCGAAATTCCTATTCAGACGGCCTGTCGCTAGCTTGAAACGTCGTTTGAGGCAATGGCGAGCGGCAAGGACAGGTCCAGTTTGGCCGCAGAATAAGGCTCAATTTCGCTTGATGGCGGCCCCGAGGCGCGCCAGCGCCGACTTCAGTTGTTCATCTTCGATGTCGCCCAGGCGCTCAGCTACCTCGGCCACCGACTTGGCATCCGGCGGGTCGGGCCGGGTTGGCCGTCGGGCGCGCGACAGCGGAGCCTGGCGGAAGGCCAGCTTGCCGACCGCGCTCCAGCCGAAGAACCGGTTGACCCGCTGCAGGATCACATCGGCGGAGTGCTGGATCTCCAGCGCCATCGGCCCTTCGACCCGCAGCACCAGCGTTGCCGGCTCCTGCGGCTGGCCCTCGACCGGCCGGGGCCATTGCATCTTGAGCGGCTCGGCATGGGCCGCGATCTCCGGCCCGGCAATGTGCGCCCACCGCGTCACCAACTCACGGGCAGCAAATCCCTGCTTGGCATAGGCCTCGGCAAAGACGTCGTTGAGCAGGAGCGACAGCGGCTTGGCGCTGATGGGCCCTGGTTTGATGGGGCGAAGCTTGGACATGGGACCTTATAGCACTCCGGGGCGTCGGCCACAGGCTCTTCGCCGCGAAGAAAGACGTGGATGCCCGCGCCCAGCGTGGGCATGACGTGGAGAGATCGGTGCATTGCCGCTACAGTGCGAGCATGAGCCCCAAATCCGCCCTTAAAGCGAAATCGGAACCGCTTCAGCCGGAGACCTCGTCGCGCCCACTCGCGCTGCTCGATTGGTACGACCGCCACCGCCGCCGATTGCCCTGGCGCGCTGCGCCCGGCGAGGCATCCGACCCTTACCGCGTCTGGCTGTCCGAGATCATGCTGCAGCAGACCACGGTGAAGGCGGTCGGGCCCTATTTCGAAAAATTCGTCGCGCGCTGGCCGGATGTCACCGCGCTCGGACGGGCCTCGCAGGAGGACGTGCTGCGGATGTGGGCCGGGCTCGGCTATTATTCTCGCGCTCGTAATCTCCATGCCTGCGCGGTTGCGGTGACGCGCGAGCATGGCGGCACCTTTCCCGACACCGAACTGGGTCTGCGCGCACTACCGGGCGTCGGGCCCTATACGGCGGCAGCAATCGCGGCGATCGCGTTCGACCGCCGCACCATGCCGGTCGACGGCAATATCGAGCGCGTGGTCTCGCGGCTCTTTGCAGTTGAAGAAGATCTCCCGCAGGCCAAGCCGCTGATTCAGGAGTTGGCGGCGACGCTGCTTGCGGACTCTCGCGCCGGCGACAGCGCGCAGGCGCTGATGGATCTGGGCGCCTCGATTTGCACGCCGAAAAAGCCGGCCTGCTCGCTATGCCCACTCAATGAGGATTGTACGGCGCGCGCGCTGGGAACGCAGGAAACGTTTCCGCGCAAGGCGCCGAAGAAGAGCGGCGCGTTACGGCGCGGCGCGGCCTTCGTTGTCACGCGCGGCGACGAGCTTCTCGTCCGCAGCCGCCCCGAAAAGGGTCTGCTTGGCGGCATGACCGAGGTGCCGGGGTCGGACTGGCTGGCCGGACAGGACGACGCCAAGGCAAAACAGCAGGCGCCCGAGTTGAAGGGGCTGTCGCGCTGGCAGCGCAAGGTCGGCGTCGTCACCCACGTCTTCACGCATTTTCCGCTGGAACTGGTGGTCTACACGGCGAGTGTGGAAGCGCGGACGCGGGCACCCGCCGGCATGCGCTGGGTGCCCATCGCCACTCTGGCCGACGAAGCATTGCCCAACGTCATGCGTAAGGTGATTGCGCATGGATTGGACCCCTAGCAGCCCATCCTGCTGACAAGATGCTGGCAGCAGGCCTGCGTTAGCTGTGGCCGGCAACGGAGGCTCGCATGATCAAGACCGCGCTGGACAACTTTCCCAGGCCACCCTGTGCCGAGCTATTGGGGTGGCGCCTGCTCGATGCCCGTCCCGGGGAAGGCTGGATCAAGCTCGCCTTCGACGGCAAGCCGGAGTTCTGCAATCCAGCCGGCTTCATCCAGGGCGGCATGCTCTCGGCCATGCTGGACGACACGATGGGCCCCGCCGTGCTGGTGATGAGCGAGGGCCGGCTCTACACCACTACCATCAGCATGACCGTGAATTTCCTGGCGCCCGCCAAGCCCGGACCGATTATCGGCGAGGCCAAGGTGACGCAGCTCGGCAGGACGATTGCATTCGTCGAGGCCAGGCTGACGGCGGAAGACGGAACGGTGCTGGCGACGGCAAGCGCGAGCGAGCGGCTGCTCGAAGCGGCGAGGGTGGTGGGCAAATAGCTGCCGCGCACTCTTCCTTCCTTCTCCCCTTGTGGGAGAAGGTGGCGCGAAGCGCCGGATGAGGGGTTGGTTCAGCGAGTTCTAATGCGAGTTGGTTTCGCGGAGACAGACCCCTCACCTGAGTGAGTCCGCGTCTACCGGCGTCGCTGCCCTCTCCCGCAAGGGGCGAGGGCCCATCAACGTGCGTCTCGCTTCGTGCGAATACTCATTTCGTCGCGCGCGCACCCGCGCTCACGATCGGCGGCTTCGCATTCAGCGCTTCCACCTGGAAGCCGGCGACGCGCTTGTAGTTGGCGGCAACATCCTCGAGCTCCTGTTGCGACAGCACGTCGGTGACGACCTTGTAGCCGTCGGGCGCGCGCTCCTCGACGAGCTGCATCACCTGTTCGGGGCCGTTCTTGCGGTTGAGCAGGACGAGACTGGTGGTTGCGGACCGCCGCTCGGCCTCATAGGCGAGCAGGGCCGCCTGCGTTGGGCCGTGCGCCAGGATCTCGCGGGTGATGGTGCGGGCATCGAGGATCGCCTGCGAGGCGCCGTTGGAGCCGATGGGGTACATCGGATGTGCGGCGTCGCCCATCAGCGTGACGCGGCCGAAAGTCCATTGTGACACCGGATCGCGATCGACCAGCGGATATTCATAGGCATGCGGGCAGTTCTTGATCAGGCCGGGCACGTCGAGCCAGTCGAACTGCCAGCTCTCGAACCAGGGCAGAAATTCTTCCAGGCGGGCGGTGCGGTTATAGTCCTCGCGCCGCCATTGATAGGTCGGCGGCATGTGGCGCTCGGCAACCCAGTTGATCAGATGGTTGCCCGCGGCGTCCGGTTCCTTCGAGATCGGATAGCAGACGAATTTCAGGATCTCGTGGCCGGCCATGATCATGGTGCGGCCGCTGAGGAACGCTTTTGCGGGCGTGACGCCGCGCCAGAGGATGCGGCCGTTCCAGATTGGCGGGCCTTCGTCGGGATAAAGTTTTTCTCGCGCGGCGGAATGGATGCCGTCGGCGGCGATCAGGATCGCGCCCTCGTAAGTCCCCGCGGGCTTGCCGGTCGCCTTGTCGATGAAATCGGCGCGCACGCCGTCAGCGGTTTCGCTCCAGCCGGTCAGATGATGGCTGGTGAGGATGTTGTCGCGACCGAGGCGCTCGATCGCGGTGTCGAGCAGCAATTGCTGGAGCGTGCCGCGATGGATCGAAAATTGCGGCCATTTATAGCCGGCCTCCAGCCCGCGCGGCTCGCTCCAGATCGGCTTGCCGTGCTTGGAGAAATAGGCCAACTCACGTGTGCGCACGCCGGCGGCATCGAGCTTGTCCATCAGCCCGAGCTCGATCAGCTCGCGCACCGCGTGCGGCAGCACGTTGATGCCGACA
This sequence comes from Bradyrhizobium sp. Ken01, assembly GCF_055807355.1. Lineage (NCBI taxonomy): Bacteria > Pseudomonadati > Pseudomonadota > Alphaproteobacteria > Hyphomicrobiales > Nitrobacteraceae > Bradyrhizobium > Bradyrhizobium sp. Ken01. The sequence goes on from NZ_JBVVPC010000007.1 coordinate 121,143, forward strand.
CCGAGCGGCCGCAGCTCCGCGACGCTCTCGAACACTTTCACGGGAATGCCGATTCCGTGCAGACTGAGCGCAAGCGTCAGCCCGCCGATGCCGCCACCGGCGATGAGTACGGTCATGGGAAAGCCCTCCAACTAGGGGCGTCTTGGCACAGCCGGCCGCCGGTGGGCAACTGCGAAGAGCAAGAGCACCGAAAACGCCATGCTATGGACCTCGGGGCCCGCAGCCGTTAACTTCCGGCTTTCCCATGAGGTCCGACATGCTCAAGCTCTACTACGCCACCGGCACCTGCGCGCTCGCCACCTACATCACTTTGGAAGAAGCCGGCGCCGACTACGCGGCCGAGCGGCTGAGCTTCAAGACCAACCAGCAGAACAGCGCGGAGTACCTCGCGATCAACCCGAAAGGCCGCGTCCCCGCGCTGGTGACCGATCGCGGTGTCCTGACCGAGACCCCGGCGATGCTGGCCTATCTCGCGCAGACGTTCCCCAAGGCCAAGCTCGCGCCGCTCGACGATCCCTTCGACTTCGCCCAGGTGCAGTCCTTCAACTCCTACCTCTGCTCGACCGTGCACATCAACCATGCCCACAAGATGCGCGGCGCGCGCTGGGCGAGCGAAGAAAGCTCGTTCGCCGACATGAAGGCGATGATCCCGAAGACCATGGGCGCCTGCTTCGCCCTGATCGAGCAGAAGATGTACAAGGGACCCTGGGTGATGGGCGAACAGTACACGATCTGCGATCCTTATCTTTACACCCTGTCGACCTGGCTCGAAGGCGATAGCGTCGATATCAACGCGACGCCGAAGATCGCCGATCATTTCAAGCGCATGTCCGACCGTCCCGCCGTGCGCAAGGTGATGGACGCGCAGAAGGCGTGACAAACTCGATGTCGTCCCGGGCAAGCGCAAGCGCAAGCGCAGACCGGGACCCATACCGCGGAATCTATCGATTGTGCTCGGTTGAAGTACCGAACGACCAGTCTTCGTCAAACTACGCCCTGGGGTTATGGGTCCCGGATCAGCGCTCCGCTTCGCTGCGCTTGTCCGGGACGACACCGAGATTGGTGAAGCCGCCTCTTAAGAAGCTTTCTTCTCCAATTGCCGTCCCGTCTCCAGCATCAGCCGCCTGAGCCAGATCGAGCCCGGATCCATCTGTGCGCGGGTCGGGTAGAACATGAACTGCTCGTCGATGCCGGGGTCGAGCGGTGGCGTCACCGTGACGAGGCCGAGCTGCTTCGACAGCGCCGCGATCAGCCGGCGCGGCACGAAGGCGACGAGGTCGGTGCGGGCGGCGACGTGCAGCGCTTCGAGATAACCCGGGACGACGAGAGCGATGTGCCGGTCGATGCCCTTGGTGCGTAGCCAGGTGTCGATCAGGTCCTCCGGCTGGCCGCGGATGATTACGCCGACATGGCGTGCGGCCAGAAACATCTCGCGCCGCTTCAGCTTCGTGGCCACGGGGTGGCCGCGCCGTACCGCCAGCGCGTCGCTGTCGGTGTAGAGCAGCTGGCGGTGAAAGCCCTTGAAGGCGTTGCCGATCGAGATCACGAGATCGATGGTGCGGGCGAACTCCGCGTGGAAGATCGCAGGCCCCCGCCACGGCACCACGTCGATTCGGACATTGGGCGCGGCCTGGGTCACCTTTTCCATCAAGGGCGGCATCAACAGCTCGACCGCGAGATCTGGCATCATCAGGCGGAATTGCCGCTCGCTGCGCGCCGCGTCGAATTCATCCGATAGGAACAGCCCGCGCACCTGATCGAGCGCCTGCGCCAGCGGCGCGCGCAAGGCTTGCGCCCGCGGCGTCAGTTCCATCCGGGCACCTGCGCGTACCAAGAGCGGATCGCCAAAGATGTCGCGCAGACGCTGGAGCGCATGACTCGCCGCCGGCTGCGACAGCCCGATCCGCAAGGCGGCGCGGCTGACGCTGACCTCGCGCAACAGTGCGTCGAGCGCGGTCAGGAGATTGAGGTCGAGCGAATTCAAATTCATAGAGCGAATAGATATCATATCCACTATCGATTTGAAGAATTTAGAGCCGGCGGCGATGATCTCGATTGTTCTCACCAAAAGGAGATGCCGCCATGAACGCGAGCGCCAACAAGAAACTGATGCAGGATATCTTTGCAGCCGCCGCCAGCCTCGATCCGGCTGCGCGCGACCGCGGCTTGTTCACCGAAAGTCTTGCCGACGACGCCAAATGGATCGTGACCGGCCAGTACTCCTGGTCGCGCACCTTTTCGGGCAAACAGGCGATCCTCAACGATCTGCACGGTTATGTGCGGACCCGTCTTGTCGACCGGACACGGACGGTCGCCCACCGCTTCATCGCCGACGGCGATATCGTCGTCGTCGAAGCAAAGGGCGACAATGTCACGCCAGAAGGCGTGCGCTACGACAACGACTATTGTCTCGTGTTTCGGCTCGAGGACGGCAAGATCAAGGAGATCCGAGAATATTGCGACTCGGTGCTGACCGAGAAGGCCCTCGGCCCGTTTCCGCAAACGATCGTGAGGGCCGCGAGCTGAGCGGATCGAGCGGCGTCGCGTCCGCCGGCCGGTGCCGTCCGCTGCGGTCGGCGAGGGGCGTGTTGGTCGCGCAGGCCGGTAGGCTGCAGCGGCATGCAGGCCGCTGCGGGTTTCGCACCAAAACCTTGCTCACCTGCCGATAAAATCAGCAGATGTTGTGCCGCCTGGCGCATACGCGCGCGAAAAATTTGAAGGTTCAATTAACGAGTGTCCCCCATTGTGTCGCGGTGCAGCGTGGGTCGCGAAAGACGCGACGCGCGGCTGCCAGGGCGGCGCGACAATGGCCGGAGTTGTTCGTCCGCCCGAATTCACATGCTTCTGAGTGGACAGTGGGAATGCCGAAGTTTCGTTTGCGGATCAGGGGACGCCTGTACGCGGGTTTCATGGCCTTGGTGGCGGTTGGTCTTGTGATGGCGGTGGTCGCCATCTGGAATTTGCAGTCCGTCCAGGATCAGGTCGCAAAACTCTCCAAATTGTCGGACAGCACGGCGCGCATCCTGGAGATATCGACCCATCTTCAGGCCATCCAGCGAGCCAATCTGCGCTACGTCTACGACGCCAACGAGCCTGCGATGCGGGAGGCTGCCGAGCGAGAGAACGCGGCGACCGGGCTGTTGCAGCTCGGAGCAAAGGGCACCCTCTCGGAGGATCGGCGGAAGCTCTACAACGATCTGATCGCCGACATCGCCAAAATGAAAAGCCTGCGTGACAGTCTCGGCGACGCCGTCAACGAGGCCCGGACCGGCAAGGCGACGCTGTTGCCGAGTGGCGAAGAGCTGACCGTCAAGATGGCCAAGCTGGTCGATGTGGCCCGCGCCGCCGCTGACGACGACACGGTGTCGCTCGTCGCGGACCTCGAGTCCCGGGTCCTGCTGGTTCGAATCGCGAACTGGCGCTTCCTCGCTCTGCGCGACACCAACGGGCCCACCGCCTTCAGAACCAATGTCGACAGGGCGGTGCAGCGGCTGGCAGCCGTCGAAAGGAGCCCGCAGGCGGCGGACCTTCGCTCGTCTCTGACGCCTGTGAAGACCGCCCTCGGTATCTACAAATCCGCGTTCGAAACGACCTCTGCCGCGATGCTGCGGTCCGACGAGATCTACCACAAGGATCTCGCACCGCTCATCTCTGCGAGCATCGCCAAGCTCAAGGTCGCGGAAACCACCTTGAAGACCGATTACAACGATTCGCGCACCGCGGCCGATGCCGTGATCGACGGCACGACCTCGCTGCAGGGGATCGCCGGGGGCCTCGCCGTCCTGTTCGGACTGGTCGTCGCCTTCCTGACCGCCCGCAGCATCGTGGGGCCGCTGACCTCGATGACGCGCGCAATGGGGCTGCTTGCCGGGGGCAATCTCGCCGTCGAGATCCCCTCGCGCGGCAAGGCCGACGAGATCGGCGACATGGCCAAGGCGATCGACGTCTTCAAGACCAACATGATCGAGACCGAAAGGCTGCGCCACGAGCAGACGGCAACCGAGGCCCGCCAGGCCGAGAGCCGCAAGGCCGACATGGCCCGGCTCGCCAGTCAGTTCGAGCAGGCGGTGGGCGAGATCGTCGACACCGTATCCTCGGCATCGCAGGAGCTCGAGGGCTCGGCCGGCACCTTGACCGCGACCGCGAGGCGCGCTCAGGATCTCTCCACCGAAGTGCAATCCGCCTCCCAGGAAGCCTCGGCCAATGTGCAGGCGGTCGCCTCCGCGACCGAGGAGTTGTCCTCTTCGGTGACGGAGATCGCGCGCCAGGTGCAGGAATCGGCGCGCATCGCCGGCGAAGCCGTCGGTCAGGTGAGCAAGACCAACGCGCGCGTGAGCGAGCTGTCCAAGGCTGCAGCCCGCATCGGCGACGTGGTCGAGCTGATCAGCACCATCGCCGGCCAGACCAACCTCCTGGCGCTGAATGCCACCATCGAGGCGGCGCGCGCGGGTGAAGCCGGCCGCGGCTTTGCGGTGGTCGCCTCGGAGGTCAAGGCGCTCGCGGAGCAGACCGCGAGGGCCACCGGCGAGATCGCCCAGCAGGTCTCGGGCATCCAGGCCGCGACGGAGGAATCGGTCGGCTCGATCAGGGAAATCAGCGGCACCATCGAGCGGCTGTCGGAGATCTCGTCGACGGTCGCCGCCGCCGTGGAGGAGCAGGGTGCGGCGACGCAGGAGATCTCCCGCAACGTCCAGCAGGCGGCCCAGGGCACACAGCTTGTATCGTCCAACATCGGCGACGTGCAGCGCGGCGCGTCCGAGACCGGCTCGGCCTCTTCGCAGGTGCTCTCGGCGGCACGCTCGCTGTCGGCCGACAGCAACCGCTTGAAGCAGGAAGTCGCCAACTTCCTGAACTCGGTCCACGCCGCCTGAGCCTCAAAAGCAAAAGGCCACGCGCATGCGCGTGGCCTCGCATTGTGACCTGGCGCGGTCAGGCGACTTTCGTCGTCATGTGCTTGAACATGTTGCTGCGGGCCTCGTCGTCCATCTCCGCCTTGAAGGTGAACTTGTCTTTCAGCGCGATCGCGCGCGTCGCCGCAGGCCGCGCCGTGACCTCGTCCACCAGCCGCTTGACGTTCGGATATCGCGCGAAGGCATCGTCGCCGAGCTTGAACGGCAGCATCCGCGCCCAGCCCCACAGCGCCATGTCGACGATCGAATAGCTGTCGCCGACCATGTAGCGGCGGCCTTTGAGGTGACCGTCGAGAATCTTATAATGGCGATCGGTCTCGAACTGGTAGCGGTTATGCGCGTAATCGTGGTTCTGGTCCTTCGGCGCGAAATGCTTGAAGTGCACGGCCTGGCCCGAATACGGACCAACGCCGGTGGCGACAAACATCAGCCATGACAGCATCTCGCCGCGAGAATTGGCGGCCGGCAAGAATTTGCCGGTCTTCTCGGCAAGATAGAGCAGGATGGCGTTGGAATCGAACACGATGGTGCCGTTGTCGTCGATCGCTGGCACCTTGCCGTTCGGATTGATCTTCAGATAGTCCGGCGTGAACTGCTCGCCCTTGCGGGTGTCGATCTTCACCGGCTCGAAGGGCAGGCCGGCCTCTTCGAGATAAAGTGCGACCTTGGTCGGGTTCGGCGAACCGTTGAAATAGAATTTGAGCATCGGGCATCTCCCCTGTGTTTGTTGGCTGAGAGTGGAGGCAGCAACATGTCCGCAAGCGGCCTTGTCTTGCCTGAACCTTATCGGGGAGGGCAACCGGCGAGTTTGCCGGGCGGTATCTGCGCGTCACGCAGATCAGCCGGCGTAACAAAGGCCGATCGCCGCCGTAATGACCATGGCCGCGCCCACGAGCTCCAGGCGCAGCCCGAGCCGGGTGGCGATATGCATGTCGGAGGCCCGCGCCTTGCGGTCCGATCCGCGCGCGTAGCCGTGAACGATGACGTCGTGATTGAAGCTGTCATGGGCCTCGTTGCTGCTGGCGAGCCCGACGCAGACCACGAGCACGCCGAACAAGGCGAGGCCAAAGAATCCCAGCAGCGCGATCAGGAACATCGGAAACATGCCGACCAGAAAGATCGGCAGCAGCGGCACCAGCAGCAATGTCTCGGACTGTCGTCGCATGGCTCGACCGGTCAGGACGGGGCGCAGGAGATTAGTCTAGTCCCGGCGGCGGCCGTGTTCAACCAGTCTCGTCATTCCGGGGTCGCGCCACGAGGTGCGCTCCGGGATACGAAAGAAAGGCTACCCCGCCGCCATGCCGGCGCGGATCTCGGCGCGAAGCTCGTCGATCAGCTTGAGACCCTTCTTGGTCTCGATGTGCCAGAAGGTCCAGCCGTTGCAGGCTTGCGCGCCTTGCGCCACCGCGCCCATGCGGTGGATGGAGCCGACCTTGTCCCCGAACATGATGGCGCCGTCGGCTCGGACCAGCGCACCGAGCTTCTTCTTGGCGTCGAACAGCTTGGTGCCGGGCATGATCATGCCACGCTCGATCAATTCCGAGAACGCAACCCGCGGCGCTTCGCGCGCCGTCATGAACGGGGCGAGGCTTGCCTCCGGCAACGGCTCGACCGCGGCGATGCGCGCTTGAGCCGCTTTCGCATAGGTCTTGTCGCGCTCGAAGCCGATATAGGAGCGGCCGAGGCGCTTTGCGACCGCGCCGGTGGTGCCGGTGCCGTTGAAGGGGTCGATGACGAGATCGCCGGGTTTGGAGGACGACAGCAGCACGCGCGCGAGCAGGCCTTCCGGCTTCTGCGTCGGGTGCACTTTCTTGCCATCGGCGCCCTTGAGGCGCTCCTCGCCGGTGCAGAGCGGGATCAGCCAGTCGGACCGTGCCTGCACGTCCTCGTTGGCGGCCTTCAGCGCCTCGTAGTTGAAGGTGTAGCCCTTGGCCTTTTCGTCGCGCGCGGCCCAGATCATGGTCTCGTGCGCATTGGTGAAACGGCGGCCGCGGAAATTCGGCATCGGATTGGTCTTGCGCCAGACGATGTCGTTCAGGAGCCAGAAGCCGAGGTCCTGCATGATCGCGCCGACGCGGAAGATGTTGTGATAGGAGCCGATCACCCAGATCGTCGCGGACGGCTTCATCGCGCGGCGGGCGGCGAGCAGCCAGGCGCGGGTGAAATCGTCATAGGCGGAGAACGAATCGAACTTGTCCCAGTCGTCGTCGACGGCATCGACATGGGATTCGTCGGGGCGCTTGAGATCGCCCTTGAGCTGGAGATTGTAGGGTGGATCGGCGAACACCAGGTCGACCGAACCAGCCTGAAGCTTCGACATCTCTGCGACGCAATCGCCGAGGACGATGCTGTGCGAAGGAGACTCAAAATTTGTGCGGGGCGCCCTTGCAGACGCCCCGCGACGCGACTCTACCATGACTCAAGAACTCTGACTCAGGCGACGCTGTCGGCGACGCGGGACCAAACAACCGACTGACCGTTACATTGAAGCGGCAAAGTAAAAATCGACTTAACCCGTGGCCTTCGTGAACAGCCCTCACATCGCGCCTTGCACGCCGTTCGCTCCGCGCATTCTCCATGTTTTGCAGTGTATTTCGTATTTGTTCGCGTTGCGGGAGTAACCGGAGCGCAAAAAGACTCCAAATTTCTCTCGGAAAAAATTGCTCGACGCCCGGAAAAAATTGCTGGCATTGCCATGCTGTCGCACTAGGCAATAATTGCCGAGCGGGATATTGATTAACGCAAGGGAAATTTTACGTATGTGGCGCGTTGAGCTTTCGCGCTCTTGCGCCGAATTGAGCCAGGACCGAGGGAAGCCGCCATGCGCTACGATGATTTCCGCCGCAGCGACGACATCGAGGATCGTCGCGACGATGGTGGCGGCGGCGGTGGAGGAGGCGGGTTCGGCCTCCCCATGGGCGGCGGCGGGCTCGGGATCGGCGCCATCATCGTACTCGGCCTGGTCGGCTACGCCTTCGGCATCGATCCGCGCATCCTGATCGGCGGCGCCGAGATCCTCACCGGTGGCGGCCAGGCGCCGTCCTACCAGACCGATCGCCAATCGTCGTCCAACGCCAAGCGCGGCGCGCCGACCGACGAGATGGGCAGCATGATCTCCGGCATCCTCGGCGAGATCGACGATCGCTGGAGCGAGATATTCCAGGCCTCGGGCCAGTCCTTTACCGGTCCGAAGGTCGTGCTGTTCCGCAACGTCACCAATGGCGGGCGCTGCGGCCGGGCGGAGTCGGCGATGGGACCGTTCTATTGTCCGCCCGACAGGACCATCTTCCTCGACACCGGTTTCTTCCGCGAGGTCGAGACGCGTTTTCGCGGCTGCTCCGGCAAGTCCGCTTGTAACTTCACCACCGCCTACATCATCGCCCATGAGGCCGGCCATCACATCCAGAACCTGCTCGGCATCATTCCGCGCGTGACGCGGCTGCAGCAGCAGGCCGGCAGCAAGGCAGAGTCGAATGCACTCCAGGTGAAGGTCGAATTGCAGGCCGACTGCCTGTCCGGCGTCTGGGTCAATCGCGAGGCGAAGAAGCGGCCGAACTTCCTGGAGCCTGGCGACATCGACGCCGCACTCACCACGGCGAGCGCAATCGGTGACGACACGCTGCAGCGCCAGTCCACGGGCCGCGTCGTACCCGATTCCTTCACCCACGGCTCGGCGGCGCAACGCAAACAATGGTTCATGACCGGCTACCAGCAGGGCACCGTCCAAGCCTGCAACACGTTTGGCGGCGGCCAATAGGGGTTATCCGTCATCCTGAGGTGCTCGCCAATTGGCGAGCCTCGAAGGATGGCGAGCCCGTGGCCCCTCCTTCGAGGCGCGCAAGAGCGCGCACCTCAGGATGACGCAGTGGGCGGTGAAAGAAGGTGAGTTGCAATGACCTCCACCGACGAAACAAAACAGTTCGTTCCGCTCAACATCGCGGTACTCACCGTGTCCGACACGCGCGCGCTGGCTGACGACAAGTCCGGCCAGACGCTCGCCGACCGTCTCGCCGCTGCCGGCCATCATCTCGCCGCGCGCGAGATCGTCACCGACGACGTCGAGACGATCCGCGCCGCCATCCGCCGCTGGATTGCGGACGCAGGCGTCGACGTCGTCATCACCACCGGCGGCACCGGCTTCACGGGGCGCGACGTCACGCCGGAGGCGATCGAGCCCTTGTTCGAGAAGCGCATGGACGGCTTCTCGATCGCATTCCACATGCTGAGCCACGCCAAGATCGGCACGTCGACGATCCAGAGCCGCGCCACGGCCGGCGTCGCGGGCGCAACCTACATCTTCTGCCTCCCAGGTTCGCCCGGTGCCTGCCGCGACGGCTGGGACGGCATCCTCAAAGCCCAGCTCGACTACCGCACGCGTCCCTGCAATTTCGTCGAGATCATGCCGCGATTGGACGAGCACCTGCGCCGGCCAAAGGCGCAGGGCGCGACGGTGTAGTTGGACATTCCTTCTCCGCTCATGTCCGCCGAAGCTTTAGCGAAGGCGGATGTGGGGGAAGGTGGCATAGGCGGCCTTGGGCCGTCGTTCTCAGAGAACGCCGAAGCGAAGCTTCGGCTATGGCGCCGGATGAGGGGTATCTGTCCATTTGCACAGATGCTTGCGGAGACAACCCCTCACCCAAGTGAGCTTGGGTTTACCAGCATCGCTGCCCTCTCCCGCAAGGGGGGCGAGGGCACATTCATGCGCATCTCGCCCGCTGTTGCAGCATCACAGATCCCGCTCCCACGTTTCCCCAATCAGATCCTGCCCGAAGCTGTGGTGCTTCTCTTCCTTCACGAGCTTGAAGCCTGCACTTTGATAGATGCCACGCGCGGCGACCAGGATGCTTTGCGTCCACAGCGTCATCTTGCTGTAGCCCCTCTCGCGTGCGCCCTGGATGCATTGCTGGACCAGCGCGCGGCCGACACCGAGTCCCCGCGCTTTCTTTTCCACCTGCAACAGGCGCAGCTTGGCGATCTGGTCCGTAGCCTTGACCAGAAAGATCGAGCCGACCGGCTCGCCGCCCACTTCCGCAATCCAGCAGTGCTCGCGCGCGGCGTCATAGTTCTTGATGAACTGTGCGCAGATCTCGGCGACCAGGGCCTCGTAGCTGATATCCCAGTTGTAGTCGGCCGCATAGGCGGCGGCCTGCCGGGAGATGACCCAGCCCATGTCGCCGACGCGATGGCTGCGCAGCATGAAAGCCGCGGGCTGGCTTCGACGCTCCAGCACGGCCTCGATGGTCGCCATAGCCTGTGTGAGCCGCGTTGCATCGCTGGCCGAAAGCTGAGCCAGCATTGCGGCGACCTCATTTTGCGAGCCCAGGTTCAGCTTGGCAAAGGTCTGGCGCCCCTTGGCGGTGAGGCTGAGCTGGTATTGCCTGCGATCCGCGGGCAGGGGCTTGCGGGTGATCAGGCCCTTTTCATCGAAGCTTTGCACGATCCGGCTCAGATAGCCGGGGTCAAGGCCAAGCTCGTTGCCGATCTCCTTTGCGGCAAGGTCGTCCCGTTGCGCGAGCTCGTAGAGCACGCGGGCCTCGCTGAGCGAGAACGGGCTTTTTCCAAGGTGCTGGTCGAGCACGCCAAGTTTGCGGGTGTAGAAGCGGTTGAAGGCGCGGACCGCTGCGATGTGGTCGCTGGGAGGATTGAACGACATGGGCCACCTCGATATTTGCCATTGTCAAATAATTATTTGACTTTGGCAAGTATCTAGGTGCCTCAGCCGACCATGACGATCCGGCTGCGCAGCATGATGCGCGACGAGCGACCGAGCCGCCGCAGCAGCCGCGCCTCGGAGCGGCGGGCTTGGGGCGGGTAGCCGCCGATGCGGTCGTAGTGATCACGCGCGATCAAAAGTCCCTGATCGCCGAAGGGCCCAACGAGCTTGCGCATCAGGGCCCGGAGGATATCGCGGAAACCGGCATCGGCGTAGGGCGAGCGCGCATAGCGGAAGACGGCCGCACGATCCCGGCCGCTGGTCGAGACCGACTGGATGAACTGGGTGGTTTCCTCGATCCAGCCGGTTTCCAGCACGGCGCCGGCAGGGAGGAACATCAGCCAGGACGAACGGGCCTGGAGTGCGCCGGCGGCAAGCGCGGCGCCTTGCGTGGATCCTTCGAAGCCGATGAAACGGCAGCCCGCGACGTCGGCAACGCGCTCGATGACGCCGTTGCGGGTGCCGTCGACCAGGAGCACTTCCCGGATGATGCCTGCGGCGGCACCGGGTACCAGCGCGGCCAGAGTTGCGACCGCGGTCTGCTCGACGCCTTCGGTCGGAATGATGACGCTCAGCATGATTGAAGCTTCAGTGTCCACACTTCGGGAGAAGCGTAGCTCATTATGATGGCGTCATAAAACATGTGACGCTGCCGAGTGCAACTTTCCGGCCCCGCTTCGGTATACGATGGTAAACCGCTGAGCTGCCGCATCCAAATATGCCCCGTACAGGGCCGCGATATTGCCAATCTGTCGCCCCAAGCCTGTCCTGTCCGTATTAGTCCGGAGATGTGCCGCAACATTGCCCGGCGCACCGGCCGTTCGCAATCCTGCAAGAGGAGGATGCGATAGCCGACGAGCGCGAGAACAGGAAAAACGTGCAATGGTGCTGCTGAAGAGGCTTCGAATGAACGCCGATCAACTTGCTGTTAACTCGCCAGCCACATCTCCCAGGCCGGACGGCGCGCCGACCTTGCGGATACGCGCCGTGATGCTCGGTGAACGCATCAATCCCTCCGGACTCGAAATGGGCGCGACAGTCTCATCGACGCCGGCCGCCTTCCGCGTCCATGCCGGCCTTGCGGTCATCTTCCGCTACGGCGTCGTGGTGCTGATCGGTCTCCTCCCTTCGGAGGAGAAAGTGCTGATCGACAGCCTGAAGCCCCGCGTGATCGGCGAGTTCAGCCCCTACGAGGAAGAGATCGCACATGCGCAACTTTGCAAGGACGAAAGCGCCGAGGCTATCCAGCCGGGCGGCCCGATCTGCCTCGCCAAATTCTCCGACGACCGGCTGTTGCTGATCGCGGACGCGCTTGCAAAGAGCACCTCGCTCGCACGTGACGAGCGCCGCGTCGCCGCGGTCTTCGACGTGATCGAGCCATTTGCGCGCAAGCTCGCCGAGCAGGGCCGCACGCCGCCCCGGCGCAAAGGCATCTTGCAATTGATCGGCAATGCGCTTCTCGTCCAGCAGCGCGTCGCCGGCCGTGTTGCGGTGGCCGAGAAACCCGACGTGCTCTGGGAGAAACCCGAACTCGACCGGCTCTATGCCCGCCTTGAAGACGAGTACGAACTGAAGGAGCGCCTGGACACGCTCGAGCGCAAGCTCGCCGCCGTGTCCGCGACCGCAAACGCGCTTACCGACATCATCGATACCCAGCGCTCGCTCCGCCTCGAAATCGCGGTGGTGGTGCTGATCGTGATCGAGGTCGCGATCGGGTGTTTCCAGATTTGGTCGGGGACGCACTAGAATGCGCGGGCCGCCGGATCAATTTACCCTGCGATCGAGATGCTCGTGACTGCGCCCTCGCCCCTTGCGGGAGAGGGCAGCACCGCGATGAGACACAAACTCACAGGGGTGAGGGTATGTCTCCGCATACTCACATGCATATGTAAGCGACGAAAGAACCCTTCATCCGGCGCTTCGCGCCACCTTCTCCCGCAAGGGGAGAAGGGAAGCAACGCCGACCGTACGCCGTTGATCACGAGCAGACGGCCCGCAGCACCGCCGCACAATGCCGTGCGATCATCAGTTCCTCATTCGTTGGAATGACGAAGACATCGACCGTGCTATCGCCACTGTTGATGCGCTCGCGCGCCGCATCATTCGCAGCCGCATCGATGCGCACTCCGAGCCAGTCGAGACGCTCACCGATCGCACTGCGGATTTCCCTGGCATGCTCGCCGATGCCGCCGGTGAAGACCAGGCAGTCCAGCCCGGCAAGCGTTGTCGCCATCGCCGCCACTTCCTGCGCGGCGCGGAAGGTGAAGAGCTCGACCGCCTCCCGTGCCGCAGCTTCGCTGCTTGCAAGCAGCGTGCGCATGTCCGAAGCGATGCGGGAGACGCCGAGCAGTCCCGATTCGTGATAGAGCAGGTGCTGGACATCTTCGACCGACATCTTCTCGTGCTGTTGCAGATAGAGCAGCACGCCCGGGTCGATCCTGCCGCAGCGCGTGCCCATCACCAGCCCGTCGAGCGGCGTCAGCCCCATCGTGGTGTCGATGCTGCGGCCGTCGCGCAAGCCGCACAGGCTCGCGCCGTTGCCGAGATGCGCGATCACAGTGCGCTTCGGTACGAGCTGCGGCGCGATTCGGGCGAGCCGTCCCGCGACATATTCGAACGAGAGGCCATGAAATCCGTAGCGCCGGACGCCGCGCTCTTCATAACGTCGCGGGATGGCGAAGCGGCTGGCGGGCGGCGCAATGCCGTGGTGGAAAGCGGTGTCGAAGCAGGCAATGTGCGTCAGGTCGGGCCTGATGGCCCTGATGGCACGGACCGGCGCCAGGCACCGCGGCTGGTGCAGCGGCGCCAGCGGCGTCAACGCCTCCAGCTTTGCGGTGACATCGTCCGTCAGCTCGACCGGCGCGGAATAGTGCGGACCGCCATGGACGACACGATGGCCGACGGCGCGCAAGCGACGATCGCCGAAACGATCCTCGATGAAGCCGAGCACGTCGGCGAACAGGTGATCGCTGGCCGCATCCGACGCTTCCCTCCGATTCTCGAACAGGTCTTCGCCCTCGGGGCTCTTCACGACGAGCCGCGGCTTCGTCTCGTGCTCGTCGAGCAGGCCCTTGCAGAGCAGGGTGGGCCCGGCCGCCGAGATATCGAACAGGCCGAATTTGATGCTCGAGGATCCCGAGTTGAGAACGAGAACTGTGTTCGACATCGCTGCTGTCAGTCGCCCGCCTCTGCCGGCGTGTTGCCGCCGGCGCTGTTCTGCCAGACCCATTCCTGAATTTCCGGCATGTCCTCGCCGTATTCGCGCACATAGCGCGAATGCTCGATCAGCTTGTCGCGGAATTGCTGCTTCACGTGCGCCGCCCTGGTCGCGAGCCCCGGCACGCGCTCGATCGCCTCGATCGCGAGGTGATAGCGGTCGAGCTCGTTGAGCACGACCATGTCGAACGGCGTCGTCGTGGTGCCTTCCTCGGCAAAGCCGCGGACGTGCATGCCGGCGTGGTTGGTGCGGTTATAAGTCAGCCGGTGGATCAGATAGGGATAGCCGTGATAGGCGAAGATCACCGGCTTGTCGCGCGTGAACAGGCCGTCGAAGTCGCGGTCGGACAAACCGTGCGGGTGCTGCTCCCTGGGTTGCAGCGTCATGAGGTCGACGACGTTGACGACGCGGATCTTCAGCTCGGGCAGCGCCTTGCGCAGCAGGTCGACGGCAGCGAGCGTTTCCAGTGTCGGCACGTCGCCGGCGCAGGCCATCACGACATCGGGCTCGCCATTCGCGTCTTCCGTGCCGGCCCAGCTCCAGATGCCGATGCCGGCATCGCAATGCGTGGCTGCCTCCTGCATCGACAGCCATTGCGGCGCCGGCTGCTTGCCGGCGACGATGACGTTGACGCGGTCATAGGTGCGCAGGCAATGATCGGCGATCCACAGCAGCGTGTTGGCGTCCGGCGGGAAGTAGATGCGGACGATGTCGGCCTTCTTGTTGGCGACGAGATCGACGAAACCTGGATCCTGATGGCTGAAACCGTTGTGGTCCTGGCGCCAGACATGCGAGGTGAGCAGATAGTTGAGCGAGGCGATCGGTCGCCGCCACGGCAGATGCCGGGTCACCTTCAGCCATTTGGCGTGCTGGTTGAACATGGAATCCACGATGTGGATGAACGCCTCGTAGCAGGAGAAGAAGCCGTGGCGTCCGGTGAGCAGATAGCCCTCTAACCAGCCCTGGCAGAGATGCTCGCTCAGGACTTCCATCACGCGTCCGTCCTGGGCGAGATGCACGTCGTAAGGTTTTGTCGGCTCCATCCAGACCCGTTCGGTGGCCTCGAACACCGCATCGAGCCGGTTTGACGCGGTCTCGTCCGGGCCCATGATGCGGAAGTTGCGGGCCTCGGCGTTGAGGCGGATGACGTCGCGCAGGAATTTGCCGAGCTCGCGGGTTGCCTCCGCCACGACGCCGCCCGGCTCAGCGACCTCGACGGCGAAGCTGCGGAAGTCCGGCAGCTTCAGCTCCTTCTTCAGAAGGCCACCATTGGCGTGTGGATTGGCGCCCACGCGGCGATTGCCTCCGGGCGCGAGCGCCTGGAGCTCGGCAATGAGCGCGCCGTTCGCGTCGAACAACTTTTCTGGCTCGTAGCTGCGCATCCAGTCTTCGAGAATCTTCAAATGCGCTGGATTGTCGCGGCAGTTCGCGACGGGCACCTGATGCGCCCGCCAAAAACCCTCCACCTTCTTGCCGTCGACTTCCTTGGGGCCGGTCCAGCCCTTCGGGCTGCGCAGCACGATCATCGGCCAGCGCGGGCGTTCGACGCTCTTGCGGCCGTCGCGGGCGTGCTGCTGGATCGAGCGGATGCTGACGAGCGCGACGTCGAGCGCGTCTGCCATGGTCCGATGCATCAATTTGGGATCGTTGCCCTCGACGAATAGCGGCTCGTGACCGAGCCCGCGGAAGAGATCGCGGATCTCTTCGTCGCGCATCCGCCCGAGCACGGTCGGATTGGCAATCTTGTAGCCGTTGAGATGCAGGATCGGCAGCACCGCGCCGTCATGCGCGGGATTGAGGAACTTGTTGGAGTGCCAGGACGCGGCGAGCGGGCCGGTCTCGGCCTCGCCGTCGCCGACGACACAGGCGACGATCAGGTCGGGATTGTCGAAGGCCGCGCCATAGGCATGCACCAGCGCGTAGCCGAGCTCACCGCCTTCGTGGATCGAGCCCGGCGTTTCCGGCGCCGCGTGACTCGGGATGCCGCCGGGGAAGGAGAATTGCCTGAACAGCTTGCGCAACCCCTCGGTATCGCGCGCGATATCGGGATAGATCTCGCTGTAGCTGCCTTCGAGATAGGTGTTGGCGACCATGCCGGGGCCGCCGTGCCCGGGACCGCAGACATAGATCACGTTCAGGTCCAGCGCGCGGATGACGCGGTTGAGATGGGCATAAATGAAGTTCAAACCGGGCGTCGTGCCCCAATGGCCGAGCAAACGCGGCTTGATGTGCTCGGGCCGCAACGGCTCGCGCAGCAGCGGGTTGTCGAGAAGGTAGATCTGCCCGACGGAGAGATAGTTCGCGGCGCGCCAATAGCGATCGAGCAGATCGAGGTCGCTGCTCGCGGCGGCCAATTGTTGTTGATTCGTCATGTTCCTGCCGACCTTCACCCGGGATCGTCACCAACCGAGTTCCGGCGAGATCGATCCTTCGGCAGCATCAAACGGGATCGCCGTGACGCTACTGTTGCGTGAAGTCAAAAGCGGGCGCGCGAAGTTTGGGCAGCTCTACTGTGCATGGGGTTGTTTTCACGTTTTTGGTTTGTGTTCTTGATTTGTTCCGTTGGCGTGCTATCTTGGCTTCATGAGTCCAGCATCCTCTCATGCTCTCAAGCACCCGCCGGTCACGGCGCCCTCCGAGCCGGCGGGTGCGCCTTCTGACTTCCCTGAGCTGGCGGTCGCCATCGACCGCCAGCGCAGGCGAGGCCGGGGCGCGCAGTCCAACGCCAGCGGCCGGTTTGAGGCCGAGGCGCGCGTCACATTCGACGATGGCTGGCAGAGCCTTGAAGAACTGCCTCCGTTCAAGACCACGGTCGGGATCGACACCTCGCGCAAGGTGATCACCCGCAACGAATCTCCCGACATTGGCTTCGACCGCTCGATCAATCCCTACCGCGGCTGCGAGCACGGCTGCGTCTATTGCTTCGCGCGGCCGACGCATGCCTATCTCGGCTTGTCGCCGGGGCTCGACTTC
The DNA here is from genome assembly GCF_055807355.1 of Bradyrhizobium sp. Ken01. NCBI lineage: Bacteria > Pseudomonadati > Pseudomonadota > Alphaproteobacteria > Hyphomicrobiales > Nitrobacteraceae > Bradyrhizobium > Bradyrhizobium sp. Ken01. Next base: position 137,956 of record NZ_JBVVPC010000007.1, read on the forward strand.
GAGTCGAAGCTGTTCGTGAAGCCCGAGGCGCCGGCTCTGCTCGAGAAGGAGCTTGCGGCGCCGGGCTATGAGCCGCGGATGATCGCGATCGGCACCAACACCGATCCCTATCAGCCGATCGAGCGCGAGCGCAAAATCATGCGCGGCATTCTGGAGGTGCTGGAGCGCGCCGGCCATCCCGTCGGGATCGTCACCAAGTCGGCGCTGGTGACCCGCGACATCGACATTCTTGCACGCATGGCCAGGCGCAACCTCGCCAAGGTCGGGATCTCCGTGACCTCGCTCGATCCGAAACTGGCGCGCACCATGGAGCCGCGGGCATCGACGCCGCCGAAGCGGCTGGAGGCGCTGAAGCAGCTTTCCGAGGCCGGCATTCCGACCACCGTCATGGTCGCGCCCGTGATCCCCGCGCTGAATGATTCCGAGATCGAGCGCATCCTGGATGCCGCCGCCCATGCCGGCGTCAAGGAAGCCTCCTACGTGTTGCTGCGGTTGCCGCTCGAGGTGCGCGATCTCTTCCGTGAATGGCTGATGGCGAACTATCCGGACCGCTATCGCCACGTCTTCACGCTGATCCGCGACATGCGCGGCGGCCGCGACTACGACGCGAAATGGGGCGAGCGCATGAAGGGCACCGGGCCGATGGCCTGGACGATCGGCCGCCGCTTCGAGATCGCCTGCGACAGGCTCGGGCTGAACAAACGGCGCTCCAAGCTGACGACGGATCATTTTGCCAAGCCGAAGCGGAACGGCGATCAGCTCAGCCTGTTCTGAGCGACGAAGTGGGAGAGGCGTCGTATGAGTCAGGAACTGCCAGCTCCAATCCCGCGGCTTACCGTCATCACGCTGGGCGTGAATGATATCCGCGCCAGCATTGCCTTTTACGATGCGCTCGGTTTTTCGCGCCGGCTGAAGGTGACCGGCGAGGCCGTTGCGTTCTATGACACCGGCGGTTCGGTGCTCGCGTTGTTTCCCTGGGATCAGCTCGCGGCCGACGCCACATTGCCTGATCATCCGAGGCCATCGACGTTCCGCGGCATGACGCTCGCCTGGAACTGCCGCGCGCGTGAGGAGGTGGATGCGGTGCTGGCCTTCGCCGTCGGCAAGGGAGCCGCGCTGCTGAAGGCCGCACACGAGACCGACTACGGCGGCTATTCCGGTTATTTCGCCGATCCTGACGGCCATCCCTGGGAAGTCGTGGTCGCGCCCGGCATCGACGTCGGCGAGGACCGGCGGGTGCATCTGGCGGAATAGGGCGGCTGACTTGAATCTTGAATAGCGGGAATTGTCCGAGGTTCCCGGTTGCGCAGGCCATGCCGCTTGCGCACGATCCCGACCATGATTCGGGATCAATCCGCCAAGAAGCCGGCCAAAGGCGCGCCCACGAAGGCTGCACCTGAGAACACGAAGGCTGCGCCTAAGAACGAGAAGGCTGCGCCCAAAAAAATCGCCAAGGCGCTGGCCGGCACAAAGAGCGCCATTATCGTCGCCCCAAGCTTCCGTCGCGAGCGCGCGCTGATCAAGCGCGGCGTCTGGCCGGTGGCGGGCTGCGATGAGGCCGGCCGCGGGCCGCTGGCCGGTCCTGTGGTGGCGGCGGCGGTGATTCTCGATCCCAACCGCATCCCGCGCGGCATTGATGATTCCAAGCGCCTGACGGCCGAGGAGCGCGAAAGGCTGTTCGACAAGATCTGCGCCACCGCCCAGGTCTCGGTGGCCGTCGCCTCGCGCGCCCGCATCGACCGTGACAACATCCTGCGCGCCTCGCTGTGGGCGTTGAAGCGCGCCGTGGTGGCGCTGCCCGAGCAGCCCCGGCACGTCTTCGTCGACGGCCGCGACCGGCTCGACACGGAATGCGATTGCGAGGCCGTGATCGGCGGCGACGGGATCGTCCTGTCGATCGCAGCGGCTTCGATCATCGCCAAGGTGACGCGGGACCGCCTGATGTGCGCGCTGGCGCAGGACTGCCCCGGCTACGGTTTCGAGCAGCACAAGGGCTACGCCGTGCCCGAGCACCTCGACGCGCTCAACCGCCTCGGCCCCACCGTCCACCACCGCAGCTTCTTCGCCCCCGTCGCCGCCGCGCGCGCCAAGCACATGCCCTGGACGGTCGAGCAGGCGCAGGATCTGTTTGCGGTGACCGAGATCGAGGTACAGGTGGATACGAGCCTGGAAGTCGACGCGTCGGCAAATCTCTAGACGAGACTCGGTTGCCACGACGCGTGCCGCCCTCTATCAAACCAATCGTGAGCGAATAGGGCCGGCTTCACGGGTTGGCTGCATCTTTCGGACGTTGCATGCGGTTTACCTCCCTGGTCATCGAGCTCATTCGCGCGCGGCCGCGGCTGATCGTCTGGATCGCCGTGCTGCTCCAGGCGGCGATGTGGCTGTTCGTGGCGCTGGTGTTTTATCGCAGCCCGCCCGGCAGCCTCGCGACCCTGCTAGCCTTCGGCCGCGAATACCAGGTCGGTACTGATTTGGGCCCGCCCTTGCCGGTCTGGCTTGCCGACATCGCCTATCGCGCCGCCGGCGGCCACGTGTTCGGCGTCTACGTCCTGGCGGAGCTCTGCGGGGTCGCGACGTTGATCTCCCTCTATCATCTGTCCCGCGCGGTGGTCGGCGCCCAGCAGGCAGTGCTGGCCGTGCTGCTGACCATGACGCTGCTGGCCTTCTCCTCGCCCGCACTCGACTTCGGCCCGCTGGTGCTGGCGCGGCCGCTCTGGGCGCTGCTGCTGCTGCATTCCTGGCAGATCATCGGGCAGCGCCGCGGCAACGCCTGGTTTGCCTGGTCGATCGAGGCCGGCCTCTTGCTGCTGACGACGCCGGCTGCGATCTTCCTGCTGTTGCTGATTGTCGTCTTCGCACTCGCAACCGCGGACGGCCGCCGCACGCTGCGCGCATTCGACCCGCTGTTTGCACTGGTGGTCGTCGCCGTGCTGGCATTGCCCTATGCCGTCTGGCTGATGCCCGCGGAGGTGCTTGTCCTGCCGGCCTTGCCTGAGGTCGCCCAGCTCAATGCCCGCGCGCTGCACGCGGCGTGGCTGCTCGGGGGACTCCTGCTCGGTGCGGCGGCGATCCCGGCGCTGACGGTCCTCAACACCGGCCTGTTCGTTCCTAAGAGCGAGGAGGCGCCGATCATCTACCGCCCGCCGGTCGAGCCGCTCGCGCGCAATTTCGTCTATTTCTTCGCGCTGGCGCCGGCGCTCGGAGCGGTGCTGATCTCGGGCCTGTTGGGCCTCGATGCCGTCGTCGGCGGCGCCGGCGTCGTGCTGGTGTTGTCGGGACTTGCCGTGGTCGTGGGAGCCGGCGATCTCATCGCGATGCGTCGCGCGAGGATGCTGCGGATGGTCTGGGCGGCCGCCGTCATCGCGCCCGCAATCGGCGTCGTGCTCGCCGTCCTGCTCCTGCCGTGGACCGGTGCCAACGAGATCGCGACCTCGATGCCGGCGCGGGCGATTTCGGACTTCTTCGACGAGAGCTTTGCCCGCCGCACCAATCATCGTCTGCGCGCGGTCGCCGGCGAGACCCAGCTTGCGAGCCTGATCACGCTGCATTCCGGCCGGCCCCATCTCTTCATCGATGCCGAGCCCGCGCGCACGCCCTGGATCAATCAGGCCAAGTTCAGCGAGACCGGCGGCGTCGTGGTCTGGCGCGCCTCCGATACCGCCGGCACCCCGCCGCCGGACATCCTCGCGCGCTTTCCCGGCATCGTCCCGGAAGTCCCGCGCGCCTTCGAATGGCTGGTGACCGGACGCCAGCAACTCCTGCGTATCGGCTGGGCCATCGTGCGGCCGAAGGGGACGTAGCTTGTCATTCCGGGGCGCGCCGTCCGGCGCGAGCCCGGAATCCATCGGACGGCAGTTGGTGGATGGATGGATTCCGGGCTCTCGCTTCGCGAGCCCCGGAATGACACCGCGTGTGTCGCTATGGCGCGCCTTGCGCCAGCACCTTCGCGATCGCGCGCAGATCCTGCCAGGCCAGCCGCTTGTACGACGGCGAGCGCAGCAGATAGGCGGGGTGGAAGGTCGGCAGCGCGCGGATGGTGCGCCCGCCCGTCTCGTAGTCGAACCAGCGGCCGCGGGTACGCATGATGCCTTCGCGGGTCGACAGCAGCGTCTGCGTCGAGGGATTGCCGAGCGTCACCAGCACGTCCGGATTCACCAGCTCGATCTGGCGCTGGATGAAGGGCAGGCAGATTTGCGTCTCCTGCGGCGTCGGCGTGCGGTTGCCGGGCGGCCGCCAGGGAATCACGTTGGCGATGTAGGCGGTGGTGCGGTTGAGGCCTATGGCTCCCATCATCAAATCGAGCAGCTTGCCGCTGCGCCCGACGAAGGGCAGCCCCTCGATGTCCTCGTCGCGGCCCGGTGCCTCGCCGACGAACATGATGCGCGCCTGCGGATTACCGTCGGCGAAAACCAGCCGTGTCGCCGTGTGCTTCAGCGCGCAGCCGTCAAAGCTCTGCATCAACTCGCGCAGCGCCTCGAGCGTCGGCGCGGTGCGCGCGGCCTCGCGCGCCGAGGCGATCGCGACGTCGGGCGCCGGTGCCGCCTCGCCGCGCATCACCGCGGGCGCGGCGGCCGGCCGTGAAGCCTCGACGGGAGGTGGCGCGCGCGGGGCCGGAGGTGGAACATCCAATTCCGCCAGGCGGTCGATCGGCTCCTCCGCGAGCGTGCAATCGACTCCGGCCTCCAGATAGAAGGCGAGAAGCTCTCGGACCGTGGGTGCGGGTTCTGGGATCATCGGAAAGTCTGACTATTAGTCCAGTTTGGGGCGCCTTGCACCCCGGCGAAACGCATTTCCGAGGTTGTCCTACCCGGAAAAATCGGAAACAAGAGGGCGCAATCGACCAAGGACCGTCTCAAGGGCTGAGATCAGATGAGCACCGAAGAACTTCCCCCGCGCGAATCCATGGAATTCGACGTCGTCATCGTCGGCGCAGGCCCCTCGGGCCTGGCTGCAGCGATCCGGCTGAAGCAGATCAATGCCGATCTCAATGTCGTCGTGGTGGAGAAGGGCTCCGAGGTCGGTGCGCATATTCTCTCCGGCGCCGTGATCGACCCGGCCGGGCTCGACAAGCTGATGCCGGACTGGCGCGAGGATTCCGATTGTCCTCTGAAGACCCAGGTGAAGGACGACCGCTTCTACTGGATGACGAGCGGCGGCGCGATCAGGCTGCCTAACTTCATCATGCCGCCGCTGATGGACAATCATCACTGCTATATCGGCTCGCTTGGCAATGTCTGCCGCTGGCTGGCACGCAAAGCGGAAGCGCTAGGCGTCGAGATCTATCCGGGCTTTGCCGCGGCCGAGGTGCTCTATGACGAGCAGGGCGCGGTGAAGGGCATTGCCACGGGCGACATGGGCATCGGCCGGGACGGTAAGCCGAAGGACTCCTTTACCCGTGGCATGGAATTGTTCGGCAAGTACACGCTGTTCGCGGAAGGCGCGCGCGGCAGCCTGACCAAACAGCTCATCGCGAAGTTCGCGCTGGATACCAAGAGCGAGCCGGCGAAATTCGGCATCGGGCTCAAGGAAGTCTGGCAGATCGATCCCGCCAAGCACCAGAAGGGTATGATCCAGCATTCGTTCGGCTGGCCGCTCGATCTGAAGACCGGCGGTGGCTCGTTCCTCTATCACTACGACGACAACCTCGTTGCCGTCGGCTTCGTCGTGCATCTCAACTACGATGACCCGTATCTGTCACCGTTCGACGAGTTCCAGCGTTTCAAGACCCATCCGTCAATCCGCTCCACCTTCGAAGGTGCCAAGCGGCTCGCCTATGGCGCGCGCGCCATCACCGAGGGCGGCTATCAGTCGGTCCCGAAACTCAGCTTCCCCGGCGGCGCCCTGATCGGCTGCGCCGCCGGCTTCGTCAACGTTCCCCGGATCAAGGGCGTGCACAACGCGATGGGCACGGGCATGCTCGCCGCCGAGCACGTTGCGTCCGCCATTGCCGCCGATCGCGCCAATGACGAGATCGTCGACTACGAGAACGCCTGGCGCTCCTCCTCGGTCGGCAAGGATTTGTTCCTGGTCCGCAACGTCAAGCCGTTGTGGTCGAAGTTCGGCACGGTGCTCGGCGTTGCGCTCGGCGGCTTCGACATGTGGTGCAATACGCTGTTCGGCGGCTCGCTGTTTGGCACCCAATCGCACGCCAAGCCCGATCGTGCGACGCTCGATCCGGCCAAGACCCACGCACCGCGGACCTACCCGAAGCCGGACGGCAAGATTTCCTTCGATAAGCTCTCGTCGGTGTTCCTGTCCAATACCAATCATGAGGAGGACCAGCCGGTCCATCTCAAGGTCACGGACATGAACCTCCAGAAGACCTCCGAGCACGACGTGTTCGCCGGTCCCTCGAATCGCTATTGCCCGGCCGGCGTCTATGAGTGGATCGAGGAAGGTCCGGGCCCGCGCTTCCAGATCAACGCCCAGAACTGCGTTCACTGCAAAACCTGCGACGTGAAAGACCCCAACGGCAATATCACCTGGGTTCCCCCGGAGGGCGGCGGCGGTCCGAACTACGAGGCGATGTAGGCTGGGGTCATCAAGCCACGATCCATGTGACCAAGGCCCAATGTGACCAAAGTTGCGTGATCTTCGCCCTGTGACGCACGTTCGCGTGAGAACCCGGCCGCCTTCGCGGGTCGTGGCCACGATACGGCCATACTGGCGGCGTCTTGGAGCGCTCTTGACCGGCCACTTGGTCGATTTGGGCCGTGCGGAGGGGATCGCCCGGCCCGAATCCTTGCGGTGAAGCGCCAAAAGCGGCATTGTCGGCCTGACGGTTCCGGGTCCCCATGCCACCGGCCGCGTTCGCATGCGATACGGCCTTCTGCAAACCCAGGCACTACCAACTCAAGGCGAGCCCTGATGCTTTCAAATCGTTTCAACCGTTGGACTGTTGCCGCCATTGCCCTCATGGGCTCAGCGATGGCGACGGTCCCCGGCGCGGTCCTGGCGCAGACGCCGGATCATCCGTCCGATACGGCGGCGCAGTTTCCGACCCGAAACGATCTGAAGGCGCTGACCACCTCCGGCAGCTATCTCGCCGCCCGCCACGCCAGCGTCGAGCGCGATGCGGCCTCCGCCGCCGCGTTCTATCGCTCGGCCCTGCGCACCGATCCCAAGAACAACGAGCTGCTCGACCGCGCCTTCATCTCTTCGGTCGCCGACGGTGACATCGACGAAGCGGTCAAGCTCGCCGAGCGCATCCTGACCATCGACAAGACTAACCGCGTTGCACGCCTCGTCGTCGGCGTGCACGATCTCAAGTTCAAGAAGTATGCGGCCGCGCAGACCAACATCAACCAGTCGATCCGTGGTCCGATCACCGATCTCGTTGCCACGCTGCTGTCGGGCTGGGCCGCCTATGGTGCGGGGGATGCCAAGGGCGGCGTCGCCACCATCGACAAGCTGGCCGGTCCGGAATGGTATCCGCTGTTCAAGGATCTCCACGCCGGCATGATCCTCGAGCTCGCGGGCAAGGAGAAAGACGCCGGCACCCGGTTCGAGCGTGCCTACAAGCTCGACGATTCCATGCTGCGCGTCACCGAGGCCTATGCGCGCTGGCTGTCGCGCAACAAGGACTCGGCGGCCGCGACCACGGTCTACCAGGCTTTCGACAAGAAGCTCGCCCGCCATCCGCTAATCGTGGAAGGGTTGCGCGACACCAAGGCCGGCAAGAAGATGCCGCCGCTGGTCGATAGCGCGCAAGCCGGCGCCGCAGAAGCACTCTACGGCATCGGCGCCACACTGACCCGCCGCGGCGGCGAGGATCTGGCGTTGGTCTATCTGCAGCTCTCGCTCTACCTCCAGCCCACCCATCCCCTGGCGCTGCTCTCGCTCGCCGATCTCTATGAATCGGTGAAGCGGCCGCAGATGGCGATAAAGGTCTATGAGCGGGTGCCGGCGTCCTCGCCACTCAAGCGCAACGCCCAGATTCAGCTTGCCATCGATCTGGATTCCGCCGACCGCACCGACGAGGCGATCAAGATCCTCAAGGGCGTCACCACTGAGGATTCCAAGGATCTGGAAGCCATCATGGCGCTCGGCAACATCGAGCGCGGCCGCAAGAAGTTCGGCGAATGCGGCGCGACCTATTCGCAAGGCGTCGACGTGCTGCCGGCCGGCAACGACAAGGCCAACAGCGTCTGGTATTATTATCGCGGCATCTGCGAGGAGCGCTCCAAGCAGTGGGGCAAGGCCGAAGCCGACATGAAGAAGGCACTCGAGCTGCAGCCCGACCAGCCGCACGTCCTCAACTATCTCGGCTATTCCTGGATCGACCAGGGCATCAATCTCGACGAAGGCATGAAGATGATCAAGCGGGCGGTCGAGCAGCGCCCGGACGACGGCTACATCGTCGACTCCCTTGGCTGGGCCTATTACCGCATCGGCAATTACGAGGATGCGGTGAAGAACCTCGAGCGCGCCATTGATCTCAAGCCCGAGGATCCCACCATCAACGATCACCTTGGCGACGCCTATTGGCGGGTCGGCCGCACGCTGGAAGCCAAGTTCCAGTGGGCGCACGCCCGCGACCTCAAGCCCGAAGCGGATGAGCTTCCGAAGATCGAGGCCAAGATTGCAAACGGCATGACCGACGACAATTCGAACTCCTCGGCTGCGCAGGCGGAGAAGGAGAAGAAGAAGGACGACGGCAAGGGCGGCTGAGTGAGTTGAGGTTGGGGGCGTGTCGTCAATGCCGGCGTTGATTGAAGAAGGGCGCGCGAAGGTCAATCTGAGCCTTCGCGTGGTCGGCCGTCGTACCGACGGCTATCATGATCTCGAAAGCGTCGTCGCGTTTGCCGACTGCGCCGACCGGCTCACGCTGGAGCCCGGCGGCGAGCTGAAGCTCACCACGACGGGGCCGCTCGCGGCGGCCTGCGGCGATATGGCCGACAACCTCGTGTTCAAGGCGGCCAAACTCCTGGCCGAAGCCGTCCCGAACCTGAAGCTGGGCGCATTCGCGCTCGACAAGGTGCTCCCGGTCGCGGCCGGCATCGGCGGCGGTTCGGCCGACGCCGCGGCGGCGCTGCGATTGCTGGCGCGTCTCAACGATCTTTCGCTCGAAGACCCGCGGCTGCAGAACGTTGCGCTTGCGACCGGCGCCGACGTGCCGGTGTGCCTGTTCTCGCGCGCCTGCGACATGACAGGTGTCGGCGAGCAGCTGCTGCCCTTGATGCTGCCGAGCATGCCCTGCGTGATGGTCAATCCGCGCGTGCCGGTCGCGACCAAGGATGTGTTTCAGGCACTGGGTCTGCGCAACGGCGAACTCCTGGTCGGCGCCACCTCCGTCCTCGACGCCCCGGCCTGGCCGGGCGAGGGCGCCTCCATTGCCGATTGGATCGACACGCTTGAGGCCGTCGCCAACGATCTCGAAGCCCCCGCGATGCGCATCGAGCCTGTCATCGGCGACGTGCTGGAAGCCTTGCGTGGCTCCGCCGGCGTCAAGCTCGCCCGCATGTCCGGCTCGGGTGCGACGTGTTTTGCGATCTATGGTGCATTTGCCGAGGCGCATGCCGCCGCCGAGAAGATCCGCAGGGATCATTCCGGCTGGTGGGTGCACGCGGGGACGCTGAGCTAGGCCAGCCCGAGAAACTCCCGGATCTCACTCAACACCTCCTGCGGTTTGTCATGTTGCAGCCAGTGTCCAGCCCCGGCGATGGTCTCGACGCGCGCCTGCGGAAAGTAGCGCTCCAGGCCCGCGGCCCTCGCGCCAACCAGAAAGCTTTCGCCGGCATTCAAGAGCAGTGTCGGACAGGTGATGCGCGACCACAGCGCGATGTGATCGTCCGGCCAGAGCCGGTGCGGCGCAGAGGCGCGCTGGTAGGGATCGAACTTCCAGCTATAGGTGCCGTCCTCGTTCTGCCGCGCGCCGTGGGTGGCGAGATGCAGCGCAAGGTCGTGGGACAGCCGCTTGTTGTGAAGCACCATCTGCGCCGCCGCGTCTTCGAGCGTCGAATAGCGGCGCGGTGCGCGGTCGTGCAGCTTGTCGAGCTGACCGACCCATTTGCCGATCCGTTCATGCACCGGCGGTTTTGGTGTATCCGGCAACATCGTCACGCCGTCGAGCACGACCAGCTTCGAGACCTGCTCTGGGAATGCCCCTGTAAAGATCAGGCTGACCATGCCGCCCATGGAATGGCCAATGAGAGTCACTTGAGGCGCCGCGATGGCACGGATGAGCTGGGTCAGATCATACACATACTCCGTCAGCGCGTAGCTGCCGCCTTTGGTCCAGTCGGAATCGCCGTGACCGCGCAGGTCGGGTGCGAGCACGTGAAAATGCGGCTGTAGCGACCGGGCGATGACGTCCCAGCTCCGGCAATGATCGCGCCCGCCATGGACCAGGATGGCGACCGGCGCGCCGTCGTTGCCCCAGTCGGCATAGTGCAGTCGCAAGCCGTGAGACTCGTAAGTGCGGCTTTGCGGGGCGGGCATGGTGGAGCTATCCATTCACGGGCCGCCGCGCCAGTGCGAGCGACAGGCCGAGCCCTGCGATGAAGACGCCGGAGCCCTGGGTGAGACGTCGCATCAGATCAGGCCTTCCGATCAACTGCGTGCGTGTCGCGGAGGCCATCAGCACCACCACGATATCGGCCAGCGTGTTCAGCGTCACCGAGATCGCGCCCAACATGATGAACTGCAGCGTCGGGTTCGATCCCGCCGGGTCAAGGAACTGCGGAATGAAGGCGAGGAAAAATGCGGCGGTCTTCGGGTTCAGCGCCTCGACCAGCACGCCGTCGCGAAAGGCGCGCTTGTCGCCGACGGGCTCGCTGTCGAGTGACAGCGCCCGGCCAGCGTTGCGAAAAGTCCTGATGCCGAGCCAGACCAGATAGAGTGCGCCGACGAATTTCACGGCGGCAAACAGTTCGGCGCTGGCAAGAATGATCGCGGAGATGCCGAGGCTGCCCGCGACCACATGAACCAGCCCGCCGAGCGCAGTGCCCGCGGTCGATGCAAAACCGCTGGCGCGCCCTTCCGACAAGGTCCTTGCCGCGACGTAGAAAATGCCGGGGCCGGGAACGGCGGCGATGAGACAAGCGGCGGCCAGGAACAGCCAGAAATTCGTGTTGATCATCCTGCTTTGGTAGCGATGCTTGCCGCGATTGCAAGGCCGTCGTTTGTAAGGCCCGTCGTTTAGCCCATCCGGCGGAAGATCACGCTGGCATTCACCCCGCCGAAGCCGAACCCGTTCGAGATCGCGTGCTGCATCGGCATCGGGCGCGCCACACCGGCGACGATGTCGATGCCGTCTGCGGCGGGATCAGGATTTTCGAGATTGAGCGTCGGCGGCGCGATCTGATCGCGCAGGGCGAGCACGGTGAAGACCGCTTCCAGCCCACCCGCGGCGCCGAGCAGATGGCCGGTGGCCGATTTGGTCGCGCTCACCGCGATGCCGCGGTCGCGGCCGAACAGCGCGGCAATCGCGCCGAGTTCGCTCTCGTCGCCAGCCGGCGTCGACGTCGCATGCGCGTTCAGATGCTGCAAATCCGCGGGCGCAAGCTTGGCCTGCCGGAGCGCGATCTCCATTGCGCGCCGGGCGCCGTCGCCGTCAGGCGGACCCGATGTCATGTGATAGGCGTCGGCGGTCGTGCCGTATCCGACGATCTCCGCGATCGGCGTCGCGCCGCGCGCCAACGCATGCTCCAGCTCCTCGATCACCAGGATGCCGGCGCCTTCGCCCATGACAAAACCGTCGCGGTCGCGATCGAACGGGCGCGAGGCGCGCGCGTCGTTGAACCCGCTCGACAGTGCGCGGGCCGCGGCAAAGCCGCCGAGGCTGACGATGTCGATGCAGGCTTCCGCGCCGCCGCAGATCGCCACATCAGCCTCGCCCGCGCGGATCATGCGCGCGGCATCGCCGATCGCCTGAACGCCGGCGGCGCACGCCGTGACCGGTGTGCCCAGCGCTCCCTTGTAGCCGTATTTGATCGAGACGTGGCCGGCCGCGAGATTGGCGAGGAAGGAGGGGATCGTGAACGGCGACAGCCGGCGCGGGCCGCGTTGTTCGGTGATGCGCACCGCTTCCGCCATCGCCGGAAAGCCGCCGACGCCGGAGGCGATGATCGTTGCGGTTCGTTCCTGTGCTGCCGCGTCCTGCGGCGTCCAGCCGGCCTGTGCCACAGCTTCTGCGGTGGCGAGCAGCGCGCACAGGATGAAGCGGTCCATCTTGCGCTGGTCTTTCGGCGCGGCAGCCTGTGCGGGATCGAAGCCGCCGTCCGCGTCCTCGGCCTTGTCGGGCACGAGGCCGGCAATGCGTGCGGGCAGCGCCTGCGACCACTCCGGCAGCGGGCGCAGCCCGCTTTGGCCGGCCAGCAGCCGGCGCCAGGACAGTTCGACACCGCAGCCAAGCGGCGATACCGCGCCCATTCCCGTCACGACGATACGACGCATGTCAGTCTCCAGCCGGCGCGACGGCCGGGTTCATGGCTTTGAGCGAGGTCAGCCGTTTACGCATGAGACGGCTGGCGCGGGGACCGGCGATGATGACCGCATTGGTGAGCGTGATCGGCTGCATGTCGGCGGCATCGACCACGACCGGATCGAACGGACGACGATCGTGCCGGTTCGCGAGCAGGATCGCTTCGCCCTTCGGCGCGAGATGCTTGTTGCCCCAGGCGAGCAGGGTCGCGACCACGGGGAAGAAGTCCCGGGCCTTGTCCGTCAGCACATATTCGTAGCGCGGCGGCCGTTCATTGTAGCGGCGGCGGACGAACATGCCCGTCTTGGTGAGGTGAGCAAGGCGCCGCGATAGGATATTCGGCGCAATCCCGAGGTTCTGTTCGAATTCGTCGAACTTCGTTGCGCCCTGGAAGGCATCCCGCAGGATCAAGATGCTCCACCATTCCCCGACCGTCTCCACGGCGCGGCCGACCGGACATTCCTGGATGGAAGGAGATTTGGGCTGCATGGCGAGAAGCTAGGTAAGTTACTTGCAAAATGCAAGTCACTGGGCGAGCAATGGCCGATTCGGGTGGAGGGAGCCAAGGCAGCTGCGAAGCTGGAGCTGTCGCTGCGCTCGCAGTGACGGTGTTGATGCAGTGGTGGCGCCTACCTCAGCGATGTCGTCCCGGCGAAGGCTGAGACCCATACCCACGACTGTTGTTGTGGTGCACGATGGTGGCCAGAGCCGCTAAGACAACGCTGACCGGGGTAATGGGTCCCGGCCTTCGCCGGGACGACACTGAGGGTGTGGCGACCAGCAAGCGCTAGGGATGCGAGAAGCTAATGCGACCGGGCCAGACAGAACGCCACGACCTGCTCCAGCGCGCTCTTCATCGGCGAGGACGGGAACAGCGCCAGCGCGTCCACCGCCATGGCGCCGTAATGCTGGGCGCGGCTCCGCGTGTCTTCGAGCGCACGATGCTTGTTCATCAACCCGATGGCGTGGTCGAGGTCGGTGTCGCCGATCTCGCCGCGCTCGAGCGCGCGGATCCAGAAGGCGCGCTCGGTGTCGTTGCCGCGGCGGAAGGCGAGCACGACGGGCAGCGTGATCTTGCCCTCGCGGAAATCGTCGCCGGTGTTCTTGCCGAGCTTGGCGCTCTTGCCGCCATAGTCGAGGACGTCGTCGACGAGCTGGAAAGCGATGCCGAGATTCATGCCGACCGAGCGGCAGGCGGTCTGCTCCGCCTTGGGGCGGTTGGCGATCACGGGCCCGACCTCGCAGGCGGCCGCGAACAGTTCGGCGGTCTTGCCCCGGATCACGGCGAGATATTCGTCCTCGGTGGTCGCGGTGTTCTTGGCGGCGGCAAGCTGCATCACCTCGCCCTCGGCGATGGTGGCGGCGGCGGCGGAGAGAATGTCGAGCGCGCGGAGCGAGCCGACCTCGACCATCATGCGGAAGGCTTGCCCGAGCAGGAAATCGCCGACCAGCACGCTCGCCTCATTGCCCCAGAGCATGCGCGCCGACAGCTTGCCGCGGCGCATCTCGCTCTCGTCGACGACGTCGTCATGGAGCAGGGTGGCGGTATGCATGAACTCGACGCTGGCGGCGAGCTTGATATGACCGTCGCCGGTGTAGCCGGCGAGGTTGGCCATGGCCAGCGTCAGCATCGGCCGCAGGCGCTTGCCCCCTGAGGAGATCAAATGGTTGGCGACCTCCGGGATCATGGTCACGTCCGAACCTGTCCGCGACAGGATCGTGGCGTTGACGCGCTCCATGTCACCGGCGACAAGGGCAACCAGCTCTTCGATCGACGCGCCGGGAGTTTCGAATGGTACGATGACGGCCACGCCGGTCTCCAATATTTGCCCCGGAAGGGCTATTCTGATGGAAAGACAATAGAAACTGGACGGGGATGCGGCAAGGGCCGTGGAACCATTGACATTTGCCGCTTCATCCCCGTCAGGCAGGAGGCCTGTGTTTTGCGAGAACTGGTTCGGACCAACGATATGGTGCTGGTGTCGGCGATCGGCGCGCTGCTCGACGGTGCCAACATCCATCATCTGGTGCTGGACCAGAACATGAGCATCATCGAGGGCTCGCTCGGCATTTTGCCGCGGCGGATCCTGGTCCACGAGGACGACGCCATCGAGGCCCGGCAGCTTCTGACCGAGGCCGGCCTCAGCCACGAACTGCGCGGCGATGAGTGAAGCGCTGGCAGACCTCACCGAGGACGCCTTTCTCGGCGGGCGATTGCGGCTGAAGCAGAAGCGGTCCGGCCATCGCGCCGGGCACGACGCCATTCTGCTCGCGGCGGCGACGGAGGCGAGGGCGGGCGACCGCGTCGTCGATCTCGGCGCCGGCATCGGCACGGCCGGGCTTGCGTTGGCGCGGCGCGTGGCCGGGATCAGGCTTGGCCTGGTCGAGATCGATCCCGAGCTGGCGGAGCTTGCGCGCGCCAATGCGGCAGCGAATGCGATTGCCGCCGAGACGATTGTGCTCGACGTTACCGCGGACGCGCAGGCCTTCGCGGCCAGCGGGCTCGCGCCCGACAGCGTCGACGTGGTGCTGATGAACCCGCCCTTCAACGATCCCGCTCGCCATCGCGGTTCGCCCGACGAGGCGCGCCAGATCGCGCATGTGGCGACGAATGAGACGCTGAATGCCTGGGTGCATGCGGCCCGGCGCATCCTCCGATCAAATGGTGCGCTGACATTGATTTGGCGCGCAGATGGGATCGCGGAGGTTTTGGCGGCGCTGTCTCGCGGCTTCGGCAGTCTCGCGATCCTGCCGGTTCACGGTGAAGCCGGGCGGCCAGCGATCCGCGTGCTGGTGCGCGCGATCAAGGGCGGGAGGGCTCCGACACGATTGTTGCCGGGCCTCATCCTCAACGAGGAATCACGCGTGCCTAAAAAAGAGGTGATGGATATTCTGGAGGGAAGGGCGGTTCTACCCCTGGTGGAACCGTGCTGAGCTATTGCGGAAGCGATTCCGATTGCTGCTCTTGGGGAGTCGTCAGGCGGATCGCCATGAACAGCGCACCGATCAGCAGCATCAGCAGATAGATTTTCATGGTGTTCTCCGCTGGCCCATTGCAGCCTCTCAACGGAGTTTCTGCAAAACACGTTCCGGGCCCTTCCAATGACAGTCGCGTGATAAGAAATGGTTAATCAGAGGTAACGGCATGGCCGAACAATTGAACGATCGTGAGAGTTCCGGCCTGGCCGACAAGCTCATGCAATATCTGCCGGCGCGCTTCCGTCCCGGCACGGCCGTGGTGCCGGTGGTGCGGCTGTCCGGTGTGATCGGCGCGGTGACGCCGCTGCGCCCGGGCATGACGCTCGCGACCGTTTCGCGGGTGCTGGAGCGGGCGTTTTCGATGCGCAACGCCAAGGCGGTGGCGCTGGTGATCAACTCGCCCGGCGGCTCGCCGGTGCAGTCGCGCCAGATTTACCTGCGCATCAAGCAGCTCGCGGCGGAGAAGAAGCTGCCGGTGCTGGTGTTCGTCGAGGACGTCGCGGCCTCCGGCGGCTACATGATCGCCTGCGCCGGCGACGAGATCATCTGCGATCCGTCCTCGATCCTCGGCTCCATCGGCGTGGTCGGCGGCAGCTTTGGTTTCCAGGAGGCGATCAAGCGGCTCGGCATCGAGCGGCGCCTCTACACCGCCGGCGCGCACAAGGCGATGCTCGACCCGTTTCTCCCTGAAAACCCCGACGACGTCGCCAAGCTCAAGGCGCTCCAGCGCGAGATCCACCAGATATTCATCGCGCTGGTGAAGGAGAGCCGCGGCGCGCGGCTGAAGGGCTCCGACGACACGCTGTTCACGGGTGAATACTGGGCCGGCGAGAGTTCGGTCGCGCTGGGGCTCGCCGACAGCATCGGCGATCTCCGCTCAACTCTTCGTGCCCGCTATGGCGAGAAGGTTCTCACCCCCGTGATTGCCCAGCCGACCGGTCTGCTCTCCAGCCTTTTGGGCCGGAAATCGCCCGGCGCGGGGCAGCTTTCGGCCGTGGAATCAATGGTCGGCCTGCCGGACGAGCTGATCTCGGCGGTCGAGACGCGCGCGATCTGGGCGAAATTCGGGTTCTAGGCGGCGCCCTCCCGCGCCATTTGGTCCCAAGGAGACTTGAGGCTGAGCCAATTGCGGTGCAGCCGGGTCTGGGCAAGAATGCGCGTGGGGGCTGAGCATTGAACAAGGATCGACCGATGCCGCCGTTCGTCGCTTTCGCGGGCGTCCTGGGCGGGCTTGCCGTGGTCCGCTGGGCCTACAAGACCGCTATCCGGATCAATCAGGAGCTGGAGGAGATGCGCCTCTCGCGCGTCGCCGAGGCCGCCCATGCCGGGGATATTCAGACCCTGAAGCGTGACCCCGTGAGTGGATCTTACCGGCCGGGGTAGCCGCCACAGGCGTCATGCCCGGGCTTGTCCCGGGCATCCACGTTCTTCGTACTGCGGGGAAGGCGTGGATGGCCGGGACAAGCCCGGCCATGACGAAGAGTTCGCCGCCTTGCATTCCACCCCCTTTGCCTTGATTCCCACTCCTGCCGTCGATACGGTCCCGCGCGATTCAACCCCCCGCGAGAGCCCGATCTGACGATGGACGCCTCCTTGCCCGCCCATATGCGCCCGGAACGCTCGTTCCAGGGCTTTATCCTCGCGCTCCAGCGGTTCTGGGCCGAGCAGGGCTGCGTGATCCTGCAGCCCTACGACATGGAGATGGGTGCGGGCACCTTCCATCCGGCGACCACGCTGCGCGCGCTCGGGCCAAAGCCCTGGAATGCGGCCTATGTGCAGCCCTCGCGGCGGCCCAAGGACGGCCGCTACGGCGAGAATCCGAACCGGATGCAGCACTACTACCAGTTCCAGGTGATCATGAAGCCGTCGCCGCCGAACCTTCAGGAGCTGTACCTGAAGTCGCTCGCCGCGATCGGCATCGATTCTGCCATGCACGACATTCGCTTCGTCGAGGACGATTGGGAGAGCCCGACGCTGGGCGCCTGGGGCCTCGGCTGGGAGTGCTGGTGCGACGGCATGGAAGTCAGCCAGTTCACCTATTTCCAGCAGGTCGCGGGTGTCGAATGCGCGCCGGTCGCGGGCGAGCTCACCTACGGGCTCGAGCGGCTCGCGATGTATGTGCAGGGCGTCGATCGCGTCTACGACCTCAACTTCAACGGCCGCGACGGTGACGCCAAGGTCAGCTATGGCGATGTCTTCCTGCAGGCCGAGCGGGAATATTCGAAGCACAATTTCGAGATCGCTGACACCGCGATGCTGTTCGAGCAATTCAAGATGGCTGAAAGCGCGTGCAGAAAGTACCTAGAAGCCGGCTGGAAGGACGGCAAGCGCGAGGCGCATCTGATGTCGCTGCCGGCCTATGACCAGTGCATCAAGGCGAGCCATGTGTTCAACCTGCTCGACGCGCGCGGCGTGATCTCGGTGACGGAGCGGCAGAGCTACATTCTTCGCGTGCGCGAATTGGCAAAGGCATGTGGCGAGGCCTGGATCCATACTGAAGCGGGCGGAGCGGCCTGATGCCTGATTTGTTGCTTGAACTGTTCTCCGAAGAAATTCCCGCACGCATGCAGGCCAAGGCGGCCGACGATCTGCGCCGCATGGTCACCGACAAGCTCGTTGCCGAAGGCCTCGTCTACGAGGGCGCAAAGGCGTTCGCGACGCCGCGCCGGCTCGCGCTGACCGTGCACGGCATTCCGGCGCGCCAGCCTGACCTGAAGACCGAACGCCGCGGACCGAAGATCGGCGCGGCCGATGCGGCCGTGCAGGGTTTTCTGAAAGCGACAGGTTTGACGTCGCTGGATGAGGCCAAGATCCAGCGCGACCCGAAGGGCGACTTCTACATCGCGCTGATTGAGAAGCCCGGCCGCGACGCGATCGACGTGCTCGCGGAAATCCTCCCCGTGATCATCCGCACCTTCCCCTGGCCGAAATCGATGCGCTGGGGTGCGCGCTCGGGCAAGCCGGGCTCGCTGAGCTGGGTGCGCCCGCTGCACGCGATCACCGCGACCTTCGGGCTCGAGACCGAAGAGCCCGACGTCGTGAAGTTTGCGGTGGACGGCATCGAGACCGGCCAAACCACTTACGGTCACCGCTTCATGGCTCCTAGCGCGATTTCCGTGCGACGCTTCGAGGATTACGAAGCGAAGCTGAAGGCGGCAAAAGTCATCCTCGATCCGCAGGCGCGCAAGGACATCATCTTCGCCGACGCCAAGGAGCTGACCTTCGCGCAAGGGTTCGAACTGGTCGAGGACCAGGCGCTGCTGGACGAGGTTTCGGGCCTCGTCGAATGGCCCGTCGTCATGATGGGATCGTTCGAAGCAGAATATCTCGCGATCCCCGACGAGGTGATCCGCGCCACCATCCGCAACAACCAGAAGTGCTTCGTCGTCAGGGATGCCAAGACGGGCAAGCTGACCAACAAGTTCGTTCTCACCGCGAACATCGAGGCGCCCGACGGCGGCAAGACCATCGTCGCCGGCAATGAGCGCGTGATCCGTCCGCGCCTGTCGGATGCGAAGTTCTTCTATGAGACGGACCTGAAGACGAAGCTGGAAGACCGGCTGCCGAAGTTCGAGCAGATCGTGTTTCACGAGAAGCTCGGCACACAGGCCGCGCGCATCAAGCGGATCGAACGTCTCGCCGCCGAGATCGCGCCGCTGGTCGGCGCCGATGTCGCAAAGGCCGCGCGGGCCGCGCATCTGGCGAAGGCGGATTTGCTGACCGAAGTCGTCGGCGAGTTTCCCGAGGTGCAGGGCCTGATGGGCAAGTACTACGCGCTGGCGCAGGGTGAGGATGCGTCCGTCGCGGCCGCCTGCGAAGAGCACTACAAGCCCCAAGGTCCTGCCGATCGCGTGCCGACCGATCCGGTTAGCGTCGCGGTGGCGCTCGCGGACAAGCTCGATACGCTCGTCGGCTTTTGGGCGATCGACGAAAAGCCGACCGGCAGCAAGGACCCGTATGCGCTGCGTCGCGCGGCGCTGGGTGTGATCAGGCTGATCGCTGAGAACGCACTGCGTCTGTCGATCATGAAGATGGCGGCGTCCGCACTCACCGGCTTGTCCTTGAAGCCTGCCGATGCGCAGAAGCTCCCGAGCGACCTGCTTGCCTTCTTCGCCGACCGCCTCAAGGTCCAACTCCGGGAGCAGGGCGCGCGGCACGATCTCGTCGATGCCGTGTTTGCGCTCGGCGGCCAGGATGATCTCTTGATGATCGTCCGCCGCGTCGAGGCGCTCGGAAAGTTTCTCGAGACCGACGACGGCAAGAACCTGCTCGCCGGTATCAAGCGCGCCAGCAATATCCTCGGCATCGAGGAGAAGAAGGACAAGCGCAGCTTCGACGGCGCGCCCGATGCCGCGCTCTACAGGCTTGCCGAGGAGAAGGCGCTGGCGAAGGCGATCGGCGAGGTAACCGCGGAAGCAAGCGCCGCCGTCGCCAGAGAAGATTTCGCTGCTGCCATGAGCGCGATGGCAAAGCTGCGCCCGCCGGTCGATGCATTTTTCGAGAAAGTCCGCGTCAACGACGAGGATACGCAGGTGCGCGAGAACCGCCTGAAGCTGCTCAACGAAATCCGCAGCGCCACGCGTGCGGTGGCGGATTTCTCGAAGATCCAGGATTGAGCGCGGTCCCGCGGCCGCCAACACTGTCATTCCGGGCTCGCGCTTCGCGCGCCCCGGAATGACGAAAGCACAAAAAAGCCCCGCCCGGCGGGGGGAGGACCGGGCGGGGCCTGATGTCCGACTATACTGCTCGCGTCAGCCTGATTGATGTGACGCGCCGGACACCTAGTCGATTCCGGAGAACGCTAGTCCATCACCTCGACGATGCGCCGCGAGCGCGGCTCGACCAGCACGGTCTCGCCGTTCACGACGGTATAGCGATAGGTGGTGGCGCCGAAACGTTGCGGCACGTCATAATAGGTGACGCCACTTTCAGGTAAGGTGGCACCGACCACCACGCGATCCGGGATGCGGAAAGCCGGTACACGTTGTTCGACGACATAGTCGCGGAAAGCCGGCCGCTGCTCGACCGCGATGGTCGGGCCGCTCTCGACGACGACGGGCGCGCGTCCCACGGTGACGCTGCTTTGCGCCTGCGCCGCAAGGGGCGAGCCGATCGCGGCCGCGAGCGCTGCAAGAGCAAGAATCCTGTTCCGCATGGGCAACTCCTTCGAGAAGGTTTCGGGAAGCGCCAATGGCGCGACCGGTTGCCAATGCATGCGTCTTGGCGATGTTCCGGAAAACGCCCGCCGCATTCGCGGCATTTTCGGGCTGTTTTCGCGGAGCCGGGAACTCGCGCGCGCCCAGCGCGTCTCTACCCGCGGAACCCAGTCCGCTATGATCCGCCGCGATTCGCCCCCACTCCACGGAAAGAAAATTCATGCACATCACCGTCGCCCACATCTCGCCGATCCTGTCTCTGCTTGCGGGTGTGCTCATCCTGATCATGCCGCGCTTGCTGAACCTGATCGTCGCGATTTTTCTCATCATAAATGGTGCGATCGGGCTCGGATTGTTGAAGTGGCTCCATCTCTAGGCCTTCATTCTACGGAACTCTTCGACTTGCGCGGACCTGCCCAAAGTGGTGTAAGGCCCGCAATTACCCATTCCTCTCGCAGGTTGTGTGCAAGCTATGGCCAAAGCCGCCTCGAAAACTTCAGCGAAAATGCCAGCGAAATCAAAGTCCTCCGCCAAGGCGAAAGCCGCGCCGGCGGCCCGCAAGGCACTTGCCAAGCGCGCCCCGAAGCCCGTGGCCAAGGCCGCTGCGAAGCCGCTGGCCAAGCCGGCTGTGAAGCCTGCCGCCAAGTCGATTTCCAAGGCTGTTGCAAAGGCACCGACGAAGCCGGTTGCGCCGAAGGTCGCCGCGAAGCCGGTACCGAGCAAGGCTGCTTCAAGCAAGCCTGCTTCAAGCAAGGCTGCGCCTGTTGCGGCCAAGGCCGGCAAGTGGGTGTTCACGTTCGGCGACGGCAAGGCCGAGGGCAAAGCGGAGATGCGCGACCTGCTCGGCGGCAAGGGCGCCAACCTCGCCGAGATGGCCAATCTCGGCCTGCCGGTGCCTCCGGGCTTCACCATTCCGACCTCGGTCTGCACCTACTTCTACGCGCACGACAAATCCTACCCGAAGGAATTGCAGTCGCAGGTTGAGAAGGCGCTCGACCATGTCGGCAAGTTGACCGGCAAGATCTTCGGCGATTCCAGGAACCCGCTGCTCGTCTCCGTGCGTTCCGGCGGCCGCGCCTCGATGCCGGGCATGATGGACACGGTGCTCAATCTCGGCCTCAACGACGAGACCGTGGAAGCGCTGTCGGAACTGTCGGGCGATCGCCGCTTCGCCTATGACAGCTATCGCCGCTTCATCACCATGTATTCGGACGTGGTGCTCGGCTTCGAGCACCATCACTTCGAGGAAATCCTCGACACCTTCAAGGACAGCCAGGGCTATACGCTCGACACGGATCTCACCGCCGACGACTGGGTCGATCTGGTGGGCAAGTACAAGGACGCGGTCGCGCGCGAAACCGGCAAGGATTTTCCGCAGGATCCGCACGACCAGCTCTGGGGCGCGATTGGCGCGGTGTTTTCATCCTGGATGAACGCACGCGCGGTGACCTACCGCAGGCTGCACGACATCCCGGAATCCTGGGGCACCGCGGTCAACGTGCAGGCCATGGTGTTCGGCAACATGGGCGAGACCTCGGCGACCGGCGTCGCCTTCACCCGCAATCCCTCGACCGGCGAGAGCAAGCTCTACGGCGAGTTCCTGATCAACGCGCAAGGCGAGGACGTGGTGGCGGGCATCCGTACGCCGCAGGACATCACCGAAGACGCGCGCAAGGAATCCGGCTCCGACAAGGCGTCGATGGAAGCGGCGATGCCGGAGGCCTACAAGGAGCTGACGCGGATCTACACGCTGCTCGAGAAGCACTACCGCGACATGCAGGACATGGAGTTCACGGTCGAGCAGGGCAAGCTGTGGATGCTTCAGACCCGCGGCGGCAAGCGCACTGCCAAGGCGGCGCTGCGCATCGCGGTCGAGCTCGCCAATGAAGGCCTGATCACCAAGAAGGAAGCGGTGACGCGGATCGACCCCGCCTCGCTCGACCAGTTGCTGCATCCGACCATCGACCCCAACGCCAAGCGCGACGTGATCGCGACCGGCCTGCCGGCCTCGCCTGGGGCGGCCTCCGGCGAGATCGTGTTCTCCTCGGACGAGGCGGCCAAGCTTCAGGCCGACGGACGCAAGGTGATTCTGGTCCGGATCGAGACCAGCCCCGAAGACATCCACGGCATGCACGCTGCCGAAGGCATCTTGACCACCCGCGGTGGCATGACCTCGCATGCCGCGGTGGTCGCGCGCGGCATGGGCAAGCCCTGCGTCTCCGGCTGCGGCACCATCCGCGTCGATTACGGCCGCGGCACCATGAGCATCGGCTCGCGCACCTTCAAGACCGGCGACGTCATCACCATCGACGGCTCGCTCGGCCAGGTGCTCGCGGGCCGCATGCCGATGATCGAGCCCGAGCTGTCCGGCGAGTTCGGCACGCTGATGAAATGGGCCGACCAGGTCCGCAAGATCGGCGTGCGCGTCAACGCGGACACGCCGGAGGATGCGCACACCGCGATCAAGTTCGGCGCGGAAGGCATCGGCCTTTGCCGTACCGAGCACATGTTCTTCGAGGAGACGCGCATCCGCACGGTGCGCGAGATGATCCTCTCCGAGGACGAGCAGTCGCGACGCGCTGCGCTGGCAAAGCTGCTGCCGATGCAGCGCGCCGACTTCGTCGAGCTGTTCGAGATCATGAAGGGCCTGCCCGTCACGATCCGCTTGCTTGATCCGCCGCTGCACGAGTTCCTGCCGCACACCCATGCCGAGGTCGAGGAAGTGGCGCGCGCCATGAACACCGACCCGCGGCGCCTGGCCGACCGCGCGCGCGAGCTGTCGGAGTTCAATCCGATGCTCGGCTTCCGCGGCTGCCGTATCGCGATCGCCTATCCCGAGATCGCCGAGATGCAGGCGCGTGCGATCTTCGAAGCGGCGGTCGAGGCCGAGAAGCGCACCGGCAAGGCCGTCGGCCTCGAGGTGATGGTGCCGCTGATCGCCACCAAGATGGAGCTCGACCTCGTCAAGGCGCGTATCGATGCCACCGCGAAGGCGGTGATGCGCGACACCAACACCAAGCTGACCTATCAGGTCGGCACCATGATCGAGTTGCCGCGCGCCTGCCTGCTCGCGGCCGAGATCGCGGAGAGCGCCGAGTTCTTCTCGTTCGGTACCAACGACCTCACGCAGACGACCTACGGCATCAGCCGTGACGATGCCGCGAGCTTCCTCGGGACTTACGTCTCCAAGGGCATCCTGCCGATCGATCCCTTCGTCGCGCTCGACCAGGAAGGCGTCGGCGAGCTCGTCAAGATCGGCGTCGCACGCGGTCGTAAGACGCGCGCCTCGCTCAAAGTCGGCATCTGCGGCGAGCACGGTGGCGATCCCGCCTCCGTCGCCTTCTGCCACGCGATCGGCCTCGACTACGTCTCCTGCTCACCCTACCGCGTCCCGATCGCCCGCCTCGCCGCCGCGCAAGCCGCGCTCGGCAAGGCGATCGCGAGCCAGGCATAAGCCGATTTGAAATGCTGAATGCGGAGAGGCGGGGCTAAGCCCCGCCTCTTTCTTTTTGAGGCTCGACTGCTTCCACGCCGTCATTGCGATCACCACACACTCGCTGTCATCACCCGGCTTGACCGGGCGATCCAGTACGCCGAGACGTGAGTGCCAGAACGTAGAAGCCGCGGCGTACTGGATGCCCCGATCAAGTCGGGGCATGACAGCGGATGATGTTGCAACACCGGGAACCCATCGCGCGTCCCGCAATGACACGTGCGCGCAAGAGTTCCTTCACCATTCGCGTTGACCGATTGTTTACCCCGTCGCGTGAGGGCGCATTTACCACCGCGCATCATCACCCCGTGAAAACACCTGCGATTGCTTGCGTGTGCCGCATGCGCAACGCCGATTAACGCCTCGGCAACCTAAATTAGATACTCACGATAAAGATCGAATTGCACGGATGTACTGCGGCTCGATTTTCTAGCGTAAGCGTAGCGTGAGCGTATCGATGTTTTTGTTGCGTACCCATCCGAAGGGCGCGCGGTTCGCGTCCTTCGGCATCGGTCTCTGCATCTTCGCATTGATGCCGAGAGAGACCGGCTATCAGGACATTGCCTCGCTGCTGGCGCGCCAACCCGGCGTCGCGGAGCGTTGGCAGAAGCAGGTGTTCTCTGCCGCGTCCTCCATACAGCTCGCCACCTACAGTTTTTCCCGACCGATCGGCACTTCGGCGCCGCAGAGCGCGATGGTTCGCCTCGCGAGCCTCGACGGCCGCGACGTCACCGGCGCGATCAGCCGCAATCCGGCGCTTCAGGCGCCGCCGCGCTACCAGGCCGCCGATTTTCCCAAGGTCGATCGCTCCATGAAGGGTGATCGCCTCGCAACGGTCACACCGACGCAGGCTCCCGAAGCGGGCGCGCCGACGGCAGCGCCGACGCAGGAAGATCCCGCGACGTCGAACAGCTCGGTGTTCGGCGCCAAGACCGTCGCGCTGCCACAGGCGATGTCGCCGGAGTCCGCGGCCGCGCTCGATCCCGAACTCGCCGAAGCGCTGCGCTCGCCGCCGCTGCCGCAATACACCAATGCGCCACAAGCCAGTGATGTTGCGCGCTCGCTCGCGCTCCAGCCGCTCGAAGCGCTGAAGCAGGCCACCATTCCGGCTGCACCGCCGCGCGATCCATTCCGCGTCAAGACCTCGAACCTGTTCTTCGGCAGCTCGTCGCTCGGTGGCAATGTCGAGAGCATCGAGAGCTGGCAACCCGGTGCGGAGCCGCTGATCGTGATGCCCGATCCCGACATGAAGGTGACGGCCTCGTTGTCGCCGCCCTCGGAGGATATTGCGAAGGATATCGAAAGCGGCGAGAGCGTCGCGCCGAAGGGTGAGGTCAACGTCGACAACCAGCGCGCCAGATCGCCGGCGGAGCGGCTCGCACTCGACGACAAGTCGCGCGCGAAGTCTGAAAAATGCCTCGCGGAGGCCGTCTATTTCGAGTCGCGCGGCGAGGCCGTGCGCGGCCAGATGGCTGTTGCGCAGGTGGTAATGAACCGCGTGTTCTCCGGCAAATATCCGGACACCGTGTGCGGCGCCGTCTACCAGAACAAGCACCGCCATCTCGCCTGCCAGTTCACCTTTGCCTGCGACAACAATGCCGACGTGATCCGCGAGCCCGAGATGTGGGAGCGCGCGAAAAAGATCTCGAAGGCCATGCTCGACGGCCAGATCTGGCTACCCGAGGTTGGCAAGTCCACGCACTACCACGCCTATTGGGTGCGCCCGTCCTGGGTCGCCGAGATGAAGAAGATGTACAAGACCGGCGTCCACACCTTCTATCGCCCGCGTGCATGGGGCGACGGCAGCGAGGAGCCGAGCTGGGGCACCCCCGCGCAGACCGCCGCGCTCTCCGCCGAGCTCACCCAGGAAGCCAAGAGCTCCGCCGAGATGGGCGCGACCGAGCGAAGGTAGGCGTTCTTCGCCTCGCCCCGCTTGCGGGGAGAGGTCAGATTGCATCGAAGATGCAATCTGGGTGAGGGGGACTCTCCACGAGTCCAACTCTCACCTTCCCTGTGGAGGCTCCCCCTCACCCCAACCCTCTCCCCGCAAGCGGGGCGAGGGAGAAGCCCACCTCACGCCTCGATATCCAGCGCGCAGTCGAAATTCGGCGCCGAATGCGTCAGCGCTCCGGCTGAGGCGTAGTCGACGCCGGTCGCCGCGATGGCTGCGATCGAGTCCAGGGTGACGCCGCCGGATGCCTCCAGCTCGAGGCGTCCCTCGTTGATCCCAACGGCTTCGCGCAGCGTCGCAATGTCCATATTGTCGAGCAGCACGGCGTCGGCAAGGCCGGTGTCCAGTACCTCGCGCAACTGCGAAAACGTGTCGACCTCGATCTCGATCTTGACGAGGTGGCCGGCATGGGCGCGGGCGCGCGCCAGCACGGGGCGGATGCCGCCGGCGGCCGCGATGTGGTTGTCCTTGATCAGGATCGCGTCGTCGAGCCCGAAACGGTGATTGAAGCCGCCGCCGCAGCGTACCGCGTATTTCTCCAACGCGCGCAGCCCGGGCGTGGTCTTTCGCGTGCAGCAGATCCGCATCCGGGTGCCCTCGGTGCGCGCAACATAGTCCGCCGTGAGCGTCGCAACGCCCGACAGGCGGCCGACGAAATTCAGCGCGGTCCGCTCCGCCGTGAGGATGGCGCGTGCCGGCCCGGAGATCGTCAGCACCTGCTGTCCGCGGGCGACGCGCGCGGCGTCACGAACATGTGCGCGTATCTCGATCCCGGGCGAAAGCTTTTGCAAGGTGGCGACCGCCAGCGGCAAGCCGGCGATCACGCCGGATTGCCGTGCGACCAGGATAGCTTGCGCCTTCGTTGTCTCGGGTATCGTCGCAAGCGAGGTGATGTCGCCGGCGCGGCCGAGATCCTCATCGAGCGCGCGCAGCACGGCCTCGTCGATCGCGAGGGGGGAGAGGAAGGCGTCGGGATAGAGGAGGGAGGTCGGGGTGATCATGGCAGACTCCATCAGGCGATCAGGGGTTGCGCGGTGCGCGGTGTCGGGCGTTCGCTCAGGCTGTCCGCGATCTCGCGTGCCGCCGTGAGCATGGTCATGGTGCGTTGTGCGAGTGCGGGAACGTCCGCGGCATGGTCGGTGCGGAAATGCGCCCCGCGGCTCTCGCACCGGTTCCAGGCCGACGCCGCCACGAGCAGGGCTGCCGTGGCCATGTTGCTGACCGCGATGCTCGTGGCCTCGCGTTCGAGCGCGGCGAAGCTGCGAACTGCGTCCGCAAGCCCGTCACCATCGCGGATCACGCCGACATAAGTGCTCATCAGCATCCGCAGCCGCTTCACGGCCGCAGCATCCGGCGCGCCGCCCCGTGGCGTCACCACGTCGGCAAGGCGGGCGGGCGAGGGAATCGCGCGGCCGGCGATGTCGTCGGCGATGCGCGCGGCGTAAACCACGGCCTCCAGCAGCGAATTCGACGCCAGCCGGTTCGCGCCGTGCGCGCCGGTGGACGACACTTCGCCGCCGGCCCAGAGCCCGTCGATCGAGCTGCGGCCGCGATCGTCCACCGCGATGCCGCCCATGTGATAGTGCGCCGCCGGGGCGATCGGGATGGCCTGCGTGGCGGGGTCGATGCCGGCGGCGATGCAGCTTGCATGAACGGTCGGGAATTTGTCGGCAAAACGTCCGCCCAGCGCCTGCTGCGCATCGAGGAAGGCGCCGCGCCCGGCCGCGATCTCCGCGAACACGCCGCGAGCCACGATGTCGCGCGGTGCGAGCTCGGCGAGCGGATGGCGCGCGGCCATGAAGCGCTCGCCATGGCAGTTGATCAGCGTCGCGCGTTCGCCGCGTAGCGCTTCCGTGGCGAGCGGCACGGGATCACGGCCGACCATGATTGAGGTCGGGTGAAACTGCACGAACTCGGGATCCGCGATGACCGCGCCTGCGCGTGCGGCGATCGCGAGGCCGGATCCGCTCGCCTCGCGCGGATTGGTGGTGACGGCATAGAGATGGCCGATGCCGCCCGTGGCGAGCACCACGGTGCGCGCGGCGAGCAGGACCGGCCGTGCGGCGAAATTTCCGGCTTCGCGCAATTGAAGGCCGGTGACGGCGCCGTCGTCGGTCAGCAGTGCTTCGGCGACGAAACCTTCGATCAGTCGAATTGACGGTGTGCGCCGCACGGCGTCGCTCAGCGCCGCAATGATGGCGGCGCCCGCGCCATCGCCACGCACATGCACGATACGCCGCGCTGAATGTGCGGCCTCGCGCCCGACTGCGAGCCTGCCTTCGAGATCGCGGTCGAACGGCACGCCATAGGCGAGCAGATCGTGAATCCGCGGCGCGGCCTCGCGCGCGATCCCGAGTGCAACAGCTTCGTCGACGATGCCGCCGCCAACGGCAACCGTGTCCGCGGCGTGCGCTTCCGGCGTATCGCCTTCGGCCATTGCCGCGGCGATGCCGCCTTGCGCCCATGCGGACGATGCGCCCTGTCCGAGCGGCGCGGCCGAGATCAATGTCACGGGCCGCGGCGCGAGCTTCAATGCGCAAAAGAGTCCGGCGAGGCCGCCGCCGACGATGACGACATCGTCGGTGCGGGGGAGGGTGTTGATGTTGTTTGTTGTCATAGCTTTCTCCAAGCTCTCCACCGTCGTCCCGGCGAAGGCCGGGACCCATACTCCGCAGCAGGAGTTGTTTGATTGAGCTGCTCGACGTCGTTCTTCGCGCCGACATCTTCGCGCGGTTATGGGTCCCGGCCTTCGCCGGGACGACCGCTGTGTGTGTCGCTAGTTCTTCAGATTGATCATCCGCTCGACCGAGCGCCTTGCACGTTCCGCAAGTGCGGCATCGATCGTCACTTCCTCGCGAAGCGTCAGCAGGCTCTCCAGAATGTTGGCAAGCGTGATGCGTTTCATGTGCGGGCAGATGTTGCAGGGGCGCAGCATCTCCACATCGGGCAGCTCGGCGCGCACATTGTCGGCCATCGAGCATTCCGTGATCATCACCAGCCGACGCGGCCGCCGCTCGCGCACCCAGTTGATCATGTGCGCGGTCGAGCCGGTGAAGTCGGCCTCGGCCAGCACGTCCGGCGGGCATTCGGGATGAGCGATGATCTGTACGGAGGGGTCGGCCTCGCGATAGCTGCGCAGCTCGGCACCAGTGAAGCGCTCGTGCACCTCGCAGGCGCCCTTCCAGGCAATGATCTTCACGTAGGTCTTCGAGGCCACGTAAGTGGCGAGATAGCGGTCGGGCAGGAAGATCACGCTGGGTGCGCCGAGGCTCTCGACCACTTGGACAGCGTTCGACGAGGTGCAGCAGATATCGACCTCGGCCTTCACCTCCGCGGAGGTGTTGACATAGGCTACGACAGGCACGCCGGGAAATCTGTCGCGGAGCAGGCGAACGTCGGCGCCGGTGATGCTGGCGGCGAGCGAGCAGCCGGCGCGCGTATCAGGGATCAGCACCGTCTTGTCCGGATTGAGCAGTTTCGACGTCTCCGCCATGAAGTGAACGCCGCACTGGACGATGATGCCGGCCCTCACCCTGGTGGCTTCGACCGCGAGCTGGAGCGAATCACCGCCGATGTCGGCGACGCAGTGGAAGATCTCCGGCGCCTGGTAATTGTGCGCGAGGATCACCGCGTTCCGCGCCTGCTTCAGCTCGTTGATCGCCTTGATCGTCGGGGCCATCAGCGGCCATTCGATCGGCGGGATGACGTGTTTCACGCGCTCGTAAAGCGGTGCGGTGGCTCGCTCGACCTCCGGCGTCCATTCCAGCGAAGGCATCGGCAGCGGAGGTCCGGTTCGCGCCTGCTCGCCCCGTGCCGGGGCGAAGACGTGGCCCTGCGGCCGGTTGGCAAAGTCGTCGGGGCCGTAAATTCCAGTTAGCGGCATCCAAGCCTCCCGTGCATGTCATTTATACTCATTCTGAGCATATACAGAGCCTGAGAAATCCGGCCGACAGGCCGGGGACCTTCAATATGCTCGTTATGAGCAAATAGAAGCTAACATGCAGCGCGGCAGGCCGCCAGATCTCGCCGCACACATTTCCGTCAGGTCGGTCCCCTCGGCGCGTCGGCTGAGCGCGCGAGGAAATGCAATGCTCCCGCGTCAGCTCTTCGCGGAATGCAATCGCTTTTGACTTGGGGTTTTCATGCAGATGCATTAAACGAGCTGGCTCGCGGCTGCCATTTGCGAATCCGCGACCACGCACGAGGAACAGCATGTCGACACAGATGAGCGAGCTCGGTTCGGTTTCCCGTTCCTCCTCCTGGCGCACGCCGTCGATCATCATTCTCTGCGGCTGCGCGATCGGGATGCTCGGCTTCGGCCCGCGCTCGGCGCTGGGCTTCTTCGTGCAGCCGATGAGCCATGAATATGCCTGGGGCCGCGACGTGTTCGGCCTCGCGATCGCGTTTCAGAATTTGCTGTGGGGACTGGGCCAGCCCGTCGCCGGCGCCGTCGCCGATCGCTTCGGCCTGTTCCGGGTGATGTGCGTCGGCGCTCTGCTCTATGCCGGGGGCTTGCTCCTGATGCGCTATTCCTCGACGCCGCTGTCGCTCAACATCGGCGCTGGCGTCATGGTCGGCTTCGGTCTCGCCGGCTGCTCGTTCAATCTGGTCCTGTCGGCATTTACCAAGCTCTTGCCGGCCGAGAAGCGCGGCCTTGCGCTCGGCGCAGGCACTGCGGCGGGATCGTTCGGGCAGTTCCTGTTCGCGCCGATCGGTGTGGCCCTGATCGACAATTTCGGCTGGCAACAGGCGCTCACCGTGTTCGGCTTCCTGATGTTACTGATCATCCCGCTGTCGCTGGCGCTCTCGACGCCGCCGGTCGCAAGCACGGCAAGCGCGGCGCCTGCGGACCAGCAGACCTTCACCAAAGCGCTCGCGGAAGCCTTCGGCCATCGCTCCTACGTGTTACTTGTCCTCGGCTTCTTCACCTGCGGCTTCCAGCTTGCCTTCATCACGGTGCATCTGCCGGCCTTCCTGGTCGATAGCGGCATCTCCACGCAAATCGGTGGCTGGGTGATCGCCGCGATCGGCCTGTTCAACATCATGGGATCGTTGAGCGTCGGCTATCTCCAGAACAGTCTGCCCAAGCGCTACATCCTCTCGACCATCTATTTCACCCGCGCGCTTGCGACGCTTGCCTTCATCTCATTCCCGATCACGCCGTTCTCCGCGATTGCGTTCGGCGCTGCCTCCGGCCTGACCTGGCTGTCGACGGTGCCGCCGACCTCAGCGCTGGTTGCGATCATGTTCGGCACGCGCTGGTTCGCCACCCTCTATGGCTTCGCCTTCGTCAGCCATCAGGTCGGCGGCTTCCTCGGCGTCTGGCTCGGCGGCATTGTGTTCGAGCGGTTCGGTTCCTACACGCCGATCTGGTGGCTCTCGATCCTGTTCGGCGTGCTCTCGGCGCTGATCAATCTTCCGATCGTGGAGAAACCGGTCCAGCGGGCGGTTGCGCAGCCTGCCTGATCGGCTAAACATCCCCTGAAACAAGTCAGGGAGTTTTGGTGTGGCGACGTTCAAGGCGATCCGGATCGACAAGGCGGACAAGGGCACCACCGCGCAGTTCACGCAGTTCGACGAAGCTGAGCTGATGGAGGGCGACGTCACCGTCCGCGTGGAATGGTCGACGTTGAACTACAAGGACGGCCTTGCGCTCACCGGCAAGGCGCCGGTGGTGCGCCGCTTCCCGATGATTGCCGGCATCGATTTCGCCGGCACCGTCGAGCAGTCTTCCCATCCGCAATGGACGGCGGGCGACAAGGTCGTCTGCACCGGCTGGGGCATGGGGGAGACCCATCTCGGGGCCTATGCCGAGAAGGCGCGGGTGAAAGGCGACTGGCTGGTCGCTCTTCCGCAGGGCCTGTCGGCGCGCGACGCCATGGCGATCGGCACCGCCGGCTTCACCGCGATGCTGTCCGTGCTGGCGCTGGAGAAGCACGGAGTGTCGCCGAACAGCGGTCCGGTCGTGGTGACGGGCGCGGCGGGCGGCGTCGGCTCGGTTGCGACCGCCGTGCTCTCGAAGCTCGGCTATCACGTCATCGCGTCCACCGGCCGTGCGTCCGAAGCCGACTACCTGAAAGAGATCGGCGCCACCGAGGTGATCGACCGCAATGAATTGTCGGCGGCCGCCAAGCCCATCGCCAAGGAGCGCTGGGCGGGTGGCGTCGACAGCGTCGGCTCCACCACGCTCGCAAATCTGCTGTCGATGACGAAGTACGGCGGCGCGATCGCGGCCTGCGGCTTGGCCGGCGGCATGGACCTGCCGTCTTCCGTCGCACCCTTTATTTTGCGCGCGGTGTGCCTTCTCGGCATCGATTCCGTGATGTGCCCGATCGAGCCGCGGAAGGTCGCCTGGCAGCGCCTGGCCTCCGATCTGGATCGGACGAAACTAGCTGAAATTACTCACGAAATTTCGCTTTCCGACGTTCCGGAGTGGGGCGCGAAAATCCTGGCCGGCCAGGTCCGCGGTCGCACCGTGGTAAAAATTGTCTAATGGCGTTCAGACTTTACCAACCATGCTGCTTCAATGTCGCCATGGTTAGTATGGTAAGCAGCGGGTAAAGAGATAAGGCATAGCCCGCTGCGGGGTTGGTTCGGAGTTGAGCATGCTTGCGCGTATTGTGTTGGGGGCGGTCACGGCGGTAGCGACGTTTGCGCCGGCCATTGCTGGAAGCATGAACGCCGATGAGGCGCGCCGCTTCGTCGCCGGGAAGGTGTTTGCTTTCACCTGCTTTGACGGCACCCGGGGCGCGGGCCGTATCATGGACGATCTCGGCGCCGCCGGCGCCGTGCAGTTCTCGGGTGCAGGTCCGGTGAAACATCTACGCCTGCCCGGCAACACGCTTCAGATCCGCGGCCAGAACGTCTGCGCCTCGATCAAGGGCATTCCGTTCGAGCCCTGTTTCAACCTTGAAAAGACCGACGATCGCAGTTTCCGCGGCTCGGTGTCGGGGATGGGCTTCGCCTATTGCGACTTCCATCACCAGGGCGGCAACCAGATGCTGATGGCGCGTGCCGTCGCGCGGCCGCGCTCGCTGCGCACCTCGGAACACACGGGTTCGGTCGGCGCGGCCAACACCGAAGTCGCCGCGCGTGTCGAGACCCCGCGCGTCGAGAGTAGCCGGCTCGAGCCGGTGAAGCCGCAAGCCAAGTCGGAGCCCGCCAAGGACGACGCTCCGCTGGAGCTTCGTCGCTCCACCCAGTGAATTGGTGCGCGGGACAGTCCGCGCACTTTGTCGTTGAGAGCTGCCGTCAAGCACGAAGCCGCCGCGCCGTAGTCATACGGACGGTGGCTTTCATGCGTTGGTAGCTGTTCGCGCCCCAGTTTGCGTACGGCCGGGGGGGGCGCGGCCCGATAAAAGGGTTCAACGATGTCGCTGTACTTCTTCCGTATCAGCACGGGCCGCTATTCCGGTGCTGCCGACCAGCCATATGAGTTCGAGGATCGCGCTGCGGCCTGGACCGAGATGACCGAAGTCTGCGCCAATCTGCTCGGCGGCATCTCGCGCAGCCTGAAGCCGAACGCCGAATGGCGCATGGAGCTGCTCGACGAGAACAAGGAGCCGGTGTTCCGGATCAGCCTGATCGGCGAGAGTCAGAAGGCCCTTGGTCGCACTGGCTAGAAGTCGGGCATCCTACCGCCGCGTGTGGTTAACCTGTTAAGCGCGCGGACCGTGCCGTTTTCAGGGGATTTTCCGGTAAGTCCGGTATTTGTCCGGGGGCGATCGTTAACCGGATCACCACACCTGA
Organism: Bradyrhizobium sp. Ken01; assembly: GCF_055807355.1. Classification (NCBI taxonomy): domain Bacteria; kingdom Pseudomonadati; phylum Pseudomonadota; class Alphaproteobacteria; order Hyphomicrobiales; family Nitrobacteraceae; genus Bradyrhizobium; species Bradyrhizobium sp. Ken01. The sequence continues at coordinate 171,711 of NZ_JBVVPC010000007.1, forward strand.
AGCTCAGTTTTTAGGCAAGGGCGATCAACGCCGAGGGCGGCCGACAATGACTTGGCCGCGTAATCCCCGGGAAACGCGCCCATGTCGAAACTCATCCAGAATCTGCAAATCGGTACCAAGCTCGCGCTCGCTTCGGCGTTCGGCGTTATTCTCGTCGGCGCGATGATCGCGAGCCAGGTCATCGGCAACAACACCGTGCGTCATTCCAACCAAGCAGCGATTGCGCAGCAGGAATTGGTCCGCGAGGCCACCGAAGCCAAGCTTGGGATACGCGGCATGCAGCTCGCTGTACGAGACATGCGTCTCGCCAACAATCAGGGCGACTTGCAAAAGGCGAGCGAGCTTCTGCTGGAGCGGTCGAAAGCGCTGAACGGCGTCGTCGATTCCATGCTCAGATTGACGCACTCCGCGGAAAATCGCGCGCGGATGGAGAAGGTCAAGTCTACGTCCGCCGATTACCTGAAAGGCGCGCAGCAGAACGCCTCTGTTCGCAGCGAGGCCATTGCCGTGGCGGCTACGGACCCCGCCCGCGCTGCCAAGATTTCCGAGGAAGGCGCGCGCCATGTCCGTGAGGTGACGCTGCCGCTCGCCACCCAGCTGGATAATTTGACCAGCGAGATTGCCGATTTCGCCAAGCACAAAGGCGAGGAAGAAATCGCGGCCGCGGCACAGGAGATGGCCGCGAGCGAGCGTCTCGGCATGATGGTCGGCGCGTGCGCCGTGCTCGTTCTCATGGGCTCGTGGCTGATGTCCTTCCTGACCATCGCGCGGCCGATCCGCGCGCTCACGGTTGCCATGGACAAGCTCGCTGGTGGTGACTTCTCTGTTGTCCTGCCGGGTCTCGGCCGCAAGGACGAGGTCGGCGGCGTCGCTGCGGCTGTCGAGAAATTCAAGGTCGTGTCGGAGCAGAAGGCGCGCGGGGAAGCGGAAGCCAAGATGCGGCAGGACCAGGTGGCGGCCGAGCAGCGCAAGGCCGATATGCGTAGGCTTGCCGACAGTTTCGAAGGCGCCGTCGGCGAGATCGTCGATACCGTCTCCTCGGCCGCGACGGAGCTCGAGGCTTCGGCCTCGACGTTGACCTCGACGGCGGAGCGGGCACAGGAACTGACGATAGTTGTGGCTGCGGCTTCCGAGGAGGCGTCGACCAACGTGCAGTCGGTTGCCTCCGCGACCGAAGAGCTGTCGTCCTCGATCACCGAGATCAGCCGCCAGGTGCAGGAATCGGCGCGGGTCGCGAGCGAAGCGGTGACCCAGGCCCGAACCACGACCGACCGTGTCGGCGAATTGTCCAAGGCGGCGGCTCGCATTGGTGACGTGGTAGAGCTGATCAACACCATTGCCGGTCAGACCAACCTGCTGGCGCTCAATGCCACCATCGAGGCGGCACGCGCCGGGGAGGCCGGTCGCGGCTTTGCCGTGGTGGCTTCCGAAGTGAAGGCGCTCGCGGAGCAGACCGCGAAGGCGACCGGCGAGATCGGCCAGCAGATTTCCGGCATTCAGGCCGCGACGCAGGACTCGGTCAGCGCGATCAGCGCCATCAGCAACACCATCGAAAAGCTCTCCGAGATATCGTCCACGATCGCCGCGGCCGTCGAGGAGCAGGGCGCGGCGACGCAGGAGATCTCGCGCAACGTGCAGCAAGCGGCGGAAGGTACCCATCAAGTGTCGTCCAACATCACCGACGTGCAGCGCGGCGCGGGCGAAACTGGATCGGCATCCTCGCAGGTGCTGGCAGCGGCACAGTCGCTGTCGGGCGACAGCAACCGCCTCAAGCTCGAGGTCGGAAAATTCCTGGACACCGTGCGCGCCGCCTAAGAACCTCGTTCCAGACAGTTCGGGAGACGCCCTGCCTCCTTTGGCGGGGCGTTTTTGCATCCTGATCGTCGCCGCGAATGTCTCGCGCATGCCTTGGCGAACGTCGGCTGCAAAAGCAAACAGCGGCGACCTCAAGCTGAAATTTACAACTTTCTCGCGAAATTATTTCTTCCATTTCAACTATTTGGGCTGAAATCTCAGTATTTCTCCGAGCCCTCCCGTTAACCAGAATGCGAAACCCCAGGGATTAGATTCTCCTGCAAGGACGATCAACGTCCATGCAGCCGGCAAGGACTTGGCTGCGTGTTTCCTGTGGGGGAAACGTACCATGTTGAGCCCTGCTCATCATCAGCAGGCCCGAGCTCAGGCCGCCAGCGCGTGGAGTCGACTCGGGCATGTTCGGATCGGCACGATCTTGCCGATCATCATCTCTGCCCTGGTCTTGCTGGGGTTGGCCTCGGCCGGATTCATCGCCTATGAGGCCATCCTCAAGCGGCGAGAGTCCGACGCATTCCTGAAGGTCAATGCAGTTGCCCATCTGCTGTTGCGCAGCGCAGGACATTGGGCGATTGAACGCGGGCTGACCAACGCCGTGCTAAAGTCTCCTGATGTCGTCAGCGCCGAGCGCCGTGCCGAGATCGCAAAGGCGCGCGCGACGGCCGACGAGGCCTTTCGCCAAGCCATCCTCGATATCAGCGCGATTCCCGAAATGACGGCGGGGCAAAGACAGATTGCGGACGCCGCGGCGAAATTCGAGGCGCTGCGTCTCTTGCGTGAGAAGGCCGACGCGGCAATGTCGCGCCCGCGCGTCCAACGTGAGCCTGACCTCGTAGATGGCTTCGTTCCAACGATTACGGAGGTGATCGACGTCGCGAGCAACCGCTTGCGGCTGACGCTCGAGACGCTCACCAGCCCGCCCGTGGCAAGGCTGGCGCAGCTCATCGGCTTGCGACATCTGACAGCTCAGATGGCCGAGAATGCCGGACGGGAGCGGGCCCTGCTGGCTGGGGTCGTCGGTGCGCGCGCGAAGTTCGGGATGGAGGGCTATGAGCGCCTCTCGGCGCTGCGGGCCAAGGTCGAACTCGCATGGGACACGGTATTGCCGGTGCGGCTGCGCTCCGACCTCGCCGTGCAGATCGGCGAGGCGATGACGGAGGTCGAAAAATCCTATTTTGGAGCCTACGGTGAAACGCGGGCGCTTGTGCTCGCCGGTGGCGAGGGCGGGGACTACAAGATCACCGGACCCGAGTACTTCACGCGGGCCACTGCCGGCATCAACGCGGTGCTGAAGCTCGGTGAAGCCATCGGCGCGGCCGCTGACCGCGAAGCCACGATGCAGGCAGAAGGCAGCACTCGTAGTTTCGCTTTCACGGTCGTGTTGCTCTGCGCCTCGGTGATGCTCGCTGGCCTCAGCTTCTGGATCACCTTTGGCCGGATCATCAAGCCGCTTTCAGCCATTTCGGCAGCGATGGGTGGGCTCGCCAATGGCGACTTCACGACGGTCGTGCCAGGCACCCGCCGAGGTGACGAAGTCGGCGAGATGGCCCGGACCGTTGAAGTCTTCAAGCAGAACGGCCTCGAAGTCGAACGCATGCGTGGCGATCACGCTGCGGCCGAGAGGCAGGCAGCCGAGCAGCGCAAGGCGGAGATGCGGAAGCTGGCCGACGGCTTCGAAGCCGCGATCGGGGAGATCGTCGATACCGTGTCCTCGGCAGCGACCGAGCTGGAAGCGTCGGCCTCGACGCTCACATCGACCGCGGAGCGTGGGCAGCAGCTCACGACCATGGTTGCTGCGGCCTCCGAGGAGGCGTCCACCAACGTGCAAGCGGTGGCGTCCGCGACCGAGGAGCTGTCGTCCTCTATCACCGAGATCAGCAGGCAGGTGCAGGAATCAGCGCGCGTGGCCAACGAAGCTGTCGGCCAGGCGCGTGTCACCACCGAGCGTGTCGGCGAATTGTCCAGGGCGGCGACGCGGATCGGCGACGTGGTCGAGCTGATCAACACCATCGCGGGTCAGACCAATCTCCTGGCGCTCAACGCGACCATCGAGGCCGCGCGCGCCGGCGAAGCCGGTCGCGGCTTTGCGGTCGTCGCCTCCGAGGTCAAGGCACTCGCCGAACAGACCGCGAAGGCCACCGGCGAGATCGGGCAGCAGATCGCCAGCATCCAGACCGCGACCGAGCATTCGGTCGGCGCAATCAAGGACATCAGCGGCACTATCGAGAAGCTCTCGGAGATTTCCTCCACCATCGCGGCTGCCGTGGAAGAGCAGGGCGCGGCGACGCAGGAGATCTCCCGCAACGTGCAGCAGGCGGCGGAAGGCACCCACCAGGTGTCGGCCAACATCACCGACGTGCAGCGCGGGGCGAACGAGACCGGCTCGGCATCGTCGCAGGTGCTGGCGGCGGCGCAGTCGCTGTCGGGCGACAGCAACCGCCTCAAGCTCGAGGTCGGCAACTTCCTCGATACCGTGCGCGCGGCATGACGCGGCCGCCGTCACCAATCATCGATCGACTGCAACCGCCGCGCGAAGACGCGCGGTGGTTCGCATGCGTTCGCAGTTGGATGCCGCGGCGCGATGAGCCGCACGGTTAACCTTCCGGAAAACCGATGCAGTCATGATCTCCGCAATATTCCGGGTGCCGAGTCGCCCTCCTTGTATTGCGTATCGATTTTATTGGAGCACATCCCATGAGTGGCCCTTCCATTCGCCTCACCCATAAGGTCATGGCGATCGGACTGTTCGGATTGTTGGGTCTCGTCGCCTTCGGCGCGATCTATGAGATCGGCAGTCTCTCCCAGGACGCCTCCCGCGACGTTGCCAACCGGGCTCGTGCGATTGCGGATCTCGACAAGCAGCTCTCGATCGAGATGCTGGAGGCGCGCCGCAACGAGAAGAATTTTCAGCAGCGCCGCAACGAGAGCTACGCCAAGGCCCACGCGGAGTTGATCGGGCCGATCAACCGCGATTTCGAAGAGATAGAGCGTCTGATGGCGGCCGGCGGCATGACCGCGCTGTCCGACCGGATGAAGCAGGCCCAGGACGACTTCAAGCGATACGCCTCGGACTTCGGCAAATTGGTGGCCGCGGAGACCCGGCTCGGCCTGAACGAGACGCTGGGCCTGTCCGGCTCGCTCCGCGCCGCGGTGCACGACATCGAAGCCAAGCTCAAGGAGATCGACGATCCCAGGAGCACGAGCTGGATGCTGATGATGCGGCGGCACGAGAAGGACTTCATGCTGCGGCGCGACCAAAAATACACTGTCGAGATGAAGAAGGCCGCAGCCGAATTCTCCAAGGCGATCGAGGTCGTCGCAGTCCCTACGGCCGTGATGAATGACATCACGGCCAAGCTGCAGAAGTACCAGTCCGAGTTCGCGGCCTGGGTGGAGACCGCGCAGCAAACTGCGGCCCTCGACGCCAGTATGATGAAAACATTCCGTGGGTTGGAACCGGGCATGATCGAGGTGCGCAACACAGTCGAAGACCTCTACAGGAAGGCCGAAGCTGCAGAGGCCGCGACCCGCGATTCCGTGCGTCTGTGGATGGCCGTCGCCTTTGGCGTCACCGTCGTCGTCCTCGCCGCGGTTGGCTTCCTTCTGGGGCGCTCGATTTCGAAGGCGCTTGCCGGCATGGTCGGGGCGATGACGCGGCTTGCGCGCGGCGAGCTTTCGATTTCCGTTCCCGGCATCGGGCGCAGGGACGAGATCGGCGAGATGGCCGGTGCCGTCGAGGTGTTCAGGACAAATATGGCGGAAGCCGAGCGGCTGCGCACCGAGCAGATCGAAGCCGAGGCGCGCGGGCGCCAGCAGCGCAAGGCCGACATGCACCGGCTCGCCGATAATTTCGAAGGCGCCGTCGGCGAGATCATCGAAACTGTTTCGTCGGCGGCAACCGAGCTGGAGGCGTCCTCGAACACGCTGACGCAGACCGCAGAGCGCGGCAACGGGCTTGCCACCGTCGTGGCGGCGGCCTCCGAAGAGGCCTCCGCGAACGTGCAGTCGGTGTCTTCAGCGAGCGAGGAAATGACCTCCTCGATCTCCGAGATCAGCCGTCAGGTGCAGGAATCGGCGCGTGTCGCCGATGTCGCCGTCGAGCAGGCCCAGCGCACCAATGCGCGGGTCGCCGAGCTGACCAAGGCCGCTTCCCGCATTGGCGACGTGGTCGAGCTGATCAACACCATCGCCAGCCAGACCAATCTGCTGGCGCTCAACGCGACGATCGAAGCGGCGCGGGCGGGCGAAGCCGGCAAGGGTTTTGCCGTGGTCGCGACCGAAGTGAAGGCGCTCGCCGAGCAGACCGCGAAAGCGACCGGCGAGATCAGCCAGCACATCGGTGCGATCCAAAACGCAACGCAAGACTCAGCCGGTGCGATCAAGGAGATCGGCGACACCATCGCGCGAATGTCGGAGATCTCGTCGACCATCGCCGCCGCGGTCGAGGAGCAAGGCGCGGCCACGCAGGAGATCTCCCGCAACATCCAGCACGCCGCGAATGGCACCTCCGAAGTCTCGGCGAATATCGGCCACGTCCAGCGCGGCGCAGGCGAAACCGGGGCTGCCTCGGCGCAGGTGCATTCGGCAGCACAATCGCTCTCGCAGGAGAGCCACCGGCTGAAGAGCGAGGTCGCGCGCTTCCTGGAATCGGTACGGGCGGCGTGACAGCCGCCGCGTCGGTCGCATGTTGCGGTGCAAGCGGGCAGGGTGCGCGTGGCAGCATGAGGTGGCCGTGAGCTGCAACAGATGGTTGCATGAGAAATCACGACTGTCGGAAGTGTCCCGTAATTTTACGTAGGTCCCTGTTAACGCCTGCTTGCGACTATGTGTGCAATCTCACGGGATAAGAACCAGCCAGCATTGTTGAACTGACATCCGTCTCGCCACCGTCGTGGCGATCACGGCGCAAGTGATTTGCGCGTTGTCAGGTAACATCGGGATTTGTCGTGATGTCGAAATTGTCGATCGTCTTCAAGCTTCTGGCCGTGCTGTCGGTCCTCGTCCTTTCGCTCGCCGGTGTCGGCGTGACGGCGATCGGCACCATGCAGAACATCAATTCCCATACGGTCGAGATTGCGGAGAGCTGGCTGCCCAGCGTGCGCGCGCTCGGCTCGCTTCGCGCCGACATCAACGAGCTGCGCGTCGCGCTCCGTCTGCATCTGATGCAGGACACCATCGAGGGCAAGGACGCCGCCGAGAAGCGCTTGGCCTCGCTGCGCGCGCGCATCGACCAGACCCGCAAGGTCTACGAGCCGCTGATCACCTCCGCCGAGGAGCGCTCGCTCTACGGGCAATGGAGCGCGGCATGGGCCGAGTATCTGAACGGCGTGCAGGACGTGATGGCGCTGTCGCGCAAGGGCGTTGGGCGTTTCCCGGCCGACGCCAACGAGCTGTTGCAGACCAAGGTCGCGAAGATGGCCCAGGCCGCCGACCCGCTGCTTCAGAAGGGCATCGAGATGAACAATCGCGGCGCCGAGCTGGAGACCAAGCAGGCCGCCGACAGCTACGCCATGATCTTCCGCGTGCTGGTCGGCATCATCGTGCTCTCGGTCGTGATCGCGATCGGCGCCGCCTACTATCTCGTGCGCGACGTTTCTCGTGGCATTGCCTCGATCATCCGCCCGATGCAGTCGCTCGGCGAGGGCGACCTTTCGGCCGAGGTGCCGCATCGCGGCGAGAAGACCGAGATCGGCTCGATGGCGGATGCGCTGCAGATATTCAAAGAGGCGCTGATTGCCAAGAAGGCCGCCGACGAGGCCGCTGCGCGCGACGCCGAAGCCAAGATCGAACGCGGCCGCCGCGTCGATGCCATCACCCGCAAGTTCGAAGCCATGATCGGCGAGGTGGTCGGGACCGTCTCCTCGGCCTCGACCGAGCTCGAGGCCTCCGCCTCGACGCTGACCAACACCGCGCAGCGCGGACAGGAACTCGCGACCGTCGTCGCAGCCGCCTCCGAGGAAGCCTCGACCAACGTCCAGGCGGTGGCATCGGCTTCGGAGGAGCTGTCGTCCTCCATCACCGAGATCAGCCGCCGCGTGCAGGATTCGGCGCGGATGGCGGCGGAGGCCGTCGAGCAGGCGAGCCGGACCAACGACCGCGTCAACGCGCTGTCGCAGGCGGCGTCCCGCATCGGCGACGTCGTCGAGCTCATCAACACCATCGCAGGCCAGACCAATCTGCTGGCGCTGAACGCGACCATCGAGGCCGCGCGTGCCGGTGAAGCGGGCCGCGGCTTCGCGGTCGTCGCCTCCGAGGTCAAGGCGCTGGCGGAGCAGACCGCGAAAGCGACCGGTGAGATCGGGGCGCAGGTCTCGGGCATCCAGGCAGCGACGCAGGAATCGGTCAGTGCCATCCAGGAGATCGGCGGCACCATCGAGCGGCTGTCCGAGGTGGCTGCGGCCATCGCCGCCGCCGTCGAGGAGCAGGGCGCGGCCACGCAGGAAATCTCGCGTAACGTGCAGCAGGCCTCGGTCGGCACGCAGGAAGTCTCCTCGAACATCACCAACGTGCAGCGCGGCGCGATCGAGACCGGCGAGGCTTCCACCGAGGTGCTGTCGGCGGCGAAATCGCTGGCGACGGACAGCACCCGTCTCAAGGTCGAGGTCGCGCACTTCCTGGAATCGGTTCGTGCGGCCTGATCCTCACATGCTCGTCTGCGGAGCCGGCGGCGGTGCGACCTGCCGCCGGAACAGGATACGCTGGTAGAGCCAGCCGATCGCGACCAGCACGATGCCGAGGCACATGAACGACAGCGCGCGGTAGACGCCCGTCAGCGTCGACATGTCGATGACGAAGGCCTTCAGGATCGTCAACGCGATCACGACGGCCGACGCCAGCCGCGCCCGCTCGGAATTGACGAGAATGCCGACGCCGAGCAGCACCACGCCGAAGCCGAGCCAGCCGATCGAATAGGTATATTGCTCGGCGCCCGTCGTCGCCCCGGCGGAGAGGATCGGGCCGTGATAGAAGCGGCGGATCTCCAGCGTGACATAGGTCAGCGCGAACAGCAGTGCACCCCCTGCAATCGTGTTGGCGTAGGCCTTGCCGCGTTCGCCAGCCACGGCATAGGACAGCAGCAGCATCAGCACCGCCGGCAGCGCGTAGCCGAGCAGCAGCAGGTTGAACACGGCGCCGCCGACGTCGGTGCGCCACAGCAGCGGGTTCTCCAGGATCAGGAGGCCGAACACGCCGACGAGCCCGGCGATCACCGTGAGCACGACCGCGCCAACATCGTGCACGACGCTGCGGCTGCGCAGCCGCAGGCGCTCCAGCCCGATCGCCATCGCGAGCATCACGCAGACCTGCAGCGCGCATTCGAGCAGCGACGGTGCGTCCGTCATGCCGCCGCCGGTCGCAAAATGGCGGATCTCCATGAAGGCGAGCAGCGCGGTGAACAGGATCGCGGCGCTCTCGACCATGCGCAGCGGCGCGTCGTCGGCGCGGCGGCGCAGGAACAGGCTCGCCGCCCAGAACGATGCCGCCGGCAGGCCGTAGCCCCACAACAGCCAGTTGAAGATCGGCGTGGTTCCGACGGCGTCGCCGACGATGCGCGGATCATAGCCGATCCGAGCGGTGACGAGGCCTGCGAAGATCGCGGCCAGCCAGCGCAGGAACGGGATCGGCCGCTGCATCGAGATCCAGGCGGTGCCGAGCGACATCAGCGCCAGTGCGATCGTGAGCCAGCCCTTCTCCAGCGCAAATGTCAGCGCCAGCGCCAGCGCACCGAGCGTGCCGGTCGCGAACAAGGCCGTGGAGATCATGGCGCCCGGCCGGGTCTCGCGGCGCGCAAGCGCCTCGGTGGCAGCGCCGAAGGCGGCGGCGAGCAGCACCGCGAGGATGGCGAAGGGGATCGAGCGGTCGAGATGCGCGATGCGTGCGTAGAGCGCGACCAGGATCGCGATCGGCGTCGCGACACCCGCGACCGACCACACCACCGGAATGATCGCCGAGTTCGAACGTCCCTGCGCGAGGAAGCCCGCGATGCCGAAGCCGGCGGCGAAGATCGCCGCCATCACCAGATGCAGCGTCACCGCGTTATCGATCGCCGTCGGTGCGATGCCGGCGAGGGGGCCGCCCGGCAGCACCAGCATGTCGGGATTGGCGCGCACCGCCCATTCGGCGAATACGACGAAGACGGTTGCGGCGGCTGCGCCGAGCGCGCCGGTGGCCGCCGGCGCGCGCCAGGCGACAAGCAGCGTCGCGCCGACGAGCAGCGTGAAGGCGATCAGCGCCAGGTCCGCGTGCGCGCTCGACAGCACGATCAGCATCGCGCCGAACAGATAGGCACCGAGCGAGCCCGACGAGACCGGCTCGATCTCACCGTCCTCGATCGTCGGGCCGAACATGAAGCCGCAGACGACGAGAAGAGCGGCAAGAACGAAGCCTGCGATCACATGGAAAGCGTGCGGCGCGACCTGCAAGTCGCTGGTATCGAGACCCGGAAAGATCCAGAGCAGGGCGAAGGCGATCGTGGTGACCGCAAGCCAGCGCCACAACCGGATACGGGCGAGGCTGAAGCTCGCGGCGGTGACGATGGCGAGATAGATGTAGAGCGCCCAATAGTCCGGCTTGCCGCTGGAGACGAGGAGCGGCGTCACGAACGCGCCGACCACGCCGAGGCCCGCGAGCGCGGGCCCGTGCAAGAGCGCCGCAGCCAGCGTGCCGAGCGCGACGAGGCCGAGCAGCACGAAGGCGGTCGCGGGCATGAGGAAGCCATAGAGCGCGTATGCCGCGTAGATGGTCGCAAACGCCACCGCCGTGCCGGCCGCGGTGAGGATCGCGGGAATGTTGGCGATCGGCAGCGCGGCGATGGTGGAGATGCTCTCCTTGCGCCGCGACCATTCGCCGGCGCCAAGCAGCGCAAGCGCGAATACGCCGCCAAGGAACACGCGCACGCCGGGGCCGACGAGGCCGGCCTCGATCGAATAGCGCACCATGAAGAAGCCGCCGAGCGCGAGCGCCAAGCCGCCGATCCAGACCACCCAACGCGTGCCGAGCCGTTCCTCGAAGCCGGGCGCGGGGGCGGGCAGCGGGGGCGGCGCGTTGGCCTCGGTGCTCGCTTCGAGCGGAAGCGGTGAAGCATCCTCGGTGACGATCGGGGGCGGCGCGTCGGCTGCCGCTTCGGCTTGGGGCACAAGCGGCGGCGGCGCTGCGGAAGTCGTCGCGGACGCTTCAGCCCACACATCTGCCGGGATCCGCGGCGGCTGCACGGGCCGTTGCGCGTGGAATGTCGCTTCGAGCGAGCTCAGCCGTCGTCGCAGCTCAGCCGTCTGGCTGGAGGCCTTGATCGCGATGATGAAAGCGATGACCGCAATGATCAGCGCGAAGACGTCGAACGGGCCGTCAGACATAAAGCCTCCAGGCAATCGGCGGGCAGGGGCCGATCGCGCATATCTCGGGTTAGCGCCGGGAGCGTACGCGCAAGCCCGGCGCGGGCCGCTCCTGGAGCACGTCGCGACGGAAGCGGTAGAGCGCCGCCGGACGTCCGCCCGTCTGTGTCGACATCACCCCGGTCGGTTCGACCAGGGCTTCCATTTCGACCAGGCGGCGGAAATTTTGTTTGTGCAGGTGTCGGCCGGAGATCGCCTCCACCGTATACTGCAATTCGGTAAGTGTGAACTCGGCGGGCAAAAGTTCAAAGACCACAGGACGATACTTCAGTTTGGCACGCAGTCGCGCGATCGCTGTCGCAAGAATCCGGCGGTGGTCGAAGCGCATGGATGTGCCGAGCGCGGACAGGGCCTTGCGCGCTAATGCCGCAGGGCGGCCGTCGCGCCGCGCTTCCTCGACCAGCCCAGCCTCGTACAGGAGCTCGTAGCGGTCGAGCACGCGCTCCTCGTCCCATGATGCGCCGTCGAGACCGAAATAGAACCGCACCCGATCCCTCCGCGGCAATGCGCGCGTCGTCTCCGGCGTCTCCCCTTCGGCCCACTCGGTCAATGCCGGAATGATATTGTCCGCGATGATCGCGGGCGGGCCCTCGCGCCAGTCCTCCCAAGGCAGGAAGCGATACCACGGCGCGAAGCTCGCACTCGTGGCTGCCAGTTCGCCGCCGATGGCGCGCGTTAGTGCGAGATAGCCGATCGACACCATGTGCGCGCCGGTGTCGCCGGCCTCGGCATGCCGGCCGCGATCGCCGAACGTGTAGAGCTGTTCGACATAGCCGAGCCGCAGGCCCGTCTGTTCCTCGACCCAGGCCCGCAGGCCGATCTCGAAAGTGCGATGGCTCGGCGCATCGAACGGGCCGAACGGCAGGCCCGCCAGTCCGTCACTGTCGCGCGCGGTGAGGATCAGCGGCTCGTGATTCTCGATCGCGACGATCGCGGCAGTCAGGCCGATCTCGATCGGCGTCAGCAGCTTTTCGCTCATGCGGATGAGATCGCGTGAGTGATCACATACGTATTCCAGTTGATTGAGCCGGTCTCGCCGCGGGCTCGCTGTAACCTCTCCCGCTTGCGGGAGAGGTCGGCGCGCAGCGCCGGGTGAGGGCTTTCTCCTCTAGGGGACTGTCCCGATGCGGAGATACCCTCTCCCCACCCCTCTCCCGCAGCCGGGAGAGGGAGCGCAGTCCCGTTGGGGCTGCTATCCGACTCTCTTCTCATTCGAGCTCGATCACGAAGGGGCGGCCCTCGACCATCATCGCGCCCGGGCCCATCTCGTCGAGCGCGCGCAGCATGCGGCCGTTGCGCCCCAGGGCACGGTCGGCAAGGCCGACGATGCGGCGGTTCGGCGAGGCGATCGGGGAAGCCGCGCGGATCTTCTTCGCGATCTCGGTTTCGTCGCGATCCGGATTGAGTGCACACACGGCGGCGAAGGCGCTCGCGGTGGAGCGGCTGATGCCGGCATAGCAATGCACCACCAGCGGCGCATCGCGGTCCCAGCTGCGCACGAAGTTCAGCACCTGCTCGATATGCGCTTCCGATGGCGCGACGAAGCCGTCCATCTCCTCGGTGATGTCGTCCATCGACACCTTGAGATGGTTGGCCGGCAGTACCGACACCGGCCGCGCCACCTGCTCGACATTGGCCATCACGGTCAGCACGTGGCTGGCCTTGGTAAGGCGGACGGTTTCGGGAAGTGCGGCGAGGGAGCAGACGTGGATCATGGCGGACCTTTTTCCGCAGATTATAGCGAGCGTTGGCGGGGTGGGCAAAGCGAAGCGTACCCACCACTTTCGTCTCATTGCGCAAAATCAGTGGGGGCGGCGCAAGGGCCCAATTGCCCGCCCTGCAGGACTTTAACCCACGACAACGATCACGCAAACACGACGCCAAACCGCTCCAGAAACTGTTTCTCGGCCCGGGCAGCAGTCCAGGGGGTGAGATAGTCGCGCCGGACGCTGTCGGACAGGCCGGGGTCCTTGCCGAACAGGCGCTTGGCCTCGCTCTCGCTGAAGCCAGCGAGCGTCGTCGCCTCCAGATAGGCCGCGCCGCGATCGGCGGCCTTGATCGCCAGCGTGATCTCGTCCGGCAGTATCGGCGGCAGGCCAAAGCGGATGTGGATGGCGCCGAGCAGGCGCTTCTCGACCGCCTTGTAATGGCCGTCGAGCACGGCCTTGAACGGCGAGATCATGTCGCCGATCACATATTCGGGCGCGTCATGCAGCAGCGCGGCAAGCCGCATGCGCAGATCCACGCGCGGGTTCTCGTGCCGCATCACGGTTTCGACCAGCAGCGTGTGCTGCGCGACCGAGAAGATGTGCGCGCCAATGGTCTGGCCGTTCCAGCGGGCGACACGCGCCAGCCCGTGCGCGACGTCGGCGATCTCGATATCGAGCGGGGAGGGATCGAGCAAATCGAGCCGCCGGCCCGACAGCATTCGCTGCCAGGCACGAGACGCCACATCGGGTGACGACTTCCTGGCCGTCATTTGGACTTGAGGCGTGGCTTGCGCTGCGTCTTGCCGCAGTTCGCGTGACAATGGCAGTCGACCAGATGATCGTTGACCATGCCGGTCGCCTCCATGAAGGCATAAACGATGGTCGGGCCGACGAACTTGAAGCCGCGCGAGGACAGCTCCTTGGAGATCTGCATGGAGAGCGGCGTCGAGGCCGGCACGCTCGCGGTGGTCTTGAAATGATTGACCTTGGGCCTTCCGTCCATGAAGTCCCACAGGAATTTCGAGAAGCCGGGGCCCTTCTCCATGATGTCGAGATAGGATTTCGCGCTTGATATCGCGCCGTCGATCTTGGCCTTGTTGCGCACGATGCCGGCGTCGTTCATCAGCGCGTGAACTTGCTTCTCGTTGTAGCGTGCGATCTTTTCCGGCTGGAAATCGTCGAAGGCTTTGCGGAAATTGTCGCGCTTGCGCAGGATCGTGATCCAGGCCAGGCCGGCCTGGAATCCGTCGAGGATCAGCTTCTCATAGAGCGCGCGGTCGTCATATTCCGGCACGCCCCATTCCGTGTCGTGATAGGCGACGTAGAGCGGATCTTCGCCGGGCCAGGGGCAACGCGTCTTTCCGTCGGGATGCAGGCGGGGAGCACGGCTCATGCGATGGGTTGCTTCGTTGGAATGCGCACGACATCAGGTTCCGCTAAACTCATAGCGAGGCCACCGGCAGTCAGCGCCTCTCCTGCATCGAGCGCATCGGCGACACGGTCGATGCGCACCAGCGCGATGCCCTTGCCCTGCGCCGACGAGCCCATCGTGCCGACCGGCTTGTCGCCGGCCATCACGCTGACGCCGGGCTCAGGCGAGAGATCCTCGAGCAGCACCTTGACGCTGCGGGTCCGCGCGGTGCCGCGATGCTGCATGCGCGAGACGACCTCCTGGCCGACGTAGCAACCCTTGTCGAAATCGACGCCGGAAAGGCGGTCCATGTTGGTCTCGTGCGGGAACGCATCGCTGTACGTGAAATCGAGCCCGCCGCGCGGCACGCCGAGCGCGATACGGTGGGCCTCGTACGCGGCGGCGTCGACAAGCTCGGCGCCGATCAGATCGGAGAGCTTCTGCTTGAGATCTTCGGGGATCAGGATGCGGTAGCCGAGGTCTTCATTGCGCGGATCGGCGAAGGCGAGATCGGGCTGAGCCGCGGGCTTGCCGTCCCAAGCCGCGAGCACGCCGAGTTCGTCGGACAGGTTTTCGACCGTCACCTTGGCGCGCAGCTTGTAGAATTTCAGCTTGGTGGCGAGGCCGTCGGCAAGCGGCTTCGGGCAATCGATCAGGAACCCGCCGCCATGGCCGGCAGGCGCTTCCGTGATCAGGAAATCCACGATGATCTTGCCCTGCGGCGTCAGCAGCGCGCCGAATCGGCCCAGGCCCGGCTTCAGCTTGTCGACGTCGGTCGTGACGAGGCCATTGAGGAAGTTGCGCGCATCCTCGCCTGCGACCTTGATCACGCCCCGGTCCGGAAGAAACGCTGATTTCATACGAAAATCTCTTGCGACATGTTGCTCCGGAACGTAAGCCCGCAAGGCAAAAACGACAAGACCTCAAGCCCTGCGCTTGGGGACGAGAGAGGCCTTCAGCCATGACCCAGCGTTTCGACGTGATCCTCAAGGGCGGCACTGTCGTCAACCAGGACGGCGAGGGAGCCCGCGATATCGGCGTCGTCAACGGCCGCATTGCCGAGATCGGCACCCTGTCGCAGGCTTCCGCCGCCGAGGTGATCGACTGCAAGGGCCTGCACATCCTGCCCGGCGTGATGGACACGCAGGTGCATTTCCGTGAGCCCGGGCTGGAGCAGAAGGAAGACCTCGAGACCGGCTCGCGCAGCGCCGTGATGGGCGGCGTCACCGCCGTCTTCGAGATGCCGAACACCGCGCCATTGACCGTGACGGAGGCCACCTTCACCGACAAGGTGAAGCGCGCTCATCACCGCATGCATTGCGACTTCGCCTTCTTCATCGGCGGTACCCGCGAGAACGTGCAGGATCTGCCGGTGCTGGAGCGTGCGCCGGGTTGCGCAGGCGTCAAGGTCTTCATCGGCTCCTCGACCGGCGCGCTGCTGGTGGAGGACGACGAGAGCCTGCGCCGCATCTTCCAGGTGATCCGCCGCCGCGCCGCGTTTCACGCCGAAGACGAATACCGCCTCAATGAGCGCAAGCCGCTGCGCATCGAGGGCGACACGCGCTCGCACCCGGTGTGGCGCGACGAGACCGCGGCGCTGATGGCGACGCAGCGGCTGGTGAAGCTCGCGCACGAGACCGGCAAGCGCATCCATGTGCTGCACATCTCGACCAAGGAAGAGATCGAATTTTTGCGCGACCACAAGGACGTCGCGTCGTGCGAGGCAACGCCGCATCATCTCACGCTGGTCGCGCCCGAATGCTACGAGCGGCTCGGCACGCTGGCGCAGATGAACCCGCCGGTGCGCGGCGCGGATCACCGCGCCGGGATCTGGCGCGGCATCGAGCAGGGCATTATCGATGTGCTCGGCTCGGACCACGCCCCGCATACGCTTGAAGAGAAACAGAAGACCTATCCGGCCTCGCCCTCCGGCATGACCGGCGTGCAGACGCTGGTGCCGCTCATGCTCGATCACGTCAATGCGGGTCGGTTGTCGCTGGCGCGTTTCGTCGACCTCACCAGCGCCGGCCCAGCGCGCCTCTACAACATGGCCCGCAAGGGCCGCATTGCCGCCGGCTATGACGCGGATTTCACCGTCGTCGACCTCAAGCGCAGCGAGACCATCACCAACAAATGGGTCGCGTCCAAGGCCGGCTGGACTCCCTACGACGGGTTGCGCGTCACCGGCTGGCCCGTCGGCACCTTCATCCGCGGTCGCCGCGTGATGTGGCAGGGCGAGCTCGTAACGGCCGCGCAGGGCGAACCGGTGCGGTTTCTGGAGACGTTGAAGGCGTAGGGGGTTATCGTTAGGCGGCACAAAAGTGCCGCATCCTCGGTGTCGTCCTGGCGAAAGCCAGGACCCATTACCCCGACTGCATTTTGCTGCGAAGATGGGTGGCTACACGTGTGTGCCACAACTTGATCCTGTGGTAATGGGTCCTGGCTTTCGCCAGGACGACCCTGAGGGAGGAGTGAATGTCCCAACCGACCCCCCTCATCACCACCGAGCAACTCGCCGCCATTCTCGGCGATCCCAACCTGCGCCTCTACGACTGCACGACCTACAACGAGCCGGTGCCGCCAGGCAGCGACGTGCCCTATCGCGCCGTGCCCGGCGACAAGACGTTCGAGGCGGGCCACATCCCGGGCGCCGATTTTCTCGACCTGCAAGGCGAGTTCTCCGACGCCTCCGCGCAGCAATTCTTCATGATGCCTGATGTGGCCCAGCTGGAGGCTGCCTTCGGCCGCCACGGCCTCGATGCGTCCAAGTCCGTCGTGCTCTACAGCATCGGCACGATGATGTGGTCGACGCGGTTCTGGTGGATGCTGCGTTCGCTCGGCGTCGACGCGCGGGTGCTCGACGGTGGCCTCGACAAATGGAAGGAAGAGGGTCGGCCGGTCGTATCAGGAGGACCGAAGGGTTATCCCGCCACGACCTTCAAGGCGGCGCCGCGCGCAGACTTCTTCGTCGACAAGAATGCGGTGCAGGCGCGACTCGGCGATCCCGCGACTGTTATCGTCAACGCGCTCGGTCCACAATTTCATCGCGGCCTCGAGCCGAGCCGCTACGGGCGGCCCGGCCGCGTTCCCGGCAGCGTCAACGTATCAGCGGCAACGCTTGTCAATGCCGATAAGACCCTGACCTCGCTCGCCGACGCCGAAGCCAAATTCGCCGCGGCAGGCGTCACCCGCGACAAGAATGTGATCTGCTATTGCGGCGGCGGCATCTCGGCGACGATCGACCTGCTGCTGCTGGCGCAACTCGGTTACGACAAGCTGACGCTCTATGACGCCTCGATGGGCGAGTGGGCGAGAGATCCGGCGCTCCCGATCGAGACGGATTAGGACATTCCCTGGTCCCTCCCCAGGGGAGGCCAGAAAGTTGGGAACCTTTCCCTTGGGGCGGCATCCAATGTCAGGACGAAGCCAAAACGAGCAGGTGACCGCCATGCCACGGACCGCAGCCGGCCTATCCGCCGGCGCCAAAACATCGGAAATCCGGACCTTGGAAGCGGAACTGGTCGAGCGGGCGCGGGGCCGTGACGAGGCCGCGTTACGCGAGATCATGCAGGCCAACAATCGCAGGCTCTATCGTCTGGCGCGCGGAATTCTGCGCAGCGACAGCGAAGCCGAGGATGTGGTTCAGGAAACCTATGTCCGCGCCTTCACCCATCTCGATGGGTTCCGCGGCGAGTCCGGGCTGTCGACCTGGCTATCGCGCATCGCCATCAACGAGGCGCTTGGCCGGGCGCGAAGCGGCAGGCCGCATGTCGAGCTGGGCTCGGTGCCCGAAGCGACGCTCGAGGCGCAGATCATCAAATTTCCCGCTTCTTCCGCAGGCGATCCGGAAAGGACCATGGCCCAACGTGAAATCCAGCGCGTCGTCGAGCGCGCCATCGATGAATTACCGGATGTCTTCCGCATGGTCTTCGTCGCACGCGTCATGGAAGGCATGAACATCGAGGAGACTGCCGAGCTGCTCGGCGTCAAGCCCGAGACCGTGAAGACGCGGCTGCACCGTGCGCGGACCATGCTGCGCGAGAACGTCGAGAAGGAGATCGGTCCGGTGGTGATGGATGCGTTCCCGTTCGCCGGGTGGCGCTGCGAGCGGCTGACCGTGTCAGTGCTGAAGCGGCTCGGCATCGGCGGCTGAAGTTTTTCGGGAACGTTCGCGCCATAGTCCCATCCAACGCCTGTGAAGCAACGCGCCGGCAAAGCGTCCGGCACCACAGGAGCGTCAAACCATGTTCGTTCGTTGGAGCGCGGCGATCGCCGCTGCAGTCTTGTTGTCGAGCCCCGCGCTGCTGCAAGGCGCCAAAGCAGCCGACAAGCTGACCGATCCGCAGATCGCCCATATCGCCTACACCGCGGGCGTGATCGACATCAACGCTGCCAAGCAGGCGCAGAAGAAGGCCAAGAACAAGGACGTCAAGGCGTTTGCCGAGGACATGCTGCGCGACCATGAGGCCGTCAACAAGCAGGCGCTCGCGCTGGTCAAGAAGCTGAACGTCACGCCTGAAGACAACGAGACCAGCAAGGCGCTGTCGAAGCAGGCGAGCGAGAAGCTCGCCGAACTGGACAAGCTGAGCGGTGCGGCCTTCGACAAGGCCTATGTCGCAAACGAGGTCGCCTACCACAAAACCGTCAATGGCGCGCTGGAAACCCAGCTCATTCCGTCCGCCAGCAATGCCGAACTGAAGAGCCTGCTGCAAACCGGCCTGAAAATCTTCCAGGGCCATCAGCAGCACGCCGAGCACGTCGCGGCGGAGCTGAAATAGGGAGGCGATAATGCCGGGACGATTGTCTGCGATCGCGTCAGCGGTCCTGCTCGTGGCGTTGGCCGTCCCGGCGCACGCTGCGATCATCGAGATCACGATGGAGAATCTCGAAGTGTCGCCGAAAGACGCTTCGGCCAAGGTCGGCGACACCATTGAATGGATCAACAAGGACGTGTTCGCCCACACCGCGACGGCCAGGAACGGCGATTTCGACGTCAACCTGCCCGCGAAGAAATCAGGGACGTTGGTTCTCAAGAAGGCGGGCACGATCGATTATTACTGCCGCTATCATCCCAACATGAAAGCGACACTCAAGATCGAGCCGTAACGGGCTCGGGAGCGTATTCCGTTTGCAGCGGAAGCTGGCCCCGCCCGCGTGGCGGGGGCGTTTTCGAAGGCTTACTGCCTGGAGAAAGACTTACTGTCTGGAAATGTCGATCGAGAATTCGCCGTTGCGGATGCGGCCGGGAAAGCCTTCGACGAACTTCGCCACCGCGTCCTCGCCATAGGTGCCGACGAGCTCGGCAAGGGCCGCGAACAGGCTCGCCTGCGCCAGGCAGTCGCCGTCGACGCCATCATGGCGCGCTTCGGCCCAGGCCTCGTTGAGATAGCTCAGTGCGGCCTGTTTCTGCTCGTGATCGGGCAGCGGCGCGCGTGCGGGGGCGTAGGACACTGGATGGCTCATGAAACTCGATCAGGGCTGGGGCGCGATCCACGGCGATGCGCTGTGCGAGAGGTGTAGCACGCGGGTTAACGCCCGCTAGGCCACATCTTTAGGAACGGTTAACGGCTATGTACAAACTCGCTGACAGGGTTCCCGCCGCTGTCATTCCGGGGCGCAGCGCGAGCCCGGAATCCATCTGGTCGCAGAGACGGTTGAAGAATGGATTCCGGGCTCGCGACTTCGTCGCGCCCCGGAATGACGAATGGAGAGTTCAGTTCGCGTAGCGCGCCGTGAGATCGCGCGAGATCTTCGCGCCTTCCTCGATGTAGCGGCGGATCGCCACCGTCGCGGCCGGCGTGCAGCTCCGGTAGGTCTGCTGAAAACCGTTATAGCCGCGGTTGAAGCCGGCGATCATGCGGGTGCGGCGTTCGCCGGCGGGGGTTTCGGCATCGATCAGCGCCTGCATCTCGCTGCGCCATTTGTTGCCCTCGTTGGACCCGCAGATGCCGCGCAGATAGTGCAGCCCGCCGAGGATCTCCGCCAGCCGCTGCAAATCGCCGTCAAACGGCGCTGCCGCGTCCTGAGCCCTCGTGGGCACCGAGGCGCAGGCGAGAATCAGGGCAAAAATGGCCAGAAATCGCGTCGACATCGGCCGGGTGTATGCCTCCTCGGGGCGGCAGACGCAAGGCGCCGGGGCGCGAGCGGTGCGCTCCCTCCCCCGCTTGCGGGGGAGGGTCGGGGAGAGGGTATCTCCGCAGGCGAGCACCCCCAAGAGGAAAAAGCCCTCACCCGCCGCGCTCTCGCGCGTCGACCTCTCCCGCAAGCGGGAGAGGTGCGGGGGAGCTCGCCGTGCGGCCTATGCCTCGATCAGGCGCGCGGCGGACTGGATGACCTCTTCCAGTCCGCCGGTCAGCTTGAGGTCGCCAAGACTGGCCAGGGCCTGCGGGGCGATCCAGCGGTAGTCGTCGAGCTCGTCGTTGAGAACCGGCTCCCGGGCCACCCAGCGGGCGGCAAAGGACATGATCAAATAGTGGCCGGCGCCGGTCGCGGCCGGCAGCACTTCGCGCCAGCCCGCGAGCCCAATGATGTCGATATCGAGCCCGGTCTCCTCGTCGATCTCGCGCGCCAGCGCCTCGTGCAGCGATTCGCCGAACTCGACCCGGCCGCCCGGCAGCGAATAGAACCCCTTTGCCGGCGAGCGCGCACGGCGGGTCAGAAGCACCTTGCCGTCACGAAAAATCGCGGCACTGACCGCGATCTGGGGACGGCTGGGCTGAACGATCGCAGCCATGACTTCACCTGCTCGGGCTCAGTTCGCCATGATGGTGTCGATGTCGGCTTCCGCGCCGCCATTGATGATGCCGCCGCACGCCGCGATCAGCGGCTTGACCCACTGGGCGGCCTGCTCGGCGAGGCGAACGCGGGTCGTGTCCTTCTCGACCTCGCGCATGGCCGAGCCGACCGCCGTCAGGATCGAGGTCATGGTGTCGGTGAGGTGGTCGAACTGGGCGCGCACGTTCGGGTCGGCTTTTTCATAGGCCTCGATCGCCAGATCCCGGGCCTTGAAATTCGAGGCGGTGAAATGCTCGGCATAGGACAGCGGCGACCAGGTCAGAAAATCTTCCGCGCATTCCGGCATGTCCGGCACCATTTCCAGCAGCATCACGGCTTCATTGAAATGGTTGAGATAGTCGGTGGCAAGCCCGGTCCGCGGGTTGATGTTGGCCACGCGCAGCCGCTCGGCCCAGGCCGCAGCCTCGGGCCCGCTCCGTCCATGCATCCGCGCCGGCTGGGCGACCGTTGAGCTCATCTGCCGCAGTGTTAACGTTCGGGGTTAAAAGGACCTGAACGGACCCTATATAAGCCCTCAAGGATGTGTGGACGCTTCGTCATAACTTCGGCCCCCGCGGCTTTGCGGCAACTGTTCGGCTACATTGAGCAGCCGAATTTCCCGCCCCGGTTCAACGTGGCCCCGACACAACCGATTCCGGTGGTGCTGGCCGAGAACGGCGCGCGCCATTTTCGCCTGATGCGTTGGGGCCTGTTGCCGGGCTGGGTCAAGGATCCCAAGGGATTTACGCTCCTGATCAACGCCCGTTCCGAGACGGTGCTGGAGAAGCCCGCCTTCAAACGCGCGATTCGCCGGCGGCGCGGCCTGATTCCGGCCGACGGCTATTACGAATGGAAGACGGAGGATGGCCGCAAGCAGCCCTTCTTCATCCATCGCGCCGACGGCGCGCCGCTCGGCTTTGCCGCAGTATTCGAGACCTGGGTCGGGCCGAACGGCGAGGAGCTCGACACGGTCGCGATCGTCACGGCGGCCGCAGGCGAGGATCTCGCCACGCTGCATGACCGCGTGCCCGTCACCATCAGCCCGCGCGATTTCGAGCGCTGGCTCGACAGAAGCAGCGATGACGTCGATGCCGTGTTGCCGCTGATGACCGCGCCGCAAATCGGCGAATTCGCCTGGCACCCGGTCTCCACCCGCGTCAACCGCGTCGCCAACGACGACGACCAGTTGCTCCTGCCGATCAGCGCGGAGGAGATGGAAGCGGAGGCGCCGAGGAAGAAGGTGGCGCGGAAAGCGGCGGCCGGCTCGGCCGATGACGGGCAGGGATCGTTGTTCTAACCAAGCTGGCGCGTCTTACTCCGCTGTCGTCCCGGACAAGCGAAGCGCAGATCCGGGACCCCATAACCACAGGGAGAAGTTTGGCGCGGGCTGGCAACTGCGAGTCTTCGCCAAACCCGATCCTGTGGTTATGGGTCCCGGGCTCGCGCTGCGCGCGCCCCGGGATGACACTGAATGTGGGGGCGCCACCCTACACGATCTCCCTCGCCCGCAGCGCCGCGATGTCCGCTGCGTCAAATCCCAGCTCGCCCAGCACCGCGTCCGTATCCGCACCGAGCTCCGGTGCCATGCGGTCGAGCCGGCCGCCGCCATGCGCGAGCTTGAAGCCGCTGCCGGCAAAGCGCAGGCGGCCATAGGGCGTATCCAGCTCCTGGATCGCGCCACGCGCCTTGATCTGCGGATGGTCGATGACTTCCTCGACCTTCCAGATGCTGGCGCAGGGCGCGCCGGCATCTTCCAGAATGGTCTCCCACTCGCGTGCCGGCCTAGCCGCGAGCGCCTCTTCGATGATGGCGCGTAAGGCCGGCTCGTTCTCGTTGCGCGAAAACCAGTCGGCGAAGCGCGGATCGCTCAACGTGTCCTCGCGGCCGAGCGCAGACATCAGCGCGCGATATTGTTTCTCGTTGTTGACGGCGAGCAGGATGTGGCCGTCGCCGCATCTGAACAAATTCGCCGTGGTCCTGCGGCTGACGGCCTGGTTGCCCGACAGCTGCTGGCGATGGCCGGCGACCGACCAGTCCGCGATTTGCCCCGACAGAAACGCCATCGTCGCCTCCAGCATGGAGACGTCAATGAGCTGGCCTTTGCCGGTGCGGTCGCGCTGGTACAGCGCGCTCGACACGCCGAACGCAGCAGTCGCGCCCGACAGCACGTCGCACACCGCAAAGCCGGCACGAGTTGGCCCAGTCTCCGGATGACCCGTGATCGCCATGATGCCGGACAGCGCCTGCATCTTGCCGTCATAGCCGGGGCGCAGCCGATCCGGACCGGTCTGGCCGAACCCTGATACCGCGCAGTAGATCAGCTTCGGATTGATTGCGGACAGCGCCTCGTACCCAATGCCGAGCTTGTCCATCACGCCGGGGCGAAAATTCTCCATGACCACGTCGACTTGCGCGGCGAGCTTTTTCACGATCGCGATCGCATCGGGCTTTTGCAGATCGAGCGTCAGGCTGCGCTTGTTGCCGTTGATGGCCTGGAACGCCGGCGCCAGCCCGCGCTCGGCCCATTCGCGCGACAGCGGCGTGCGGCGCATGTCCTCGCCCTCGCGCCGCTCGACCTTGATGACGTCGGCGCCCAGCAGCGCGAGCTGATAGCTCGCATAAGGGCCGGCCAGCACTTGCGTGAACTCCAGGATCTTCACGCCCTCGAACGGTCGCGTCACGTCGCTCTCCCTTTTGTTTTGGTTGTCGGAGGACGTCAGGCGGCGCGATTGCCGCGCGCGATCTCCTTCTGCTTGTCGAATTCGGCACGGCGGCGCGCCAGCTCTTCGGGCGAGAGTTGCGCGACGTTGTTGTAGTCGAGCTTCCAGGAAGCGTCCTCGCTCCAGCGCAGCGGCGACTGCATCGTGGTCTGGGGGCCGCTCGCGGTCTCCAGCAGTCTGAGCGCCAGCTCGAGCGTCTGTGCCTGCGAGGCGATGTCGTGCGGTTTGCCGGCGGAATTGCCGAGCGGGAAATCCGAGAACAGGAAGCGCGGCACGGCGGCGTGCTCGATGATGTCCTTGGCGCAGCCCATGATCACGGTCGGAATGCCGTTCCGCTCCAGATGCCGCGCCACCAGCGCCGTGGTCTGATGGCAGACCGGGCAGTTCGGCACCAGCACGGCGACATCGACCTTGTCGGCGACGGCTCGCGCCAGAATTTCCGGCGCGTCGGTGTCGAGCGTGACGCGATGGCTACGGTTGGTCGGCGCGCCGAAGAAGCGCGGGGCCACCTCGCCTATGCGCTCCGCAGCGCTCGCCTTCAACAGTTGCGGCAGCGGAAACCAGGTGCCGTTGTCGGTGGCCGTGGTGTGCTTGCGGTCGTAGCCGATATGCGAGATGCGAAGGTCGTGCGGCTTCGCCGTGTCGCCGTCATAGACCTGGTAGAATTTCGCACCGCCATTATAAGCCGCGCCCGGGCCCTGGTCGCCCTTGGTGGGATCGTATGGCGCGGCCGTCGTGATGATGGTGACGCGTGATTGCGACAGCGGCTTCTTCAGCGGCTGGAACGGCGCCTCGGTGTAGTGAGCCCAGCGATACGCCGTGGTGTAGCCAATCGCGGCGTAATAGTCCCGCGTGCGCTGCATATAGGGGACGGGGGCGTCGTAGTCGGGCGCAAAGCCGAATTCGTCGTCGCGCGAAGCGGACATGGGCGCGTCTCCTGGTTCTTGTTGGCGACAGACTAGAGATAGTCGGGGGTGAGCTCAAGAGTAAGCAAGCTCACCGAAACACATGCAGCGCCACATGCTGCAGCAGCATGATCGCCTTGGCGTCGATGATGCGGCCGTCCGCGATCATCGCTAAGGCCTCGTCGATGCCGAGCTCCAGCACCTCGATGTCCTCGCCTTCATGTTCGAGGCCGCCGCCGTCGCTGACCCGCATCTCCGGCTCGTATTCGGCGACGAAGAAATGCAGCTTCTCGGTGATGGCCCCGGGGCTCATGAACGCTTCAAACACCTTGTGGACGTGGTGCAGGCGATAGCCGGTTTCCTCCTCGGCCTCGGCGCGGATGCGCATTTCAGGCGAGGCGTCGTCCAGCACGCCGGCGGCCGCCTCGATCAGCAGATCGTCGTAGCCGCGAATGAACGCCGGCAGGCGGAATTGCTTCACCAGGATCACCGTACGGCGTGCCAGATTATACGGCAGCACGGCCGCGGCGTTGTCGCGCTCATAGGTCTCGCGGTGCTGCGTCTGCCATTCGCCATTGGCGCGCCGGTACTCGAACGTGGTGTTCTTGAGAGTGGTCCAGCCGTCCGAGAGCACGCGGACGTCCTTGATGCGGACGCGGTCGGAAATCGTCATGCTTCGATCTCAATTGCTTGGCGTTGTGGTGCGGCCGTCGAGCCACTTCTGGAACATCACCGAGGTGGATTCCTCGAAACCCAGCGACTGGTAGAACGCGTTGGCCTGCTCATTGCCGCGCCGGACCAGGAGCTGGAGCTTTGCGATGCCGGCCGCGCGCAGCCAGTCCTCGGCTGCGGCCATGATGACGCGACCGTAACCACGCTTCTGGCTTTCCGGATCGACCGCGACGTAGTAGACCCAGCCGCGATGGCCGTCATGGCCGACCATCGCGGTGGCGACGATGGTGCCGCCGTCGCGGCCGAGCAGGATGGTGGAATTGTCGCGCCTCCGCGCCAGCGCGATGTCGGCATGCGGATCGTTCCACGGCCGCGTCAGGCCGCAGCGCTGCCACAGCGTGACCACGGGCTCGACATCGGCCTCGGTGATCGCGTCGATCGTGAGCGCACTCACAACACTTTTCCCGGGTTCATGATTCCAAGCGGATCGAGCATCGCCTTGATGGACCGCATCAGCTCGATTGCAGTCTTGTCCTTCACATCGGGAAGCTCGTCGCGCTTGAGCACGCCGATACCGTGCTCCGCCGAGATCGAGCCGCCCATGCGCAGCACGATGGCGAACACGACCGCGTTCATCTCGTGCCAGCGCGCCAGATAGTCCGCGGTGTTGGCGCCGATCGGCTGGCTGACATTGTAGTGCAGATTGCCGTCGCCGAGATGGCCGAACGGCACCGGCCGCGCGCCGGGGATCAGCTTGACCACGGCTTCATTGGCCTCGGCGATGAAGGCGGGCACGGTCGCCACCGGCACCGAGATATCGTGCTTGATCGAGCCGCCCTCCGGCTTCTGTGCCGACGACATCTCGTCGCGCAGCTTCCAGAAGCCGGCGCGCTGGGTGAGGTTGGCCGCGATCACCGCGTCGTCGACGATCTCGTCCTCCATGGCGCGGCCGAGGATCGTTTCCAGCGGCGTGCGGGCGTCATCGCCGGGCGAAGACAATTCCATCAGCACGTACCAGTCATGCTTTTGCGCGAGCGGATCGCGCACGTCGATGCCGTGGCGGATCGAGAAATCGACCGCCATCTCCGAGAGCAGCTCGAAACTCGTCAGCGCATTGGCGGCCTCGCTTTGCGCGATCGCCAGCAGTTTCAGCGCGGCGTCCGGCGACTTCAGCCCGACGAAGGCGGTCTCGATCGACCGCGGCTTCGGAAACAGTTTTAGCGTCGCCGCGGTGATGATGCCGAGCGTGCCTTCGGCGCCGATGAAGAGGTTGTGCAGATTGTAGCCGGTGTTGTCCTTCTTCAGCTTCGACAGCACGCCGAGCACGCGCCCGTCCGCCAGCACCACCTCGAGCCCCAGCGCCATCTCGCGCGCGACGCCATAGGCGAGCGCGGCCGTGCCGCCGGCATTGGTCGAGAGATTGCCGCCGATGGTGCAGCTCCCTTCCGCGCCGAGCGAGAGCGGAAACAGCCGGTCCACGTCCGCGGCCTTCTGTTGCGCGATCTGCAGCACCACGCCGGCCTCGCAGGTCATGGTGTTCGAGGCGGTGTCGATCTCACGGATCTTGTCGAGCCGCCGCAGCGATACCACCACCTCGCCATTGTGCGGGGTCTGGCCGCCGACGAGCCCGGTGTTGCCGCCCTGCGGAACTAGTGCGATTTTGTGCTCGGAGGCGAGCTTGCAGATCGCGGCGACCTCCGCGGTCGAGCCCGGGCGCAGCACCAGCGGCGAGCGGCCGTGGAACAGATTGCGCTCCTCGGTGACATAGGCCTCGATGTCGGCCGCATCGGTAATGGCGTGCCTCTCGCCGACGATTCTGCGGAATTGTTCGATCAGTTCGGGCGCAAGCGGTGGGCTGGCGGAATGATTGACGTTCATTGTCTTGTCTCTTGCTTCGCTCTTATCTCGCGACAGCCGCCCGGCGCAGCCGGTCGTTGATCGCTTCGCCCAGATCTTGTTCGGGGATCGCCATCACCGCGATCGCCCGCGGCCCGCTGGCATCGAGGGCGCGAAGATAGCCGAACAGATTGGCGGCGGCTTCATCGAGATCGCCGCTGGGCGACAAATTCATGACCGCGGTGGCGGCCTCCAGGCCGGGCAGGCGCGCGGGGCCGAACGCCAGCAGCGCTTCGCCCGGCGCGACATCCAGCGCATTGAGCCGCACATTGGCGCGCGGCGCGTAATGCGAGGCCAGCATGCCCGGCGCCAGCGGCTGGCTGTCGTCGCTGTCGGTCTCTGCGGGCAGTCGCGCCAGCGATGCTCCGAGCACGGCTTCGATCCGCTCGCGTGACAGCCCGCCGGGCCGCAGCAGCATCGGCACCGCAAAACAGCCGACGATGGTCGATTCGACGCCGACCGTAACCGGCCCGCCGTCGACGATCAGGTCGATCCGCCCCGCAAGGTCGCCCTCGACATGGGCGGCCAGCGTCGGTGAGACGTGGCCGGAGAGGTTGGCGGACGGCGCCACCACCGCCCCGCCGAAGGCGCGCAGGATCGCCTGCGCCACCGGATGGGCCGGAATGCGGATCGCGACCGTATCGAGGCCCGCGGTGGCAAGCTCAGCCACCGGGCAGTTTTTCGTCTTCGGTACCACCAGCGTCAGCGGCCCCGGCCAGAACGAATCCGCGAAGCGCAAGGCGCAGGCGTCGAACCGCCCGATCCTGCGCGCGGCCGCGAGGTCGGCGACATGCGCGATCAGCGGATTGAAGGCCGGGCGCCCCTTGGCGGCGTAAAGATGGGCGATCGCGCCGGCATTTCCGGCGTCCGCCCCGAGCCCGTAGACCGTCTCGGTCGGGAACGCGACCAGCCCGCCGGCGGCCAATGTCCGGGCGGCAGCTTCCGCGCCGGCCGCGCCGGCCGGTAAAATCAGCGTTTCGAGACCCGTTTTCACAGGGATAAGATTCCTCAGCTCGGCCGCTTGCGGTGCGCCAAACCCGACGCTATAAGCCGGCCTCTTGTCGGAGTGTGGCTCAGCCCGGTAGAGCACTGCGTTCGGGACGCAGGGGTCGCAGGTTCGAATCCTGCCACTCCGACCATTCTTCCAAAAGTCGACGTTTTCCTAGAGGCTTGGCGGACCGGCCGCCGGCGCCCTAGAGTGCCTTTATTGCAACGATTTTCGGTGCGGGTCCACGGCCGATTTGGCCGGGCAGGGGCGCCTGTGCGCGTGGCATGGCTGATCCGGCTCCAAGCCTCACCGCAATGCAGAGGTCTTGCGACAAGCCCGGATCGGCAATCCCGATCCGGATTGGTGAAGGCGGCAGGCTCAGGCGGTCAGAGACTGTGGGCGTTGCAGCAAAGCGATTGCGCGCTCGAACCCGTCTCCGCCGGCCGCTGCAGCGAGGCGGGGTGAGATGCCGTCAAGCGCAGGATGCTGCTGATCGAGCCAGATTGCTGCCGCGCCGCCCAGCCGAGCCTGGGCTGCGGTTTGCAGCGCGCGTACGCGTTCCTGGCTTTCGTTGACCAGCGGATCGTAACGGAGTGCGGCCGCAGCTTGCGGGATGTACCAGGCAAGTGCAAACCCCACCGCGGCATTGATAAGGGTGGTGAGAATGATTCTATCCACCGCGGCACCGGCGGTGCCCAGAATGATCTGCCATGTGGCGCAGGCGGCGATAAGCCCGCAGAGCCCGGTGATGACAGTCTCGGCGCCAAGCTCCCATGCGCGCGACGGGCGCTGACCAGCCTGCGCGTTGTCAAGATGAAAGACGTAGAATGCTCCCGTCACCATGGCGAGCAGGGCACTGGGAATCTCAATTCTGAAGCTGTCTTCCGTTGGTGGGGCCTGGGTAAGTCCCCAGATGATGAGCGCGAGATATCCTGCGATGCCACAGATCACAGCCACCCGGACGTAGTTTGCTATACTTGTCTGTTGACGCTGTCCCGAGGTGACGAACCATCGTCCCTTGCCGATGGCGCGTCTGCGCACGAGATCGGCCACGATGATCGCAGTTGCGTAGGGCACGAACGTTGCTGCGGCATCCCAGAAAGGCTGCATCACGGTTTGCGGAAAGACCGGCGACGTCGTCCATAAGCCGAGCTGGCCGAGCCCGTCGGCGGCGAGACCCAGCAAGACGACGCTCATTGCGACAGCCGTCAGACTGACAAGCTTTAGGTCACCTGTACCCTGCGGGCGAAGCGTGGGTTTCAGCATGATGCCAAATGGTCGCAGCGCCAGATCAATATCGTCGTTGGGCTGCGTCTTGAGTCGTACCGCACATCCGAGCAGGACGTAGAGCTTGCGCAGATTGTCCACGATGCAGCGGCGAAGCTCTTCGTTCGTGTAATAAGGGTCGCTTTCCCGCGCGCTTCGATAGGCCGTCATCTGAGGTTCCATGGATCTTTTCTGGCTCTCGATGAGATCCAGATCGCTCTGGTAGTCCTGTAAGAGGCTCGCATCGAGGGCGCCGGTGAAGCCTTCCATGCGATAGGATTTCAGAGCGTAGAGAAGACAGCAAAGCCGCGCCCAATTATGCTCGAGCGTATGGCGGGATCGCGTGAAGTCGTCAGGCAGGATACCGCGCATTTGCAGCGACCGAAGTGCCTCACCCGCATAGGCTGTGAAATCGAAATCAGCGGTCGCTATCCGCTCCGCTGTGGCGCGTGCGGCATCGGGAATGTAGGCGCGCTCATGCGCGTACTGGCGCATATAGGTCTCGATCAGCATGAGGCCAGGCACGTTCGGGAGCGCCCCCATCAGCACAAACGCGAGGGCGAGCGGCATTCCCAGATAGCTGAACTGCTTTGGTAGCGTGAGGCCAAGCTGTTCGAGATTGTTTGCTCCCAGCAGCGACAGCACCACCAGGATTGTAGCCATCGAACCGAAATAGATCAGGAAGCCGTGCGAATATTCCTCATGCGTTGCCAGTTGACGCGGCAGCATCTGATAGATGAAGTCGCCGCTTCCAGTGACGCTGCGCTCGGCGAATTTGCGCTGGCAGAACACGTAAATGAGCCAAACCGCGAGCGCGAGGGACGCAAAGAAGAATATGCTCATCTGGTCCAGCGGCACTCCAAGCTTCATGGGAAGCGTAGGCATGGCCATCCTCCATCACGCACGATAGTCATCAACCGGGTAAGTTAATAGCATCTGCCGTTGAAGCAGCGCCCTTGCGCGACCGTCGTCGGCGCGGAGGCGGGTCGATTGATACTCGTCTGGTTTGCAGCCCCCGTGTCTGCCGTCTGATTGCCGGCGATGGGGCCGCTGGTCTGCGAGACGACGGCGGCCAGCACGAGTGTGCGCATTAAAGATGTTGCTGAAATCAGAGTCATGGCAATCTCCTCTGGAGATCGGTTAGCAGGCACCTCGGGTCTCGTTGTCGGAGTTTGCTGTCCGGCGTCCCGCGACCCAGACCTGCGGGTTGCAATAAACAAGCGGAGCCAATCCATGCTAGGACGATGTGGAGGATTCAAATGTGAAGCGGTTCACATGCAACCGGAGCATGTTTTCACAAGCGCGAGATTGCATGAAGCAGACGAGCGTGGGGTGACGAACGAACCGCTGCGTGGGTACAAGAAAACCGGCGCGAGTTCTGCGCAGATGCCGATCAGTGTCGGGCCACCAGCACACCCAACAAAAAGGCGACCGCCAGCGCCGGCAGCGGCGCCTCACGGACCATGCCGCGAACGATATGTGTCCAATGTTGCTCCGGGACGAGTTTCGGAGACCTGATCTCTGGCGTCGGCGTGATGCCCCATTCCGACGCGAACTCGGCGATCTCGCTTGAGGCGAGCCGGACGCCGTCGCGGACGCGGAAGATGGCGGCGTCCGCGCGCTCGCGCGGCGCAAGCAGCATCATGGTCGTGACGGCCGTACGCAGGGTCATTTCGCCGTAGCCTTGCAGCCTGACCGATTCCTCGGGGTCGGACGTCATCGCAAATACCTCACAGCGCCAAATGCTCTAAAGCGCGAAGTGGCGCGCGACGGTAAAGGCCATCGTCGCGCACAGGACCAGCGTGGATACCGCGCCGGCCACGCCGCGCGCGAGATTGGCCCGCGTCAGGTGCCTCGTCATGATTTTGCTCCATGCTCGGCATGGCAATGGCGGGGAGGCGGCGTTGGTTCCTTGCGCGACGGGCGAATCGCGAACGCCCGCTATTTCCGCAGCAGCTCGCTCAGCGCCGCCGTCGCCTCGGCGCAGCGGATGTCGTCGATCTCGCGCGATAGGCTGAGCGCGCTCGATCTGAGCTCTTCGACTCTCCAGCTTTCGGGGTGCTGGGTCTCGAGTTGACCGAGCCGTTTGTTCAGATCGTCCAATCTGGTCTGCAACTGTTCGACGCTGGCGGCCCCGTTCACCACCCAGACTCTTTGCGCACGCATCATCGTTCCCCTGCTCGTCTCACGGCGTTGTGAGAGGGGTTCGTGGCCGCAATGGGAGTTTCTTTTGTCCGGCTTCAGACGGACGGGAACCGTTGCAGATCGGCAACGCGAGTTCCTTCGCGTTGACCGGGGAAGAGAGCTACCGTCATCGTGCGCATCAGGCCGCGCGCGGCCACTCGGTCGATCGCTTTTCAAGCCGGCTTTCGAGAATGGCGATGCTCACCCGGATATTGTCGCGCCGGGCCCGCAGGTTCTGCGCGAGCATCGGGTAGGCGACGTTCTGGGGATCGGAGATTCCGGCCTTCCGCTCTTCCTCCAGAATGTCGGCGTCGATCATTCGCATGCGCCAGCGCAGATCGGAGATCAATGCGTGGAGCTGTGTCGGCATGGTCGCTTCGAAACGGGACGTCGGGTGCATGATCGCCTCACGATGAGACAGACCCACTGCGGGTCTGAGGGAATTGACTGCCGTGCAGCAAGCGGAATGCCAGAGGGCGGCTGAGCGCCTCCCGCGATTGCTCGACGGCGCACCGGAACGATTGCCACTCTTTCCCGTTGCTGCAGGGGCCTCGACAACGAGGCGATCGAGGGACCCATGCCGCTCATCCGCTATTTCGTCGTTACCGGCGGCGCTCTGCTCGCCCTCCTGTACCTTGCTGACTACTACCTGGCCGGTCCGGTGAGCGCCGCCGCTGAAACCGGGCCGGACCTCTCGATCGCCCGGATTCATTCCGCGCAGACCTGGCCGGAGAAGATCGTCTTCGACACCAACGTCCGACAGATTCCGTTGACCAAAACCGTGGCGTCAACATCAGACGCGGCGGCGCCAGCCGCGACGGAAGGCACGCGCCAGGCATTTGCGATGGCGGCGCAGCCCGCCGCGGAGCTCAAGGCTTCGGACGCCAAGGCTTCGGACGCCAAGGCTTCGGACGCCAAGTCCGCGGAGCCCAGGCAGGCCAAGGCGGCCGCTCCGAACAAGCGCGTTGCGGAGCGGCATCGTCGCCGCCAGCCGTCGCGCATGGCGGAACGCGGTCAGTTCTTCAACGAGCCCGTCGCCGCAGAATGGTGAGCGGCGCTCCGTGAGGGTGTTTTCGCGCGACCTGGATGCGGTCAATTGCAATTCATCCTCGGCGCTTCCCACGTGACGATCGGGCTGCCTCTCGGTTGGGCACCGTGCCGGACAGCGAGGCTGTGCGCGCGACGCATCGCACGATAGTCTCTGCCGCGACCTGACCCGGGAAGCGGAAGAGGGAAAGATTCGTGGCGAGATTTGTGACGATCGCGGCTGGCCAGCTCGGCCCCGTGGCGCGGACCGAGACGAGAATCGCGGTCGTGGCGCGCCTGATGGCCTTGATGCGCCAGGCGCACGCCAACGGCTGCGACCTGATCGTCTATCCCGAGCTCGCGCTGACCACGTTCTTTCCGCGGTGGTATTTCGAGGCTCAGGCCGAGATCGACAGCTTCTTCGAGCGCGAGATGCCGGGGCCGGAGACGAGAGCCCTGTTCGATCTCGCGCGCGAGATCGGCATCGGATTTTGCCTTGGCTATGCCGAGCTGACGGTCGAGGCCGGACTTGTCAGGCGCTACAACACCTCCATCCTGGTCGATCGAAGCGGCGCCATCGTCGCCAGATATCGCAAGGTGCATTTGCCCGGTCATGCCGAGCACGAGCCCTGGCGCGAATTCCAGCATCTGGAAAAACGCTATTTCAAGCCGGGCGATGGTTTTGGCGTGACCGAGGCCTTCGGCGGCGTGATGGGGATGGCGATCTGCAACGACCGCCGCTGGAGCGAGACCTATCGGGTAATGGGCTTGCAGGGCGTCGAGATGGTGATGATCGGCTACAACACGCCGGTGCACAATCCGCCCGCACCGGAGCATGACGATCTCTCGCTGTTTCACAATCATCTGGTGATGCAGGCCGGCGCCTACCAGAACGGCACCTTCGTGGTCGGCGTCGCCAAAGCGGGTGTCGAGGAGGGCGTCGACCACATCGGCGGAAGCTGCGTCATCGCGCCCTCCGGCGAAATCATGGCGCGATGCACGACCAAGGGCGACGAGATCGCGCTCGCCCGCTGCGATCTCGATCTCTGCAATTCCTACAAGCGCACCACCTTCAATTTCGACGTTCACCGTCAGCCTCAGGCCTACGGGATGATTGTCGAACGGAAGGGCGTGACACTCATGGCGGACGGAACGGCAGTGCGAACGAAGGAGTGAGGCTTCGTAGATGGGGTAACGGGTCGGCCTCCGCGGCCAAGCCGCGCTAGCTACGGCGCTATGTGATGCGCGCGTCGCGCGG